>DATLGM010000178.1:0-5970 GCA_035540515.1 Egibacteraceae bacterium | reverse complement strand
GGTGATCGTTACCGTGGTCATCGCGGTGCTCGTCCTCGTCGTCCTGGCAGCGTTGACCGGGGGAGAGGCGGCGGCCGGCAACCAGGCGGTCAGCGGTGCCGTCACGCCGCTGGGGGTGCTGCAGTCAGCCGGCCTGCTGTTCTTCGCGTTCGCCGGCTACGCCCGGCTGGCGACGTTGGGCGAGGAGGTCCGCGACCCGCAGACGACCATCCCCAAGGCAATCCCGATCGCGCTGGGGGCCGTCGTCGCCATCTACGCGGTAGTGCTTACCGCGGCGCTGGCGGCGGTCGGGGCGAGCGGGTTGGCCCAAAACCCCGATCCGCTCGTGGCGGTCGTCGAGGCAGGCCGGTGGAGCACCTGGACGCCGGTCGTGCGCGCGGGCGCCGGTGTGGCCGCGGCCGGTGTGCTGCTGTCGCTGCTCGCCGGCGTCAGCCGAACTGCGTTGTCGATGGCGCGGCGCAGGGAGCTGCCCGGCTACCTCGACGCGGTGCACCCCAGGCATCGCAGCCCGCACCGCGCCGAGCTGACCGCGGCGGCCGTCGTCTGCGGCCTGGTGGCGGTGGCCGATCTGCGGGGCGCGATCGGCTTCAGCTCGTTCGCAGTGCTGACCTACTACGCCCTGGCCAACGCCTCCGCGTGGACGCTGTCCGAGGAGCAACGGCGCTGGCCGCGGTGGCTGGCCGGCCTGGGCGTGGTGCTCTGCGTGGTGCTGGCGTTCACGTTGCCGCTTGTCGCAGTCGTCGGCGGAGGGACCCTCCTGGCGATCGGCTCCGCGGTGTGGCTGGTGACAAACGCTCGGTCCGGCCGGGGGTCGTCGCCGCAAATCGGGTAACAATGCGTCGCCACCCACCGCTTGGAAGCGCCTGTGTCAGACGACTTCGCCGGCAAGATCCTGCAAGCGCTCGACCAGCGCCCCCCACACGAGTTGCTCGACGTGCTCGCCGAGCACCTGCCGACCGTCGTAGGCACTTCCCGCCTGTGGCTGGCCGATTACGAGGAAGCCACGCTCGAACCGCTGGACTTCGCAGAAGGCGGTCGCCAGCCCAGCACATCAGTCGACGGGCCAGGAGCCGGCCGCGCCTTCCGCGAGCAGCAGCCGGTGATCGAGGAGATCGCAGCGGGCGGCGTGGAGACGGGGGTGTCCCTGCACCTGCCGGTGACGATGCGAGCGGAGCGGATCGGGGTGCTGGAGGTCGTGCTCGCCGAACGACCCGACGCGCGGCAGGTCGACCGGCTCGCGATGGCTGCCACCGCGGTGGCGTACACCGTCACGGCCGCCCGCCGGTACACCGACACCTTCGAGCTGGCGCGCCGCCGCCGGGAGCTGGAGCTCCCGGCCGAGATGCAGTGGGAGCTGCTGCCGGTGCTCGCACACGACGGGCCGGACTTCCGTCTCGCGGGCAGCGTCGAGCCGGCGTACGACATCGGCGGGGACAACTTCGACTACTCGGTGGAGGTGAGCGGGGTCGCTTTCTCACTGTCCGATGCGATGGGCCACGGCACCCGCGCCGCGATGCTGTCCAACCTCGCGGTCGCCGCGCAGCGCAACGCCCGCCGCCACGGCGACAGCCTCCGCCAGCAGGTCCGAGCCGTTAACACGGCCGTGCACGACTCGTTCGGTGGGGAGATGTTCATCACCGGTGTGTTCCTGCAGGTCGAACGGCGAACCGGTCGCGGCTGGGTCGTCAACGCCGGGCACTCGCTGTTCTGGCGACTGCGCGGCGACCAGATCGCCCATGTCGCGGTGCCTCCGGACCTGCCGGCTGGGCTCTTCGCGCAGACCGAGTACACAGCGCATCCGTTCGAGATGGCGGAAGGTGACCGGATCCTGCTCGCCAGCGACGGCGTTATCGAGGCCACCGATCCCGAAGGCGAGCAGTACGGGACCGACCGGCTCCGCGCCCACCTGCTCGCCTGCGCCAACGACCCGCCCACTGAGGTCGTGCGCCGCCTGACGACCGCGGTCAAGGACCATGCCCGCGGTCACCTGGCTGACGACGCAACCGCCCTGTGCGTGGATTACCGCCGCTGAACGGGTCGACCTAGCGCCCGCTGCGGGAGAAGTGCTGGTAGTCCTTCGCCGAGGTCCAGTCGCCACCCCAGCGCCAGTCGACCTGCGAGAACGCGCGGACCACAGGGCCGGGGCGCACCACCATGCCCTTGCGGACGTTCGACCGGTCCAAGTACCTCGCGCCGGCGGCAGGCTGCACCGTCGATCCGCGCACATAGGGGTTTTGCACCGGGTTGATGTCGACGGCTTCGCCGTACGCGTGCTCGGACCAGCGGTTCGTGCCGGCCACCTTTCGGCAGTTGAACGCCGACGTGTTGTTGGCCTTCATGGACTTCGTGTCGCTGCCGCCGTACGCCTCGATCAACCGCATGCGACGGATCGGAAAGCGCGCGTCGTACAGATCCCGGAAGACCTGCAGCATCGCTCGGGCCTGCGTGTCACGGACGACCAGCCGGCCCGTCCGGACCGTCCCGTCGAACCCGTGGTATCGCACCGTCAGCAATCGCAGATCCCGCAACCGCACGGGGCAACCGCGGCGCCACGACACGCCGGTCATGCGCTCGCGCTGCTTGCGGTTCAGCCGCTGCGACGTCCCCTCCCATCCTGCAGTGGCGGCCTCGGCCGGCGGGATGCTGGGAACGTCGACGCCCACGAACGCGACGACGAGCACCACGAGCAGAGCTCTTGCCATGCTATGACGCCGTCGGTGCACACGACCTCCTGGGACCAGGATCCGGAGGGTAACCCGCCGTCCCCACGTTGTGCCGCTGGAGCACGCCGGGCACCATCGCGCCCATGACGCATGCCCCCCCGGGCCACCGACCGTGGCTGTCGCCGACCGCTGCCGCCCGCGAGCAACAGCTGCTCGCCGACAACCGGGGGCGAGACCTGGACGCCATCGCCGCCCGCCTGGCCGACCGGATCGACCGCAACCGCACGATCCACGAGCGCGAGTGCCTCAACCTCAACCCCGCGACCAACGTCATGAACCCGGCGGCCGAGGCAGCGCTGTCCGCCGGCCTGGGTTCGCGCCCGTCCCTGGGACATCCCGGCGAGAAGTACGAGATGGGACTCGAGGCGATCGAGGAGATCGAGGTGATCGCCGCCGACCTCGCCTGTCGGGTGTTCGATGCGGCGCATGCGGAGGTCCGCGTCGGCTCCGGGGCGCTGGCGAACCTGTACGCGTTCATGGCGACGTGCCGTCCCGGTGACGCGATCATCGTCCCCTCGACCGCCGTGGGAGGCCACGTCACCCACCACGACGACGGTGCCGCGGGGCTGTACGGGCTGCAGGTCCACTCCGCGCCGGTCGACGTTTCGCGGTACACCGTCGACGTCGACGCGTTGGCGGAGCTGGCCCGCGAGGTACGACCTCGGCTGATCACGATCGGCGGCAGCCTCAACCTGTCACCGCACCCCGTCGCGGCGGTGCGCGCGATCGCCGACGAGGTGGGCGCCGACGTGCTGTTCGACGCCGCTCACGTCTGCGGGCTCGTCGCCGGCGGGGCGTGGCCCAACCCCTTGGCCGAGGGTGCGGACGTGATGACGATGAGCACGTACAAGAGCCTGGCCGGCCCGCCAGGAGGGCTCGTGCTCACCAATCGGGACGACCTCGCTCAGCGCGTCGACGCCATCGCCTACCCAGGGCTCACCGCGAACTTCGACGCTGGCAAGACCGCCGCGCTGGCGTTGACCCTGATCGACTGGCTGGACTGTGGCGCCGCGTATGCGTCGGCGATGGTCGACGCGGCGGCGGCGCTCGCGGGCGAGCTGCAGGGCCGGGGGGTCCCCGTGGTGACCACGACCGCAGGGCCGACGTCGTCGCACCAGCTCGCGTTCGATGCCAGACAGTGGGGCGGCGGCCACGCGACCGCGCTGCGACTGCGGGAAGCGAACCTGCTGACCAGCGGCATCGGGATCCCGGGGGCGGACGGGATGGCCGCGGTCCGCCTCGGCACGCCGGAAGCGGTGCGGTGGGGGATGACCGCGCATGACATGCCCGAGGTCGCGGATCTCATCGTGCGGGCGCTCCGCGACGACCCCGCGGCGGTGGCGCCGGACACGACGGCGCTCCGTCGCCGCTTCTCCCGCGTTCACTTCGTGCGCGGGTAGTCACGCCGGTCGACCTCGGGGGGCCGCGCACGTACCCTTGCCGGTGGGGAGTCGGCCAGGCGGCCGCGGCGGCGGGAAACTGCCGTCGAGGAAAGTCCGGACTCCGCAGGGCAGGACGCTGGGTAACTCCCAGGCGCGGCGACGCGTGGAAAGTGCAACAGAAAGCAGACCGCCAGGGGCCGGACGCGGCGCGAGCCGCGACGGTACCGGTGAGGGTGAAACGGTGCGGTAAGAGCGCACCGGCGCCGGCGGTGACGCCGGCGGCCAGGCAAACCCCGTCCGGAGCAAGGCCAAGCAGGTGCGATGCCCGCCCACCGCGGGCGACAGGTGGCCCGCCGAGCACCAGGTAGGCCGCACGAGGCCGGCGGAGACGTCGGTCCCAGAGAGATGGTCGCCACCGTCGTCAGACGGGACAGAATCCGGCTTACCGGCCGGCTCCCCACTCATCAACCCGCCGACCCGGCTCCGTTCCCACTGGGTTGCGCGCCTGATGGCTACAGCGCGAGCCGGCCCAAGGCTGCGGCGGTCTCACGAAAGCGGCGACCGGGAACAAGATGGACGCCGTCCACCGCGCCAGACGCTTTCAGGTTCGCGACCATCTCGATCGCCGCCTCGACGCCGGCGACGAAACCCTCGGTCAAGGCCGTTATCAGCGACTCCGGGACGGCGAGGCCTGGAATGCGGTCCATCAGGCGAAGGGCCATCTTGTCGCTGGCGAACACCACGACGCCGGCATAGACGCGCCCGTCAAACGCGGTGTCGTGGCACCACTGGTCGACGCGCTGCGAGTCGAACGACAGTTGCGTACACAGGAAGTCGGCATCGCGCTTCCAGTCGGGCAACGGCTTGGTCACGTCGGCAGCGACGCCGATGCGCAGCTCGGGTGCGTACTCCCTGACCTCAGCAAGCATTCGGCGGACGGTCATCGGGGCGCGCTCGCCCTCTGACGGTTGGTCGCCGTACACGAACAGCAGCTCCCGGACGCCATACGCGCGCGCCGTCAGCAGATCCCTGCGCAAGCCAAGAAGGTTGCGGTCCCGCGCGTTGAGGCACGCAACTGCACGACCCTGCAAGTACTCGACCTCGTGCGCGACCGCGATGCTCGAGACGGTCGCGCGGCCGAGGTGACTGTCCGGAACCAGGAAGGCGTCACACCAAGGCTGCAGCACTGCGATCTGCTCGCGCACGATCCCCAGATCAGGAGTTGTCGGAGGCTCGATCTCGCAGATGACTTCGAACGCGTTCCGAGAATCCATCGGCTTAGCCTGACTCGCCTGGCGCTGCCATGCCACCCGGTACCCAAGCAGCGAATGATCTTGGGCTTTCCTTGCGGTCGCCGCCTCTCAGGTCCTGTCCGGGCCGACGCACCCCCACAAGCCGATGGCCAAGCCGACCAGCCCGACCACTGGAGGTATGACACTGCCGTAACCAACCCCGAAGGCGGCGAAGAGCTGCGCGGCAGCCAGGATCAGGAAGCCGCCCAGGACGGCTCTTGCGATGTTCGTCATGCTCGTCTCCCGGAGTCGTGTGGAGCCGCGGATCATGCTCCATTCGGCTGATTGGCGCTCACCAGTAGAGGACGGCATTGGCATTACGCGAGGCGACATGGCGACAAGGCCGTGACACGTACGGCACGGGCTGCGGAATCCCGACGGCTTCCCACGCACCAAGCGCATATCGGCAGGTCGTGGAAGGCTTCCGCGGAAACACCTCCGCAACGAACAGAGATCCGGCTGATGTTGCCTTAGGGGTAAGACCTGAGCCCTTGTATTGGGGCCTAGCGTCCAGGGCTCCGGCGGGTTGACTCGATATCCGGCTGCCGTCTTCGGACTGGCTTTGTATTGAAG
>DATLGM010000177.1:0-4802 GCA_035540515.1 Egibacteraceae bacterium | reverse complement strand
CAGCAGCAGGAAGGCGGCGAACAGCCGCTGGAGCAGCTCGGCGTCCATGCCCAGCGCCAGCGCCGCCCCGCCCCACGCCCCGCCGATGCCCGCGACGCCCAGCAGCGCCCCCAGGCGCCAGTCGGTGTAGCCGTGGCGCGTGTGGCGCACCGCCCCGACCAGCGCGGTCGGCACGATGATGAGCAGCGAGGTCCCCTCGGCCGTGTGCTGGGTGAACCCGAACAGCAGCACCATCGCCGGCACCATGATCACGCCCCCGCCCACGCCCATCGTCGCCGAGAGCGCGCCGGCGGCCAGCCCCAGCAGGACGTAGCCGACGACCGCCACCGCGCCGGCCAGCGCGACCACGCCGCCGGTCGGGGTGTAGCCGATCAGCATCTGCACCGCGACGACCAGCATCAGCACGCTGAACGCCTGGCGGAGCCGGCGCGGTGACAGCCGGTGCATGATCGCGGCGCCGGCCCACGCCCCGACGATGGCGCCGGCGGCGATTGCCAGCCCGGCGGCCACGTCGATCTCGTCGCCGCGCGCGAACGCCAGCGCGCCGGATGCCGCGGTCAGCACGATCGCCGCCAGCGACGTGGCGTGCGCGCGGTGCTGCGCCAACGACAACCACAGCACCAGCAGCGGCACCATCACCGCGCCGCCACCGATCCCGAACAAGCCCGACATCACGCCGGCGACCAGCCCGACGGCGACGGCCTTGGCGATCTGGGGAGTCGTCACGGCCGGGGACGGTAGCGGCACCGTCGTTAGACTCGCCGCCACCTCACCGAAAGGACGCCGCTGTGGGCGAGTTCGTCACCGTCACCACCGACGACCAGCACGTCGCGACGATCCGTCTGGACCGCGCGCCGGTCAACGCGTTGAACTCGCAGATCTGGGGCGAGCTGGGCGAGGCGGCGCGGCAAGTGACCGCCGACGACGACGTCGCCGCCGTCGTGCTGTGGGGCGGGCCCAAGGTGTTCGCCGCCGGCGCGGACATCAAAGAGATGCAGGGCATGGACTTCCAGGACTTCTTCGCCCGCGCCGGCGCCCTGCAGGACGCCTTCGACGCGCTCGCGCGGATCCCCAAGGTCACCATCGCCGCGGTCAACGGGTACGCGCTCGGCGGTGGCTGCGAGCTCGCGATGACCGCGGACTTCCGCTACGCCGCGGACAACGCCAAGCTCGGCCAGCCCGAGATCAAGCTCGGCGTGATCCCCGGGGCCGGCGGCACGCAGCGCCTGACCCGCCTGGTGGGGGTGCAGAAGGCCAAGGAGATCGTCTACGGCGGTGGGATGTACGCGGCCGAGGAGTGCTTGCAGATGGGGCTGGTCGACAAGGTCTTCGGCCCCGACGAGGTGTACGACCGCGCGGTCGAGGCGGCTCGCGAGTACGCGCGCGGCCCGTACGCGTTGCGGATGGCGAAGAAGGCCATCGACGAGGGGGTCGAGATGGGGCTGGACGAGGCGCTGCGCCTGGAGACGACGCTGTTCACGGCGTGCTTCGCGACCGAGGACCGGCGCATCGGCATGGACTCGTTCGTCGAGCACGGGCCCGGCAAGGCCCAGTTCGTCCGCCGCTGAGCCTCGTTTGCGCCGTTCTGGGTACATACGCAGGTAGCGCCCGCCCCCCGTTGCGGCGCGCCGACCCAAGGAGGCGGCCATGAGCTCGACCCGCGACCCCCGCGACGACCGCGACGTCCGCGACGAGGACACCGTCCACCTCGATCGTTCCCACGACGACACCGCCCACCACGACGAGCAGCGTCACCACGACCAGACCCTGCGCGACGACGACCGGGTGCACCGCGACGACGTCGCCGCCGGCGCCCCGGCCGCGGCTGCCGTCGTGGACCGGGCGCGCGGTGGCGTGTCGCTGTGGTCGGTGCTGTCGGGGGTGCTGGTCGCCTTCGGCGCGTTCATCGTGCTGGCGGCGATCATCGGCGCGGTCCTGGCAGCCGTCGGCGCCGCCGCGGGCGGGCTGCGCGTCGAGGACGCCGGCACCGTCGGCGCGGTCGGCATCGGCGTGATCGTCGCGCAGTTCCTGGCGTACCTGTGGGGCGGGTACACCGCCGGCCGGATGGCCCGAGGCTCCGGGTGGGTCAACGGGCTGCTCGTGCCGGTCGTGGCCGTCGTCGCCGTGGCGCTGCTCGGCGCGATCTTGGCTGCGGTCACCGGCGCCACCCCCGCGACGGCGCAGCAAGAGGCCCAGCAGCTGCCCCTGCCGCTGGCCGACCTTGGCCAGCTGGCGACCGGTCTGGGCATCGGCCTGCTGGTGGCCATGCTGCTGGGCGGGGCGCTGGGCGGCCACCTCGGGGCGCGGTGGCACACCAAGCTCGAAGACGCCGAGGTGGGCTACCGCTGATCCGCGGCCGCGCGCCGGCGCGGTCTACAGGCGCAGGTCGCCGCGGACGACGGCCTGCGCCACGTCGTGCAGCTTCAGCCCGTTGTTCCGTGCGTGCCGGCGGAGCGTCTCGAACGCCTCGGAGACGGTGACCCCACCGCGCTCGGCGAGCACACCCTTGGCCTGCTCGATGACGACCCGGCTGTCCAACGCGGTCTGCAGCTGGCCCGCCAGGCGGTCCTTGGCCTCGAACGCCCGGCTGTTCACCACGTAGGACACGGCGACGTCGACGAGCAGCTGCGCGGTCGACAGCTGCTCGGCGTCCAGGTGCAGCGGCTCGGTCGCGATGACGTCGACCGAGCCCAGCTGCTCGACGCGAGCGGTCATCGGCAGCGCGTGAACGGAACGCACACCGGCGTCCAGCGCGCGCGGCACGAACCGCGGGTAGCGGTCGGCGAACTGCTCCAGGTCGGGGCACAGCACCTGCTCACCGGTGCGCAGGCAGTCCGTGCAGGGGCCTTCTGCCAGTTCGACTTCCAGGGCCTCGACCGTCTGGCCCAGGTCGGTGTTCGCCGTCGCGATGGCCATGCCGCCGTCGGGACTGCGCAGCAGCAGGCCGACGCCGTGCACCGGCAGCAGTTCGGTGCAGTAGTCACCGAGCCGCTCCAGGATGGCCGTCGAGCCCTGCTGGTCGGCCATGACGCCCGCGAATTCCGCGAGCACCTCGCCGATACCCCGTCTGTTGTCGCTCACCGGGCGCATTCTCACCGCCGGCGCGGCGACACGCCAACCTCACGGTTCGCGGGTACGGCGCCGCTGCTTGGGTGGCGGGTCGCTCCAGCCGTGGTGCTTGGCGCAGACGGCGGCGGAGTTGTATCGGGACAACCGCGTCGAACACCGACCCTCGGCGCAGACACGCTGGTCCCCGAACGTCTCAAGGGGTGTTCCCTGCAGCAACGGTCGAGCGTCGGCCTCTCGCGGGCTGATGTACTCCGTACCCCTCATGGGACGCCACCTTTTCGCATGTCGAAGCGTCAGGCGGGGTCAGGGCCGCGGAAGACCCGGCGTGGTCTCAGGCGGGGGCCAGCAGCATATGCACGAATCGGCGCATAGCGGTAGTCCCCGCTGCGAGACGGTCAGTAGCCGGCGGCGCTGCCGTCGCTGCGCGGGTCGGCGCCGCCCTCCAGCAGACCGGTGTCGCCGTCGACGCGGATCGCTTGGGCATGGCCCATCGCCGAGTCCCAGTCCGCTGCCATCCGCACCGGGTGACCGACCAGGGCCAGCTCGCGGGCGGTCTGGTCGCCGATGCGCCCCTCCAGCCACACCGCCGTGGGGTCGTCGACGTGGGGGCGGCCCAGCAGCCAGCGGGGGGCTTCGATCGCCTGCTGCACGTCGTAGCCGAAGTCGACCATCCGGGTGACCAGCGCGGCATGGGTCTGCGCCTGCCCCTCACCGCCCATCGTCGAGTAGACCAGCCACGGCTGCCCGTCGCGGGTCACCATCGCGGGGATCAGCGTGTGCATCGTGCGCTTGCCCGGCTCGAGGCGGTTGACGTGGTCGTCGTCCATGGAGAAGTAGCTGCCCCGGTTGTGCAGCACGATCCCTGTGCCGGCGGGGATCACCCCCGCCCCGAAGCCCTGGTACAGCGACTGGATGGCCGAGACCGCCAGCCCGTCGCCGTCGACCGCCGAGAACGCGGCGGTGTCGCCGCCGGGGTCGCCGTCCTCGGTCGGCAGCACGGCGTCGGCGTCGATCGCGCGCCGGCGGTCGGACAGGTGCTCGCGTGACAGCAGCCGTTGGACCGGGACGTCGGCGAACTTCGGGTCGCTGACGTAGCGGTCGCGGTCGGCGAACGCCTGCTTGGTCGCCTCGACGATGTGGTGGACGTGCTCGAACGACGCGTCGCCCCATGACGCCACGTCGAACCCCTCGACCGTGCCCAGGATCTGCAGCGCGGCGATGCCCTGCGAGTTCGGCGGCACGGTGTGCACGCCGAGGCCTCGGTAGGTGATCGACAGCGGCGACACCCACTCGGCCTGGTAGGCGGCGAGGTCCTCGGGCGTCAGCGGCGACCCGACGGCGCCGGCGCCGGCGGCCAGTCGCGCGGCAAGGTCGCCGTCGTACAGGTGGCGGGGGCCGTGGCGGCGCAGCGCGTCGAGTGACTCGGCGAGGTCCGGCAGTGGCAGTCGCTCACCGTCGCGCAGGGCGTGGTCGCCGGGCAGCAGCAGGCGCGCGGCCTCGGCGTCACGACGCAGCATCGGGGCGCCGGCGGACAGCGACTCGGCCAGCGACCGGCTGACCGGCACGCCGGCGCGGGCGTAGTGCACGGCGTCGTCGAACAGGTCGTCCCACGGCAGGCGGCCGTAACGCTCGTGGGCCAGCCGCCAGCCGTCCACCGCCCCGGGGACGGTCACCACGGCCGCCCCGCCGCGCGACGGGATCTGGGCATGTCCCTGTGAGCGGTAGGCCTCGCG
>DATLGM010000176.1:0-10867 GCA_035540515.1 Egibacteraceae bacterium | reverse complement strand
CGTCAAGACTTCGTCTCCTCGGTGATCGTCGGCGCCACCAAGACCGACCACGTCGACGACAACGTGGGCGCTGCCGACCTCGAGCTCGACGACGACGTGTTCGACGCTTTCGATGACCTCCTCGAACCCGTTACCGCTTCCTGAGGAGGTCCTCGGCGAGGAGCTGCGCGGCGGACCGGCAAGAGCCAAGCCGCGGCTGCTCATCGCGCTCGCCAAGTTCGGGGTCGTCGGCGTCATCGGCACCGTCGTCAACCTCGCCGTGCTGGAGGTACTGCACGGCCAGCTGGGCCTTGGGTTCACCCGATCGTCAGCGATCGCCACCGAGGTGGCGATCATCGGCAACTACCTCGGCAACGAGCTGTGGACCTTCCACCACCGGCGGATCAGCCTGCGGCGGCTGTTGCAGTTCAACCTCACGATGCTGCTCGGCGCCGCCGTGCAGGTCGCCAGCGCCACGCTGTTCAAGGAGTTCATGCCGTACCTGCTCGCGCAGGCGCTGGGCATCTGCATCGGCTCCGGGCTGAACTTCGCCTTCAACTTCGGCTGGACCTGGCGCCGCTGAGCACGACGGCACGGCTTCTACGATGGCGCCATGGCACTTTCGGAGCAGATCCAGGCAGACCTGACCGCGGCGATGAAAGCCCGCGACGCCGAGACCGTCGGCACGCTGCGGATGGTGGTCGCAGCGATCAAGAACGCCCGCGTGGCCGCCGGACAGTCCGGCGACGTGACCGACGAGCAGGTGCTCGAGCTGCTCACCCGCGAGGCGAAGAAGCGCACCGAGGCGGCCGAGGCCTACGACGAGGCCGGGCGCACCGAGCTTGCGGAGAAGGAACGCCGCGAGCTGGAGGTGATCCGCGCGTACCTGCCGGAGCAGCTGGACGAAGCGACCCTGCAGCAGGTGGTGGATGAGGCGATCGCCGAGACGGGCGCCACGTCGCCCTCGGACCTCGGCCGTGTCATGTCCGCGGTGATGCCCAAGGTGAAGGGGCGCGCCGACGGCAAGGCCGTCAACGCGATGGTGCGCCAGCGCCTGACTGGGTGACGGTCGACCCGGCCGATCGTCAGTCGCGCCACGCGGGCGCAGGGCCGACGGGCCTGCTCAGTCCGGGACGATGCGGTAGACCCCGCCGGCCAGCGACAGCAGATACAGCTCGCCGTCCGCGTCCTGGCCGAACGACGCCACCTCGGGCAGCTCGACGCCCAGCGTGGCCTCGTCGCCCACGTCACGACCGTTCATCCGAACGGCGCGCAGCCACCCGCCGCAGAAGTCGCTGTACAGGTACGCACCGCGCAGGTCGTCGATCGCCTCACCGCGGTAGACGTACCCGCCCGTGACGGCGCAACCCTGCTCACCGGTGGGGTACTCCACGACTGGGACCACCGCGTCGTCAGGGTGTCCGTCACCGGCAAACGTCTGCGTCCCCTCCATCAGGTTCCAGCCGTAGTTGCGACCGGCCGTCTGCTCGAGGTTGGTGACGTTGATCTCCTCGATCGCGCTCTGCCCGACATCGGCGACCCATAGCTGGTCGGTCTCACGGTCGAACGAGAACCGCCACGGGTTGCGCAGGCCGATGGCGAAGATCTCCGGCTGACCGCCACCGTCGACGAACGGGTTGTCGTCGGGAACGGTGCCGTCGAGCTCCACGCGCAGCAGCGACCCGAGCAGCGTCTGCGAATCCTGCCCGTTGTTCTGCGGGTCGCCGGCGGACCCGCCGTCGCCGAGTCCGATGTACAGCTTGTCGTCGGGCCCGACCACCACGTTCCCGCCGTTGTGGTTCGCGTAGGGCTGGCCCACCTCCAGCAGCGTCCGACCCGCCTGCGCGTCCGCACGGTCGCCATCCATGGGGAACGACTCGACCCGGCTGTCGCCGTTGGGGTCGGTGTAGCTGAGGATCAGGCGCTCGCCGTCGGGGGTGAAGTCCAGCCCGAGCAGTCCCCGCTCACCGCCGGTGGAGACCCGGTCGGCGATGTCGATCACCGGCTGCTCGACCACCCCGTCGTCGCGGACGATACGGACGCGACCGGGCCGCTCGGCGACGTACAGGTCGTCGCTGCCGGCACGCACCGCCATGGCGATGGGGCTGTCGAGCTCTGCGACCTGCTCGACCGCGACAGCGACGTCGTCCAACGCCGCGGGCTCAGGCTCCTCGCCGGCGTCGGCCGCGGGAGACTCGGGGGCCGGCGCCGGCGTCGCAGGCGATTCGGTGGCCGGCGGGGTCGGTGCCGAGGGCTGCGGTCCAGGCCCGCCGTTGCAGGCCGCGGCGAACGCCGCGACGGCGATCAGTGTGGCCAGGCGGCTCAGTGGCCGCCCCGGTCACGCAGGTAGCGCTGGAACTCCTCGGCCAGCTCGTCGCCCGTCACGCCGGCCTCGGGCAGGGGATCCTCGTCACCTTCCGCGAAGCGGTCCTCCAGCTCCGCGACGTACTCGGCCAGGTCTTCGTCTTCGTCCAGCAGCGCGCGCAGGTCCTCGACCTGCGAGGCGGCCTCGCGCTCCAGCTCGTCCAGCGGCACGTCGGCGTCCAGCACGCGCACGATGCGGTCGGTCAGCGACAGCGTCGCGTTGAGGTACGGCGTCCCGGACAGGTAGTGCGGCACCCCGCCCCACAGGCTGACGACCTCCATGCCGACTTTCGCGCATGCCTGGTGCAGCACACCGGTCATCCCGGTGGGCCCTTCGTAGGTGCTGCGGCTCAGGCCCAGCCGGGAGGCGAGCCGAACGTCACCGGCGCTCCCGGTCACGGGCACGGGACGGGTGTGCGGCACGTCGACCTGCAGGGCCCCGACGGTCAGGACCATCTCGACGTCGAGCGTGAGCGCGAGGTCGGCGATGCCTTCGGAGAACGTTCGCCACCGCAGGTTGGGCTCGGTGCCATCGAGGAGCACGACATGGCGGTCGGCGCCGGGCAGCTCGGCCCATCCGAACCGGTTGTCCGGCCAGTCGATCGCGCGCCCGCCGCCGGACACCGATCGGACCGTGGGGCGGGTCAGCTGGAAGTCGAAGAACTCCTCCGGGTCGATCCATGCGAACGTCTGGGCTTCCAGCGCCTCCCACAGCATCTGGACCGCTCCGCTGGCTGCCTCACCCGCGTCGTTCCAGCCCTTGAAGGCCGCCACGAGCACCGGACGGCGCAGCGTCGGCGGTGGCTGCTCGAACTGGACGACTCGCAACGGGGCTCCTTCGATGGGTTCCAGTGTCGCACGGCCCGGCGCGGCGACCTCGGCACTGGTTTCCCGCTGTGGGCGGTGCTTACGCGGCGTCGGCTGGGCCGGCGTCCTGAGCTCGTTGGAGGAACTCGAGCAGGACGGGGGCGACCACGCGGGCTCTGGTCAGCTGGACGTCGTGGGCGCCGGCGGGCACGACGAACTCGTCGGCGTGGGGCCACACCTTGCGCAGCTGCTGGTAGTGGGTGGGATCGACCGCGGGATCCCGGTCGCCGCGCACGAGCAGCACCGGGCACGACACCCCGTCCAGCGCGTCAACGTCGACGTCCACCTCCAGACCTTTGCTGTCCCGGCGGCACACGTCCTTCCAGGCGTCTGCGCCTCCCAGGGGCTCGTGGATGCGGGACAGGTGCTTGGCCCACACGGGGTAGTCGCGTTCGAGCTCGTCGGGGTCGAACTTGTGGCGCCAGCCGTCCAGGCCGGCGTGTTCCGCGACGCTCACCCCGATCAGCGTCAGCGACGCGAACAGCTCGGGGCGGCGCGCGGCCAGCGCCAGCAGCGCGTGCCCACCCATGGAGAACCCGGCGACGTGGACGGGTCCGCCGAGGTCGTCGAGGTACGACGCCACAGCCTCCACCTGCACCTCGCGGTCATACCGCCCGTCGTCGGGCAGCGGCGTGCGCCCGTGGCCGGGAAGGTCCGGCAGGTGGAGACGGAACTGCTCGGACAGCGTCTTGACCTGCTTGGACCAGTGGTAGTGACCGGTGCCGATGCCGCCATGGAGCAGGACAAGGGGCTCGTTGGACTCGGCGCCTACGATCTCGGCATACATGTCAGCGAATCCTAGTCACGCCGTGCGCAGCCGCAGCGCGGGCCGTCTTGCGCAGGACACCGGTCCGGTGTGGGACGACCGTCCGTGGCATCCCCTACCGCCGCTGAAGGGGCGGGTGGACGCCGAGGTGTGCGTCGTGGGCCTGGGCGGGTCCGGATTGTCGACCGTGCTCGAGCTGCTCGACCTGGGGATCGACGTCGTCGGTGTGGAACGCGACCGGGTCGGTGCCGGGGCGACCGGCCGCAACGGCGGCTTCTTCCTGGCGGGAACCCCCGACTTCTACCACCGGGCGGTGGCGGTCATGGGCGAGGACCGCGCCGCCGCGCTGTACCGGCTCACGCTGGAGCAGATCGACCGCGTCTGGCTGGAGACGCCCCAGGCGATCCGCATCACCGGCAGCATCCGGCTGGGCGTCGACCAGGACGAGATCGAGGACTGCCGCGCGCAGCTGCACGCGATGCGCGCATCGAACCTGCCGGTGGAGGTCTACAACGGGCCCGAAGGCCACGGCTTGCTGTTCCCCCACGACGCGTCCGTCCAGCCACTGCGCCGCGCCCGGCTGCTCGCTTCCCGCGCGCGGATGCGCGGCGCCCGGCTGTTCGAGCGCTCGCCCGCCACCGCCCTGAGCGGATCCGAGGTCGCCACCCCGCAGGGCTCGGTGCACTGCAAGACCGTCATCGTCGCCGTGGACGGCGGCCTTGAGAAGGCCGTTCCCGGTGTGACCAACGTCCGGACCGCGCGTGCGCAGATGCTCGCCACCGCCCCGGCCTACGAGATCGACATCCCCCGCCCCGTCTACGCACGCTACGGCTACGACTACTGGCAGCAGCTGCCCGACAAGCGCGTGGTGCTGGGCGGCTTCCGGGACCTGGGCGGCGCGTCGGAGTGGACGACCGACGCCACGCCCACCGGGACGGTCCAGTCCCACCTGGACGTGTTCCTGCGCCAGGGTCTTGGGGTGCGTGCGCCCGTCACGCACCGCTGGGCCGGCGCCATCGGCTTCACCGATGACAAGCTGCCGGTCATCTGGCGCGGTGACGGCTGGGCCTTCGGCGGGTACAGCGGCACCGGAAACCTGCTGGGGGCCGTCTGCGGCCGGGCTGTGGCGCAGTGGGCCGTCACCGGGCACAGCATCCTCGACGGCATCCTGCCGGTCACCGATCACAACGTCTAGACCAAGCGAGCACACCACATGGGTCTGCAAGTCGGCATCGTCGGACTGCCGAACGTCGGGAAGTCGACGCTGTTCAACGCCGTCAGCGCCGCCGGCGCCGAGGCCGCGAACTACCCCTTCGCCACGATCGAGCCGAATGTCGGCGTCGTCGCCGTGCCCGATGCGCGGTTGGAGCGGCTGTCGGAGCTGGCGAGCTCCGCGCGCACCGTGCCGACGACGGTCGAGTTCCTGGACATCGCCGGCCTCGTCCGGGGCGCCAGCCAGGGTGAAGGGCTCGGCAACCAGTTCCTGTCCCACATCCGCGAGGTCGACGCCATCGTCCATGTGGTGCGCTGCTTCGACAGCGCCGACGTCGTCCACGTCGACGGCTCGGTCGACCCGGTGCGTGATGTCGAGGTCATCGACACCGAGCTGCTGCTGAAGGACCTCGAGACGGTCGAGAAGCGCGCAACCTCGGCGGCACGGTCGGCGCGCAGCGGTGACAAGGCCGCCAAGGCGGAGGCCGACGCCATCGAGCGGCTGCGCGGCCACCTGGAGTCCGGCCAGCCGGCGCGCGCCCTGGACGCCGGCGACGACGACCGCGCGGTGTACCGAGCCCTGGGCCTGCTGACCGCCAAGCCCGTGCTGTACGCCGCGAACGTCGCTGAGTCCGACCTCGGCGGCCCTGACAACCCCCACGTCGAGGCTCTGCGGGCGCTCGCGGACAAAGAGGGCGCCGAGGTCATCGTCGTCTGCGCCGAGGCCGAGGCGCAGATCGCCGAGCTCGATCCGCCCGAGCGCGCCGAGTTCCTGGCCGACCTGGGCCTGGAGCGCTCGGGGCTGGACCAGCTCATCACCGCCGCGTACCGGCTGCTCGGGCTCATTACCTATTTCACCGCCGGCCCGAAGGAAGCCCGGGCCTGGACCATCCGCGCCGGCACCAAGGCGCCCGCGGCCGCGAGGGAGATCCACTCGGACATCGAGCGGGGGTTCATCCGTGCGGAGGTGATCTCCTACGGCGACTACGACGAGCTGGGCAGCGAGCAGGCGGTCAAGGACGCGGGGCGCATGCGCGTGGAGGGCAAGGACTACGTCGTCCGCGACGGCGACGTGATCCACTTCCGCTTCAACGTCTGACGGTGCAGGACTGAGCGCTGCCCCCGTGGGGTAGCCACTTCCAGATGAGCGCGTCCGAGGCTCCCACGACCGTCCTTCAGGGGCGCTATGAGCTCCGCGAGCGCATCGGCCGCGGCGGCATGGGCGTGGTCTGGGCGGCCACCGACACGTTGCTGCAACGACGCGTCGCGGTGAAGCAGGTGACCCTGCCGTCGGGTGTCGCGCCCGAGGAGGTGGAGCTGATCCGGGCGCGGGTGCTCCGCGAGGCACGCGCCGCGGGGCGCCTGAGCCATCCCAATGTCATCACGGTCTTCGACGTCGTCAACGAAGACGGTCAGGCCTGGATCGTCATGGAGCACGTCGATGGCGCCACGCTGACCGAGATCGTCGACCGAGGCGGTCCGCTGGAACCGGCCGAGGCCGCGGCGCTGGGAGCGGCGCTGCTCGACGCGCTGCAGGCCGCCCACCGGCACGGCATCGTCCACCGCGACGTCAAGCCAGGCAACGTCATGGTGCCGGCGGACGGCGGCGTGAAGCTGGCGGACTTCGGCGTTGCCGCCGTCCAGGGCGACCCCAAGATCACGGCCACGGGGCTCATCGTCGGGTCGCCGTCATACATGGCGCCCGAGCAGGCGCGGGAGGGCACCAGCACCGAGGCAACTGACCTGTGGGGCCTCGGCGCGACGCTGTACTTCGCGGTGGAAGGCAAGCCCCCGTTCGACCGCGGCGGCGCCATCCCCACCCTCACGGCCGTGTCGCACGACCCGCCCGCGCCCATGCATCGAGCGGGTCCCCTTGCGCCGCTGCTGAACAGGCTGCTGGAAAAGGAGCCCTCGGACCGCCCGACCACCGACGAGGTCGCTTCCGTTCTGCAGTCCCTCGCGACAGCGGCCCCCGGCGGGCGCGACCGGACCCTGGTGGACCCACGACCGCCTGAACCGGCACCCGCCGCCGCGGACGATGCCGATCCCCAGGCCGACGCTGGTTGGGGGACGGCGGCTGCGCCCCGGGGACGACGGGTGTGGCCGGTGCTGGTAACGGTTGCGGCGCTGCTGGTCGGGGCCGTGTGGCTGGCGAGCAACGGCCTGACCGAGCGGCCGACCGACGACCAAGCGGCACAGGAAGCGGGGCAGGAACAGGCCGCCGAACAGGAGCAATCCGCCCAGGCGGATGATGACGCACCGGCAGAGCAGTCGCCCGGCGAGCAGCCCACGGAGGACTCAGCCGACGACCAGGACGCCGCGACGCCGCCGGAATGGGAGACCCACGCGGTCGGTGACACCGGGACCACCGTGGCCTACCCGGCCGGCTGGGAGCCGGTGCAGCGCGACGCCGTCACGACCGACCTCGTCGACCCGGAGGGCGGACGCTACCTGCGGGTGCAGTTCACCGACCAGCCGCGAGACGACGCCGTTGCGGACTGGCAGCAGCAGTCGCAGTCGTTCGACGCTCGCCATGACGACTACGAAGAGATCCGCATCGAGCGCGTCGACCTCGGCGACGACGCCGCCCTGTGGGAGTACACCTACACCGACGGCGGCGCCGAGCTGCACGCGTACAACCTGGCGATCGTCACCGGTGGCCGCGGCTACGCGCTGAACTTCCAGACCCACGAGTCGCGGTGGGAGGAGTCCCAACCGGTGTGGGAGCAGATCGTGGCCAGCTTCGACCCCTCGTAGGGTCAGGCGCTGCGACGGACCCCCCAGCGGTGGGCGTCCACCGCGATGCACCGGTCCTCGACGTATGCCATGCCCGCCTCATCGGCGATGCGCGCGGCCTCGGGCGAGACGATGCCCTTCTGCAGCCACAGCGCGCCGGCGCCGATCGCGACCGCCTCGCGGGCGATGCCCGCGGCCTCAGGGGACGGGCGGAACACGTTGACGATGTCCACCGGAACCGGGACCTCGGCCAGCGTGCGGTATGCGGGGCGGCCCAGCAGCTCGTCCGCGGAGGGGTGGACGCCGATGACGGTGTACCCGAGCGCCTGCATCGCGGCGGGGATGCGGTGTGCGGTCTTGAACGGGTTGGTGGACAGCCCCACCACGGCGATCGTCTGGGCCTGGTCGAGGATCTCGCGTGTCATGGCCTGTCGCGTACCCGGCAAAACGCCTGGCTACGCCGCCGATCTTTGGCGTCGAACCAGGTCCGCGGCTATCCTCGCCGCACCACCTGAGGGCGATTAGCTCAGGGGGAGAGCGCTTCCTTGACACGGAAGAGGCCAGAGGTTCAAATCCTCTATCGCCCACCGAAGACGGCGCCTCGGCGCCGTCTTTTTCTTTGGAGACCTTGGCGAAGAAGGGGGCGGTCCTGACGGACCGCCCCCTGTCATCCCCCGCCTGTTGCGCTACTTGGCGGCGGTCGACCGGCGAGCGGCCGCCGGCATCTTCGAGGTGCCGACGGACTTGCCGGCACCCAGCCACGAGGTGACCTTGAACGGCGTGTTGCCGGCCTTCAGGATCCCCTGGCGACTGAAGTTCTTGTACGTCTTCTCCGGCTTGCCGCAGGTCCCCGGCCACTCCTGGACCGCCCCGTTGCTGGCGAACTTCGCCACGCCGCTGAGCCAGGTGCCCTTGCGCCCCTGGATCGTGGCAGTCTTCAAGTCGCTGGCGATCGTCACGTGCTTGGCCGGGACGGTCGCCCAAACGCTGTGCGACTTGGAACCGCCGAACGACTTCTTCCCGGCGCTCTCCCACCAGTAGGCATTGATCGACGCGGACTTGGAGCCGTTGACCTTGTTGACCCAGATGCTGAACTGATCCGAGTTGCGGTCGGCCATCATGCTCTGACCCGCAGGGAAGCAGGGGAACGTCCAGTCCATGTCACCGCAGGGCTGGCCGTCGTCCCACAACAGGGTCGCTCGCCCGGGCCGCTCAGTGATGTCACCGAACAGCTTTGTGCCGGTCTTGAGCCGGAACTTGCCCTTGAGCGCGCCGGCTCGCTGCGCCTGGTGGACGCCGCTGCCGTTCTTGCACAGCACCTTCTGCTTCTGGTCGGCCGCGAACGTCAGGCCGGTACTGCCGTAGCCGCCCATGTCCGTCCCCGACTTCAGCTCCGCCGACGACAGGTTCTTGCCGGCGGTGAACGAACCGGTCTTGCCCAAGTCGAACGAGTACCGGTGTGTCTGCGTCGACTTGGTCACGCCGGACGGGTCACGTGTCTGCGACAGCTCCACCGACAGATGGCGGCTCTGCGAACCCCACACCGAGACGTAAAGCGACATCTGGAACTTCTGGCTCTTGCGCGTGATCGTGACGGGCGCCGTCGTCAGGGTGTAGGAGTGACCGTCGGGAACGTTGGCGGCCGCCGGCACCGCGGCGACGGCGGGCAGCAGGCCCACCACCAGCGCGACCAGCAGCAGGATGCGGCCCAAGGCGCGCGGGAATCGAGTGCGTTGCATGAAGCCTCCCGTCCTTCCCGCGCCCGCCGCGGGATCAGAGCAGCAGCGTCGCACCGGCCAGGGTCCGCCCTCAATGGCACGTCCGGGGCATTCCGGATGGTCCGATCTGAGCCGATCGGGCTAGGCGTCCGGACTTATCCGGACATACCCCTCTCGTCCCGGGTGCCTGCCAGCACGGCGGCTACCACCTCCCGGCTGCTGACCTCCCCCTTGACGAAGTAACCGTCGGCGCCACGCTGGCGTGCGGTGACCTCGGTCTCGGGGTCGTTTCGCGACGAGAACACCGCGACGTGCGCGTCCGGCGCGGCCGTCTTCAGCCGGGGCAGCGCGTCGAGTCCGTCCATGATCGGCATCTCGACATCGAGGATCACGGCATCAGGCAGCTGCTGCGCCGCGAGCGCCACCGCCGCACCGCCGTCGGCGGCCTCGCCGACGACGTCCATGCCCGCCTCCTCGCATAGCGAGCGCAGCAGCTCCCGCAGGGAGTCAGTGTCATCCACAATCAAGACCCGTATGGGCACGTCGTCTCTCCGATGTCCCGCCGAACACGGTGTTCAACGAGTCGAAGACGTACCCGGTCTGGGCCGGTCGGCCAGGGCGTGCCCTGGCCGACCGGGCGGGTTTTACCGCCGGGAACCGGCCATCAGGCCGAGGCGGCGCGGTCCATCTCCGCCTGGTGCTCGACGCAGTACCGCGTTGCCGGCAGCGCCTCCAGGCGCGCATCGGGGATCGGCTGCTTGCAGATCTCACAGGTGCCGTAGGTGCCGTCGTCGAGCTTGCCGAGGGCGTGGTCGATGTCCTCCAGCGACGCGCGGACGGACTCGGCGATCGACTCGTCCTTCTCCCGCTCGAACGTCTCGGTGCCGATGTCGCCAGGATGCTGATCGTAGGTCGACAGCTCCGACAGGGAGTCCTTTTGCGCCTCGAGGTCGTCCTCCAGGCTCGCCAAGGTGCTGGCGAGCCGGTCGCGCTCTTCGACCAAGCGGCTGCGTGCTGCGTCGGTGTCCATCAGCTACTGCTCTCCTCCTGCTGCGCGGCTGGGTCCACCGCGCGCTCCAGATCCTGCTGCGTCATGTCGGGCAGGGACTTGGCCGCCGGGTCGGCGGCTTCGTCCAGGATGTCATCGGCGTCAGGGTCATCCGCCGGTCCGCGGTCGGCGACGCCTCGTGATTCAGCGCGGGTCGGGACCGTCACCTCCTCATGC
>DATLGM010000175.1:0-1970 GCA_035540515.1 Egibacteraceae bacterium | reverse complement strand
GTGCATGCACAGCGGCACCCGGTCACCGCAGCGGCACGTGACGTCCAGATCGTCTCTGGCTGGGACCAGGTGCAGCCCCCGGGCCTCCAGCTGGCTGTCCAGCCCGTCGGGCACCTGGCCCGCCAGCAGCCGGGCGCGGTGGCGGACTTGGGAGGCCAGCGCCTCGACGACGACGGACCACTGCGCGTCGGTCAGCTGCGGCAGCTCGATCTCGACGCTCAATGGCGTCGCGGACGACCCCTGCACCTTTCCGCTCACGCTGCCGCCGGCCACCACCAGCCCGGTGACCCGCCCCGACCGCAGCAGGTTGCGACCCTGCACCAGCCGTCGCACGACCTGCGCGTTGCCGTCGTCGACCGCGTCGTCCCAGCGCTGCGCCCAACGCGAGCTCACTGGCGGCCCCCTGCGCCCAGCAGCTCGCCGACGTCCGCCTCGTCGTCCAGCTCGGTGATGTCGGCGTCGGCGGACAGCTCCAGCAGCTCACGCAGCTCGCTGTCCCCCAGCTCCGTGATCCACGACTCGCCGGCGCCCACGACCTGCTGTGCCAGCGCGCGCTTGGACGTCAACAGCGCGTCGATCCGCTCCTCCAGCGTCCCGGCCGTGACGAGCTTGTGCACCTCGACGGTGCGGCGCTGACCGATGCGGTGCGCGCGGTCGGTCGCCTGGTCCTCGACCGCCGGGTTCCACCAGCGGTCGTAGTGCAGCACGTGCGTCGCGGCGGTCAGGTTCAGCCCGGTCCCGCCGGCGCGGAGGCTGACCACCAGCACCGGCGGCGCGGCGTCGGGGTCGGGGCCGCCGTCGACGCGCGCCTGGAACCGCTGCACCATGCGGTCACGGGCGGACACCGGCATCCCGCCGTGCAAGAACGGCACCTCGGTGCCCAGGTCGTCGGACAGCTGCGCGACCAGCAGCCGCCCCATCGCCACGTACTGGGTGAACACCAGCACCTGCTCTTCGCCCCCGACCGCCTCGGCGACGATCTCCCGGGCGACGGCGAGCTTGCCTGAGCGCCCCAGCAGCTGCGGGTCGTCCTCGCCGCGGTAGTGCGCGGGGTGGTTGCAGATCTGCTTCAACGCCGTCAACAGCGCGAGCACCCGGCCGCGGCGCTCCATCGCCGAGGCGGCCGCCAGCGCGGTGCCGTTGCCGCCGAGCACCGCCTCGACGGTCGCCTGGTACAGCGCCGCCTGCTCCTCGGTCAGGGGGCAGGTGACGGTCCGCTCGATCTTGGGTGGCAGGTCGGCGATGACCGCAGGATCGGTCTTCTCGCGGCGCAGGATGAACGGCGACACCAGCCGGCGCAGCCGGCCGGCGGTGAAGCGGTCGTGCTGCCGTTCGATCGGCTTGACGAAGCGGCGGGCGAAGTCGGCGCGTCGGCCCAGCAGCCCGGCGTTGGTGACGTCGAGCAGCGCCCACAGCTCTTCCAGCCGGTTCTCCAGCGGCGTACCGGTCAGTGCGATCGTCAGGTCCCGGTCCAGGCGGCGGACCGCCTTGGCCCCGGCCGTCTGGGGATTCTTGATCTGCTGCGCCTCGTCCAGGGCGACCACCGACCACCGCCGCCCGGCGAGCGCGTCGACGTCGCGGCGCAGGGTGCCGTAGGTCGTGAGGACCACCTCGGCGACGTCGCCGGTGTCCTCGGGCCGGTCGGTGCCGTGCCAGCGGGTGACGCCCAGGCCTGGGGCAAACCGCTCGAGCTCGCGCTGCCAGTTGCCGACCACCGAGGTCGGGCACACCACGAGCACCGGCTCGAGGGGGCGACGGATCAGCAGGTACGCGATCAGCTGGATGGTCTTGCCCAGCCCCATGTCGTCGGCGAGCACCGCCCCCAGACCGAGCTCGCTCATCCCCTGCAGCCACGCCACCCCCCGTTGCTGATACGGGCGCAGCTCGCCGACGAACCCCTCGGGCTCCTCGGCGGCGGGCGGGCGGTCGGCAGCGCCGCGGACCCGGTCGAGCAGGTCGGCCAGCGTCCC
>DATLGM010000174.1:0-17357 GCA_035540515.1 Egibacteraceae bacterium | reverse complement strand
ACGCCGGCAGTGACGACGACGTCAGCGTGCGTGCGGACGGCGACGAGGGCGGCGGCAGCCGTGGCGAGGACACCGCCTCACCCACTCCGACCCGGGGCGACCGGCCGGCCACCACACGGCCGACGCGGACGGCGGCGCGATCCTCGCGAACGTCGACGCGGGGCGGGCGCGGCGGGCGCAGCAAGACTGGGTCGGCGTCGCGCGATCAGCGCCGCCGCTCGCAGCCGCGGTCTGCGCCGGTCGACAGCACCACAGCCCGCGGTGAGGGGCAACCTCGGCTGACCCGACCGCTGGTCATCGCCTATCTCCCCTGACGGCCGCCGGCAGCCAGCGGTTCAGGTGCCGCCGGCGAGGGCGGTGTGCAGCGCCGGGTACAGCGCCGGCCCGGCAGCGACGACGGCGCCGGCGTCGTGGGTGACCCGCGCGCCGGCCTCGCGGGCGATGAGCGCGCCGGCGGCCCAGTCCCAGTGCTTGGTCGTCGTCTCGTAGTACGCATCGACCATGCCGGCGGCGAGCATGCACAGGTCCAGAGCCGCGGAGCCCAGCCGGCGGATGTCGCGGACCTGCGGCAGCAACCGGGCGACTGCAGCGGCCTGGCGGGTGCGCTGCGCAACCTCGTACGAAAAGCCGGTCGCGACCAGCGCCCGCTCGAGCGGGACCGGGTCGTTGACGCGCAGCGCCGTCCCGTCGCACCAGGAACCTTCGCCGCGCACGCCACCGTAGGTCGTACCCGTCACCGGTTGGTAGACGACCCCCACGACGGCGCCTTCGTCGTCCTCGCAGGCGATCGAGACACACCACGCCGGCAGCCCGTACAGGTAGTTGACCGTCCCGTCGATGGGGTCGACGACCCATCGCAACCCGGTGCTCCCCTTCCGGTCCGCACCCTCCTCGCCGATCAGACCGTCGTCGGGGCGGGCGTCGAGCAGTGCGCCGGCGATCAGGCGCTCGGCGGCGCGGTCGGCCTCGCTGACCGGGTCCGTGCTGCTCGTCTTGTAGTCGACCCGGCCGACATCGTCCTGGCGCGCGAGCAGCGCTCGGCCGGCGGTGACGGCGACCTCCGTCCCCAGCGCCAGCAGGTCCCGGGTCACGCCCGCGCGTCGCTCATGTCCGCACCCGCAGCCACGACCGCACGCCGCACGATGGGCACACGGCGAAGACCGGGTGCGACTTCCACGGGGCGATCAGGAACAGCGGCACCGCCATGCGCACGGCCAAGCCCACCGCCTCGCGCGCCCCGACGGCGGTCGAGGTGTCGCAGCGGCTGCAGTGGACCTGGAAGCCCTCCGGAGGCGCGACCCCGGCGGCTCGTACCGCCTCGTCGGCACCCGTGAACAACGCCGCCCGCCCCTGCGGATCCCGGCCGGGCCCCTCCTGCCGGCGCTGCCACGCGTCGGGGGCCTTGATGCGGTCGAAGCTCACGACGGCACCTCCCCCGCGTGCTCGCGCCAGGCAGGGTCCTCGTCCAGTCCGGCGAGCTGCGCGGCGATGACCCGGTAGGCGTCCGCGCCGCGGGGCGCCGAGCCGGCCGCCAGAATCGAGTGCCCGGCGTGGGGCGCCTCGGCGAACCGGACAGACTTGCGGACGGGGACGCCGACCAGCCGCAGGTCGTAGCGTGACTGCACGTCGGCGAGCACCTCGCGGGAGTGCCGCGCGCGGGGGTCGAACAGCGTTGCCACGAAGCCGGCGACCGTCAGCTCCCGGTTGGTCAGCCGCTGGATGTCGGCGATGGTCTCCAGCAGCTGGGACACACCACGGTGCGACAGCGTCTCGCACTGCACCGGGACGACCACCTGGTCCGCCGCGGTCAGCGCGTTCAAGGTCAACACGCCCAGCGACGGGGGGCAGTCGATCAGGATCGCGTCGTAGCTCTCACGCACCTGGTCGAGCTCCGCCCGCAGCACGTACTCGCGCCCCGTCCGGGTCAGCAGGACGACCTCGGCGCCGGCGAGGTCGATGTTCGCCGGCGCGAGGTCCACCTCGGCGTGCTGCAGGATCGTCTTGGGCAGCTGGACCCGCCCCGTCAGCACGTCGTGGACGGTCGGGTCGAGCGTGTCCGGGTCGTAGCCGAGGCTGAAGGTCAGGTCCGCCTGCGGGTCGAGGTCGACGACGAGCACGGCTTGTCCCCGCTCGGCGAGCGCCGCTGCGATCGACAGCACGGTGGTGGTCTTGGCGACCCCGCCCTTCTGGTTCGCGACGGCGTAGACGGTGGCGGCAGTGGGCATCGCGAGCAGGCTACCCGCCCGGCCCCCGCCCGCTTACCCGACCAGGGGTGTCCGGATGTCGTAGCCCGACGAGACGAGCAACGCTTGGACGGCCTCGCCGGTCCGGCGATTGACGATGACCGGCGCCATGAGGTTCGCCGTGCTCGCCTCGATCTGCTCCGCGATGGTCAAGATGACCAGTACCAGCGCGTCGGCGGCATCGGTCAGTCCCAACCGCTCGGCTGTGGCATCGTCGAGCTCCGGGGTGTAGTCCGGGAAGAAGGCCTCGGGCAGGGCCACGACGAACTCCAGCCCCGGCTGGTCGGTGCAACGCAGCACGCTGAGCACCCCGTCCTGCCCATCGACCGGTTCCACCACGAACTCGCGAGCCTGCGGGAAGCCCGGCAATGGGAGTACGAATCGGACGGCCGCAGCCTCCGTCGCGGTGGACGGCGTGTCGGTCATGGTGGCGATCATCGCAGAAAGTCGACCAGCGACGGTTGAAGCACCCGTGCCGTGGCCGACAGCGCCGCCTTGTATGCGGTCTCCTGCAGCTGCAGGTCCATGATCGTGGCCGGAAGGTCGATGTCCTCGACCTCCGACAGGTTGTGCTTGAGCGCGCCGATCTGGTCGACGGCGCGGTCCCGCATGACCTCGAGGCGGTTGGTGCGGGCACCGATGTCGCCCAGGGCGTCGGTGATGCCACGCATGCGCTCGTCGAGCGCGTTCATGCCGCCGGCCAAACCGGCCGGGTCGTTACGCAGGTCGTCGGCGATCTGGGTCAGCACGTCGAACAGGTTCGCGCCCTCGGGACCGAACACCTCGGGCCCGGTGATGTTGATCCGCACGCTCTCGCCTGGTGCCACGGCTCGTGCGACGACGACGGGGCCGGGGGGGTCGGCGATGTAGGAGCCGTCCGGGGCGTACGGCCGGGTCGCCTCACCGGTGCCGCCGAACAGCGGGCGGCCGGCGTGCTGGCTGTTGGCGATGCCCAGCAGGGAGTCACGGATCGCCTCGATCTCCAGCGCGATCGCGTTGCGTGCGTCGGGGCCGGCGGAGCCGTTGGCACCCTGCAGGGTCAGCTCCCGGGCGCGTCGGACCTGGTCCAGGCTGCTGGTGAGCATCCGGTCGGCGTTGCCCAACCACGCCAGACCGTCGTCGGCGTTGCGGGCGAACTGCTCGGTCTGGCGGATCTCCGCTCGAAAGCGCAGCGCCGAGACCGTCCCGACCGGGCTGTCCGACGGCCGGCTGATCAACCGGCCCGATGACAGCTGCTCCTGCGTCTTGGCCAGCCGTGACAGCGCGTACTGCAGGTTGCTGTTCGTCCGCTGCGCCACGGAGCGCTGGGTGATCCTGAATGCGGTGCTCATCGGCTTGTCCTATCGCCCGACCAGGCCGGTCGCGTTGACCAGCCGGTCCAGCAGCTGGTCCACAGTCGTCATGAAGCGGGCCGCGGCCTCGTAGGCGCGTTGGTAGGCCAGCATGTTGGTCATCTCCTCGTCGAGGTTCACCCCGGCCTGGGCGTCCCGCGCCGCGTCGACCTGGCGCGTCACCTCGTGCTGGATGGCGTATCGCCGGTTGACCGTCTGCGTCTGCACGCCAAGCTCGACGATCATCCCCCGGTACAGAAGGTCAGGACCGTCGGCGCGACTGGCGAAGCCCGCGATCACCAGCGCATTGCCACCGTCGGCGTGGCCACCGTCTGCCGCCGCAGCCGCCAGCAGGCGCGGGTCCGTCAGGTACTCGGACGACAGCGCGATGTCGGCCGCACCGGTGCCGGTGAAGAAGTCGATGGTCGGGCCGTCGCCGTACAGGTCTTTCCCCTCGGCATGCGCGGCGTTGATCATGTCCCGCAGGCTCAGCGCGAAGGCGTCGAGCTTGGCGAGGTAGCCGTCGGGCCCGTCGATGATGTCGTTGGCGCCGGCCATCAGCCCGCCGAGGGTGCCGCCGCTCACCGTCGCGGGGTACCCGTCCTTGGACCAGGCCAGCGACACAGTCCGGCGCGAGTCGTCGCCCGCCGGGGTATCGACGACCCGTAGCCCCTCGGCCACGCTGCCGCGGACGAGCGCGGTGCCACCCACGAACACGTCAACCGCGCCTCCGGGCGCCGGCTTGGTAGTGACGCCCATCATCCCGGCGAGTCGCGACACCAGCAGATCGCGCTGGTCGAGCAGATCGACCGGCGCCAGCCCCGCATTCGTGTTCGTCACGATGCCGTGGTTGAGCTCCGCGATCGCGCGGGCCAGGTCGTTGACCTCGTCGACTTGTGCCCGCACCTGCCCGACGAGGTCGGACCGCAGCGCGTCGAGGTTGCGCGCGCTGCTGCGGATGTTCGACGTCAGCGTGCCGGCTCGCTCGAGCAGCGAGCGTCGCGCCGCCAGGTCCGTGGGGTTGTTCGCGATGTCGCCCCAGCCGGCGTAGAAGTCGTTGAGCTGTGCCGCCAGCCCGAGGTCGCTGGGCTCGCCGAAGCCCAGCTCGATGCGGGCAAGGATCTGCTGGCGGGTGCCGAGCTCGCCGAGAACGCCGTGCTCGGTGTTCGACCGCAGCTCCAGGAACGCGTCCCGCAGCCGGCTGATGCCCGCGACGTCCACGCCTTGGCCCACACCGGTCCAGCGCGAGAACACCGCCGGCGAGGTGGGGCCTGCGTTGGCGCTGAACTCGACACGCTGGCGGGTGTAGCCGTCGGTGTTCGCGTTGGCGATGTTGTGACCGGTGACGTCCAGGCCCCGCCGCTGCGCATACAGGGCGGACAGGGCCGTCGTCAGAGCCGACATGCTCGACATCTACAGCGCCTCGTCCACCAGCCGGGCCGGGCTGCGGTTGGTGGTCAGCCCGGCCGGTGAGTACGTCTCGACCCGCTGGTCGTCCATCGACGACAGGACCTGCCGTGCCGCGTGGTAGCCCCGGCTGAGCAGCTCGCGGTTGTCCTGCGCCAGCGACGAGATCTCCTGGGTGGCGGCCAGGAACGCCTCGCGGTGGTCGACAAACACGCTGTCCCACGGAGGCGGCGCCGCCTCGGCCAGCTCGCGCAGGCTCGCGGTGGGTGCCAATCCCATGGAGACGGCGAGTGCCTGGACCTGCGCCGCCCGGGTCTCTTCGACGCGCTTGATCTCGGCGAGCACGGTCTCGACCTCACGGGTGGCGTGCGCCAACCAGCGGCTGCGACCGGCGGCCAGCAGCAGCTGCTCCTCCTCCAGCTTGAACAGCAGCAGCTCGAGCAGCTGCCGTTCTCGCCACAGGATGTTGGAGACCTCGGTCAGGGTCATCGATGCTCCCGGTCGCAGGGGTTGCCTACGTTTCATCGGCCAAAGAGGCCGCAACTTCAGCGTTGCGGCGGATTTCTTTCGTCCGGTGGGCGAAAACGGCTACACACCGCCCCTCGGTGTGCCGAGGAAGCGGCCATGACGATCCCTTTCGCCAGCCCCGCCGAGCGCAACCTCGTCACCTCGCACCTTCCATTGGTCTTCGAGGCCGTTGCGGGCCTGATACCCCGGCTGCCCGCCACCGTGTCACGCCGCGGGCTGGTGGGTGTCGGGCTTACGGCCCTGCTCCGCGAGGCCCGGCACGACCCTGACGCCGCCACATTCACGGCCAGGTCGAAAGCTGCCGTCGGCGCGGCGGTCATGGCCGCCGTGCGTTCGCAGGAGCCGACACTGGTGGTCGACGATCCGCGCTGTGCCGCGCTGGTGGAGTCGCTGCTCGATGTCGAGCTGGCGGCCGACGAGACCGTCCACGCCGTCGTGTTCGCCGGCCTGGCGGACGAGGGCGCGCCCGCCGCGGCCCCCTCGGGCTCAGGGGCGCGGTTGGCTGCCCGGTACCGCGCCGCCGCCGATCGCTGACAGATCCGAAAAAAGTTCTCAAGGGGGACCGGCGACCGTCGATACACCCCACGCCGTCGCAGAAGTGACGGGACACGCCGGAGCTTCCACGGAACGGAACTCGGCCGACCCACATTCAAGGAGGAACATCAAATGGGTCTTCGCATCAACCAGAACGTCGCCGCCTACAACGCGCACCGCAACCTGTCGGTGACCAACGGCCAGCTGGCCAAGAGCCTCGAGAAGCTCTCCAGCGGCTTCCGGATCAACCGGGCGGCAGACGACGCCGCGGGCCTGGCGATCTCCGAGGGTCTGCGCTCGCAGGTCGGTGGCCTGAAGGTCGCCAGCCGCAACGCGCAGGACGCCGTTTCGGTCCTGCAGACCGCGGAAGGCGCCCTGACCGAGGTCCACGCCATGCTGCAGCGCATGAACGACCTCGCCGTCCAGTACAACAGCGGCATCGTCGAGGAGGGCTCCGACTCGGCCACGGCGCTGGAGTCCGAGTTCGACGCCCTCAAGGAGGAGATCGGCCGGATCACCTCGAACACCAAGTTCAACGGTGTGGCTCTGTTCGAGGACGGCACGCTGACCTTCCAGGTCGGCTACGACTCCGAGGACACGATCGACGTCGACCTGGCCGCGCTGGACGTGGAAGATGCGGTCATCAGCGACAGCACCACCGTGCAGACGGCGATCAACACCGTGTCGACCGCCCGTGCCGACTTCGGTGCGCTGCAGAACCGGTTCGAGCACGTGATCAACAACCTGTCCGTCGCGATCGAGAACCTGTCCGCTGCCGAGAGCCGCATCCGCGACACCGACATGGCCGCGGAGATGGTGTCCTTCACCCGGGCGCAGATTCTGGCTCAGGCCGGCACCGCGATGCTCGCCCAGGCCAACCAGGTCCCGCAGGGCGTGCTGCAGCTGCTCCGCTAGCACCGTCCCCCATCCGGGACTTCCGCACCACCACCCAGGAGGGGGACGGCCACCGCCGTCCCCCTCCTGCTGGTGTCGGACCGGAGTGTGAGGAACAGCCATGGATGTCTCACCGATCCAGCGCCTGGCGATCGCCGCCAATCACGCGCCGCTGCCCGCGCGCGAGCCGCGTGAGGTTCCGGCGGTCCCACCGGCCGCTCAAGCCAAGGCGCCGGCCGCCGATGAACAAGCAGCGCACCCCGGGCGACAGGCCAGCACCCGCGTCGTGGTCTCGTTCCACGCCGCGAGTCTTGGCTACGTCACCCGCGTCGTGGACCAGCACACCGGAGCAGTCGTCTTGCAGACACCGCCCCAGCAGGTGCTCGACATGGTGCAGCAGGTCATCGACAAACTGGAGAAAGCGAACCGATGAGCGCCGTCGACGGGCTGATCAGCGGGATGGACACCAGCGCGGTGATCCGCCAGCTGATGCAACTCGAGCGGCAGCCGGTCGTTCGCCTGCAGTCACGCAAGACGACCGCCGACCGGGCGATCACCGCGCTGCAGAACCTCAACACGAAATTCCTGGCGCTGGCCGACCTGGCGCGCAAGCTGCACACCACCAGCGGGTGGTCGCGAGTCCAGACGACGTCCAGCCACGCGGACCTTCTGCGCGCCACCGCTGCGGACGGGACTGCACCAACCTCGTTGACGTTCCGCGTCGGCGCCGTCGCCGCGGCCCACCAGATCTACTCCGCCGCCACCTACGCCTCCGCGGACACCCAGGTGGCCCAGTCCGGACGCACGATCACCGTGTCCTACACCGACGAGCAGGGCGCCGCACAGTCCCTCGTCGTGGACAACCACGACGGCACCCTGCAGAGCATCGCCACCGCCCTGAACACCGCTGAGGGGAGCCCCATCACCGCGCGGGTGGTCAAGACCAGCGACGCCGGGAACTACCGGCTGGAGCTGACCGCCAAGCGCACCGGTGCCTCCAGCGCCTTCACCGTGACCGGCATCCGCCAGCCCCCGTCACCCGAGATGGCCTTCTCCGTCGCCAGCCAAGCCAGTGACGCGCAGCTGTTGTTCGGATCGTCTGCGACGCCGATGACGATCTCCTCGTCGACCAACACCTTCACGGGTGTGGCGCCCGGGCTGACGTTGGACGTCCTCAAAGCCGAGCCCGGGACGACGGTGACCGTCAGCATCACGCGGGACGGTGCCTCGCTTGGGGGCGACGTCGAGAAGCTGGTGGCCGCCGCGAACGAGATCCTGCGCGACCTCAAGACCGCAACCGGCTTCGACCCTGCCACCAAGCGTGGCGGGGCCCTGCGCGGGAACACCAGCGTGCGGGACCTGCAGAACGCGGTGCTGACTGCGGTCGCATCCGCCGTCGGGGGCGTCAGTGCGGCCGGCGCCGGTCTGGAGCTGACCCGCGACGGGACGCTGAAGTTCGACCGGGCAGTGTTCGACAAGGCCTATGCCGCCGACCCCGCCGCTGTGGCTGCCCTGTTCTCGGGTGGTGACGGGATCGCCACGCGGCTGAAGAGCCTCAGCGAGGGTGCGACGAAGTACGGCACCGGCACGCTCACGAGCGCCATCGAGCTGCGCCGCAACGAGATCCGGCGCATCGACGATGCGATCGCCGGCTGGGACGTGCGCCTGGCCGTCAAGGAGAAGCGGCTTCGCGCCCAGTTCGCCGCCCTGGAGACGGCGCTGGGCAACGCCCAGCAGCAGTCCAACTGGTTGGCGGGGCAGCTCGCCAGCTTGCCCAAGATCAACCCGTAACCCGCACGAGCACAACGGAGCACTGATGTCGCTGCAGGCAGCCCGCAACCGGTACATCCGGGACGCGGTCAGCACCGTCAGCCCCGCCAGGCTGTTGACCATGCTGTACGACGCGCTCGTCAGCGATCTCGAACTTGCCGAGAAGGCCATCACGGAGCGCGACCTCCAGGCCGCGCACGACCGGCTGGTCCGCGCACAGGAGATCGTGCTGGAGCTGCAGAGCTCGCTGGACCTGAACGCATGGGACGGCGCTGCCGGACTGATGTCGCTGTACCAGTACATGCACCGCGAGCTGGTGACGGCCAACGTCCGCAAGGATGTCAAGGCGGTCGTGGCGGTCCGCAAGACCGCCGAGCCGCTGCGCGACGCATGGCACCAGGCGGCCGCCGCCACGGCGGGTGTGGCGTGAGCAGCGACGCGGCAGCGCCCAAGCCACCGGCTGTTCGCGCCTGGGAGCGCACCCTCGACGAGTTCGAGCTGCGCCTGGACCTGCAGGAGGCGGCGCTCGCCCGGGGGTCGACCGATCCGATCCCCCCGTTCCGCCCGCCGGTGACACTGCCGATGCTGCCGGACACGATGCTGGAGCGCGCCAACCGGTTGATGCAGCGCTCGTGGGCGCTGGCCGAAACGCTGGAAGCCGCCCATGGCGACGCCCAGCGCCAGCTCGACGACCTCGGTGCCGCCCGCGCCGGCGGACCGACCCGCCCCGCCGAGCCGGTCTTCTTCGACAGCCGCGTCTGACGGGTGACTAGTCCACCTGGTGGGTTTCGGGCCATCTTCGAGAACTAGGCTCAACCACCGCATCGCACCCGCCGAAGCAACCCCGCGAGCATGGACCGCTCGACACCAGCCGCATGGACCGCGGCGCCGGTACTACTGACCTGGCGAGGTTCATGCGATGAACGACGTCACCATGACGGCGCTCCAGAGCGCACTGCGGGGGCTTGCCACCCGCCAGCGGGTGATCGCCGACAACGTCGCGAACATCCAGACCCCCGGGTTCCGCGCCGGCCGTGTCGAGTTCGAGTCCGCCCTGGCCGCCGCGCTGTCCGACGGTGACGCCCCGAGCGTCTCGGCGACGACCACCCGCTCGAACGCGCCCACCCGGCTGGACGGCAACAACGTCAACATCGACGACGAGACCATCGGGATGCTCGAGACAACGATGCGCTACGAGCTGACCGTCCGCGCCATGTCCGAGAAGTTCGCGCTGCTGCGCACGGCGATCAAGGGCTGACGATGACGATCTTCTCGGCGCTCGCCACCTCGTCGACGGGACTGCGGACCTATCGCACCTGGATGGACGCCGTCTCGGACAACATCGCCAACCTCAACACCGTCCGGCCCACCGACGCCGAGGCCTTCCGCGCGCGCTTCGTCGTGGCGGAGGCCGTCGACTACGGCACCTCCGGCCAGCCGGGCATCGGCGGTGGCTCTCGGGTCGCCGGGATCACCTACGGCGACCCCACCGGACGGCTGGTGTACGAGCCGGACCATCCCCTCGCCGACGCCGAGGGCTACGTCCGCTACCCCGACATCGACCTGGGCGCGCAGATGACCAACATCCTGCTCGCCCAGCGCGGTTATCAGGCCAACCTCGCGGTCGTGGAGCGCGCCACACAGGCGTACCAGGCCGCCCTGCAGCTGGGACGTTAGGCGATGGCCATCCCCCCGATCTCCTCCATCACGCCGAGCCTGCCGTCGCTGCCGGCGGCCAAGCCCGTCCCCTCCGAGGGCGCCGGCGGTGGCTTTGGCGACATGATCACCAAGGCGCTGCAGCACGTGCAGGCGACCCACACGGGCGCCGACGCCGCCGCGCAGGCGGCTGCGACCGGCTCGGCGACCGACGTGCACGACTACATGATCGCCGCGACCCAGGCCAACCTCGCCACCGAGTTGACCGTCGCCGTCCGCAACAAGGCTGTTGAGGCCTTCACCGACATCATGAGGATGCAGATCTGATGGCGCTCGATCTCGACCGCGTCAAGTCCCGCGCCGCGCAGGTCTGGCAGGGGTTCACCACCGGCCAGCGCACCGTCACCGCCCTGGTGCTGGTCGCGCTGCTCGTCGGCGGGCTGATGTTCGGCCGCTGGGCCGCCACGCCCACCCTGGTCCCACTGTTCACGTCGCTGGGCGCCGAGGACGCCGCCGGCATCACCGAGGCGCTGTCCGCCCAGGGTGTCCGGTACCAGCTGGCGGACGGCGGCTCGTCCGTGCTGGTGCCACAGGACCGCGTCCACCAGCTGCGGGTCAACCTGGCCGCCGAGGGGCTGCCGGCCGGTGACACCGTCGGTTACGCGCTGCTCGACGACCAGGGCATCACGACCTCGGAGTTCCGCCAGCGCATCGACTACCAACGGGCGCTGGAGGGGGAGCTGTCCAAGACGATCTCGTCGATCGACGGCGTCGAGGCCGCCACGGTCCACGTGGTGATCCCTCAAGACGACCTGTTCGCCGACGACAGCAAGCACCCGACGGCGTCGGTGCTGGTCAAGACGCGCCCCGGTCGGACGCTGGAGTCCCAGCAGGTGCAGGCGGTCGTCAACCTGGTCGCTTCCAGCGTCGAGGGCCTGGCGCCCACGCAGGTGACGCTCGCCGACGCCAACGGCAACGTGCTGTCGGCGCCCGGTGAGGACGGCGACATGATCACCGCCGGCGACACGCGCAGCCAGCAGACCCGGGAGTTCGAGCGCCAGCTGGCGCAGTCGGTCGAGGGCATGCTCGCGCAGGTCGTCGGGGCGGGCGGCGCGGTCGTCGAGGTCCGCGCGGACCTGGACTTCGACCGCCGTCAGACGGTCACCGAGCGGTTCAACCGCCAGCGCATCCCCACGGCCGTCACGACGACCGAGGAGCAGTACTCCGGTACCGGCGCGAGCGTCGGCGGCGTGCTGGGGCCGGAGCAGGCGCCCGCGCCCGTCGAGCCCCCTGGAACCGACTACTCCAAGACCGAGCAGCAGCGCGAGTTCGCCGTCGGCAAGGTCACCAGCGAGATCAAGACCGCCCCCGGCGCCGTGGAACGACTGTCCGTGGCGGTCCTGCTGGACGACGCCGCCCAGGCCGACTACGGCACCGGCGACATCGAGCAGCTCGTCGCCGCGGCCACCGGGCTGGATCCTGAGCGGGGCGACACGATCCAGGTGACCCGCATCGCGTTCGACCGCAGCGCCAGCGAGGCGGCCGCAGAGGAGCTCGAGCGGGCCGCCGAGGAAGCGCGACAGGCGCAGATGATGAACCTCATCCGCACCGCGGTCGTCGTGTTCGTCATCCTGCTGGTCCTGGCCCTCGCGTACTTCTCGATGCGCCGCGCGACCAAGCCGAAGGCCACGCCGGTCGACGTGTCGCGCCTGCAGCCGCTGCTGGAGGCCGAGCAGGCCGAGGAGCAGCGTCTGCTCAACCAGCTACCCGAGGTCCAGGGTCTGCCCGATCCTCGCCCCGAACCGGAGCTGCCCGCGGAGGTCGCCGAACGGGTGTCCATCCAGGGCGAGATCGCTGACCTGATCGACCGCCAACCCGACGAGGTCGCCCAGCTGCTCCGCGGCTGGCTGGCCGACCGCAGGAGCTGACGCGTGACCCCCACCGCCCCCGCCACCGAGCTGAGCGGCGTCCAGAAGGCCGCCGTGCTGCTGATGCAGATGGACCGCGAGCGTGCCGCGGCCATCCTGCGCGAGCTCCGTGAGTCGGAGGTCGCCGACATCATGGCGGAGGTCGCCCACCTGCAGCGGGTGGAGGCCGAGGCCGTCACCGACGTGCTGACCGAGTTCCACCACCTGGCCGCCGCCCGGATGCACGTGGCCAGCGGGGGGCTCAACGTCGCGCGGGAGATGCTGGTCGCCAGCCTCGGCGAGCCCAAGGCCGACCAGATCATCGAGCGCCTGACGGCCGCAATTCAGCGCGCGCCGTTCGAGTTCATCCGCAAGGCCGACCCGCGACAGGTGCTGCAGTTCCTGCAGGACGAGCACCCGCAGACCATCGCCCTGGTGCTCGCGCACATGTACCCCGATCACGCCGCGATGGTGCTGTCCGGTCTGGACGAGGACCTGCAGCGCGACGTCGCGAAGCGCGTGGCCACCATGGACACGACCACCCCCGAGGCGATCGAGCACGTCGAGGCGATCCTCGAGCGGAAGCTGTCATCGGTGCTGCAGTCCGCGGACCTGTCTTCCGCTGGTGGCATCCAGGCGCTGGTCGACATCCTCAACCGGTCCGACCGCGGCACCGAGCGTTTGATCCTGGAGTCGCTGGAGTACGAGGACGTCGAGCTGGCCGACGAGGTCCGCCAGCTGATGTTCGTCTTCGAAGACATCGAGCAGCTCGACGACCGCTCGGTGCAGCTGGTGCTGCGTCAGGTCGACCCCAAGGACCTGGCCACGGCGCTCAAGGGTGTCCGCCCCGCTGTCCGCGAAAAGATCCTGCGCAACATGTCCGAGCGCGCCGCCGCGAACCTCGCGGAGGAGATCGACCTGCTCGGGCCGGTGCGGATCAAGGCAGTCGAGGAGGCCCAGGCCGGCGTGGTCCGGGTCATCCGGTCGCTGGAGGAAGCCGGTCAGATCGTCCTGACGCGCGGAGGCGAAGAGTATGTCGTCTAGCGCCCGCGTGGCCCCTGGCCCGCGCGTGCTGCGCGGCGCCCAGGCCCAGACGTTCCGCGGTGTCGCAATCGACGCCGATCTGTCACTGCTGGCCGGCGCCGCCCGGCCCGCCGCCGCGCTGACGCCGGCGGAGCTGGAGCAGGCGGCCAGCCAGGCCCGTGAGGCCGCCGCCCGCGCCGGCTACGAAGACGGCTTCGCGGCTGGGCAACGGGATGCGGCCGCGGCCGCGGAGCAGATCGCGGCGGGCGCCGCGCAGGCCGTCAACCACGCGATCGGGGCCCTCGAGCACGCCGCCGCGCAGCTGCTCCATTCTGAGGCCCCCGGCCTCGCTGATGTCGAGGGCGTCATCGTGCGCACGGCCGTGGCGATCGCCGAGGCGGTCGTCGGACGCGAGCTGCGCGCCCTGGACGACCCCGCCCGCGAGGCGATCGCGCGCGCGCTGCAGCTGGCGCCCGACCGCATCGACGCCGTGGCCCGCATCAACCCGGCGGACGCAGCCACGCTGCACGACATCACCGACCTCGCGGCCGACCGCGCGGTCACCGTCGTCGCTGACGACACCGTCGAGCGCGGCGGCTGCGTCCTCGACGTCGGGCCGTGCCGGGTCGACGCTCAGATCGGGCCGGCCATCCGGCGCGTGCGGGAGGCCCTGGGCCAGTGATCACCGCCGACCGTCTCAGCACCGCGCTCGCGGCCGCTGCCCCCCGCCGGTCGGGGGTGGTGTCGCGCGTCGTCGGCCTGAACCTCGAGGTGGAAGGCTTGGAGGCGGCCATCGGCGACGCGGTGACCGTGGCGACGCCATCCGGCGACCTGCCCACGGAGGTCGTCGCCGTCCGCGACGGCGGCCTCGTGTGTCTGCCCTACGGCGACCTTCGCGGCGTGCGGGCCGGTGCACGGGCAGCGGCGGTGGACAGGCCCGCCACCGTGCGCGTCGGTGACGCGCTGCTGGGGCGGGTGCTCGACGGCCTCGGCAACCCCATCGACGGCGGCGGCCCACTGCACCACCTCGACGAGGTGACGCTGGACGGCACGCCACCCCACCCCGCTACTCCGCGCCCGCGTCGACCGCCAGCTGCCGCTGGGAGTCCGGGCGCTCGACACCCTCGTGCCGTGCGGCCGCGGGCAGCGTCTGGGCATCTTCGCCGGCTCCGGTGTGGGCAAATCCAGCCTGCTGTCGATGATCGCCCGGGGTTCCGATGCCCAGGTGTCGGTGATCGCGCTGATCGGCGAGCGTGGCCGCGAGGTCCGCGAGTTCATCGAAAAAGACCTCGGACCCGAGGGTCTGGCCCGCGCCGTCGTCGTGGTCGCCACCTCCGACCAGCCGGCATTGGTCCGTCTGCGCGCCGCGTTCGTGGCAACTCGGATCGCCGAGCACTTCCGCGACGCCGGTGCGGACGTGGTGCTGATGATGGACAGCATCACCCGCGTTGCCATGGCGCAGCGCGAGGTGGGTCTGTCCGCAGGCGAGCCGCCCGCGACCCGCGGCTACCCGCCCTCGGTGTTCGCGCTCCTCCCCCGGCTGCTCGAGCGGGCCGGGACCGGTGAAGTGGGGTCCATCACCGGCCTGTACACCGTGCTGGTCGAGGGCGACGACATGAACGAGCCGATCGGTGACACCGCTCGCTCGATCCTCGACGGCCACGTCGTCCTCAGCCGCAAGCTCGCTGCCGGCGGGCACTACCCCGCGATCGACGTGCTCGATTCCGTCTCGCGTGTCGCCACGGCGGTGACGACCCCGGAGCAGCGCGACGCGGCCACGCAGCTGCGCCGGCTGCTGGCCGCCCACCGCGAGGCGCAGGACCTCATCGAGATCGGGGCGTACGTCCCGGGGACCAACCCCCTCGTGGACCAGGCGATCGCCCTGCGCGAGGTGACGCAGATGTTCCTGCGCCAGGACATGGACGACCTGACACCGGCCGAGCAGAGCTGGCAGGTCCTCGCGCAGATGGTGGCGGCGGCATGAAGCGCTACGAGTTCCGCATGGCCAAGGTCCTGCGCGTGCGTCGGCTGCAGGAGGAAGCCGCCCAGGCGCAGGTCGCCGCGGCACGGCAGGCCGAACACGCAGCAGCCGAGGACCTGGCCGCTTCCCGACAGCACTACGCCGACCTGGACGCCCCCGCGCAGTACACCGCCGCCGGTCTGCTCGGGTGGCACGCCCGCGCCGACCTGCGCGCGCAGGCCGTCACGCACGCCGGCCGCCGACACCTCACCGCGGTGGACTCCACCCGCGGTGCGGTCGAGGCGTGGCAGGCAGCACAGCGGCGCGTCGAGGTGCTCGAGCGCCTTGACGAGCGCCGGCGTGAGGAGCACACCGTCGTGGTCCGCCGGGCCGAGGACGCCACGGTCGACGACATCATGGTGGCGCGGTCCAGGAGGTCGGCATGACCGCCCCCGCCGCCGTCGCCGAGGTGCAGTCGCGGATCGCGGCCATCCAGGCGCGATTCCCGATGCCTGCGGCCGCGCAGCGCGCGGACCGTGGCGCGGCCTTCGCCGCCGCGCTCGCCGGCGCGCAGACCACCGACGGACTCGGCTACGTCCTGGACCCCAACGCGACGCCGTTCACCCCGGGCCCTTCGCCCGTGGCGAGCACCGGACCGACACAGGCCGCCGGCGGTGGCGTGGACGTCATCGCCGCCGCCAAGCGCTACCTGGGCGTGCCGTACCTGTGGGGCGGCACGGACCCCAACAAGGGGCTGGACTGCTCCGGCTTCGTCCAGCGGGTCTACGCCGACCTGGGCATCGACCTGCCGCGGGTCAGTCGCGACCAGGCGCGCGCCGGCACCGCCGTCGCCAGCCTCGCCCAGGCCCGCCCCGGTGACCTCATCGCCTTCGGCAGCCCCGTGGACCACATCGGGATCTACGTCGGCGACAACAAGATGATCGTGGCCCCCCGCCGCGGTGACGTGGTGAAGATCCAGGAGGTCTACCGGACCCCCACGGCGATCCGCCGGATCATCGACACGCCCGCCGCGGGGGCGTCGACGGCGCCAGGGGGGACCCCCGGTCCCGCCGCCTACGCCGGGTTGTTCCGTGCGGCCGAGTCGCGCCACGGGCTGCCCGCCGGTCTGCTCAACGCCGTCGCCAAGCACGAGTCCGGTTACAACCCGAACGCGGTCAGCCCCGCCGGCGCCCGCGGGCTGATGCAGTTCATGCCCGCAACCGCCCGCGAGCTGGGTATCGACCCGATGGTCCCGTCACAGGCCATCGACGGCGCCGCTCGCTACCTGTCGTCGAACCTGCGGCGCTTCGGCTCGGTCGAGCTGGCTGTGGCCGCTTACAACGCCGGCCCCGGCGCTGTCGCCCGTCACAACGGGGTGCCGCCGTACGCCGAGACCCGCACCTACGTCCAGCGTGTGCTGGGCACGCTTCGAGGAGCCCGAGCATGACCGTCTCGCTGCCCCTGTCCCTGCCGGCGGCCGCCAATGCCACCCCGCCCGCAAAGGGCCTGGCTAAGGCACCGGCCCACGGTGCGGGCCGCTGGAGTGGGACGTCACCTGAGGAGGGGATGGCCGATGCCTTCGCCGCCCTGGTCGCTGCGCTGACCAGCCAGGTCGCGGGCCACCTGCCGGCGCCGGTCGACGGCGAGTCCCACCCGGCCGCACCGGTGCTGTCCGCAGCGCAGGCACCCGTAGACGTGCCGGTCGAGGTGGCGCCGGTGATGCCTGACGGCGGGCACGTGGCGAGCCCCGTCGCCGATGACGCGCTCGGTGGTGGGGCGACCGCGCCCGGAGACACCAGTGCGCAGAGTGCGGACGCCGCCGACGTGCTGACAGCCCCGGGCGACGGTAGCCGTCGGGACGAAGCACCCGGTCGAACCGACCGCGCTGTCGGGCCCGACACCCGAGCCGAGCGCGCCGTGGGACCCCCCGCGCGGGCGCAGGCTTCCGACCAGACCGAACCGTCCGGAAGCCCCGACGACGGCGGACGCGCGCAGCGGCCTTTGGATAGGGCCTCGCAGATGCGTGCCCCCCACGCCGCCACACCCGCCCAACCGGCACAACCCGCTGGCGGCGTGGGGGGCACGCATCTGCGAGGCCCTATCC
>DATLGM010000173.1:0-5935 GCA_035540515.1 Egibacteraceae bacterium | reverse complement strand
ACAACGGCGAGCAGGGCGCGGAGATCGTCACGCAGCAGACGTTCGGCGACAGCGGGGAGAGCCTGTCGGTGTGGGGCTGGGACGGCAGCAGCATCTCTCGCCACATCGCCGAGGGCGGCTGCTGGGACGGCTTTCACACCTACGGGCGGGTCGGAGCGACGATCGAACCGATGCGCATCACCGCCACCTGCGACGGGTCCCCGCTGCCGCCGGACGCATGGACGTCGGACGTGTACGAATGGACCGAAGGCGCATGGATCTACGCTCGGACCCAGGAGTGAAGCGGAGGTGACCATGAGCGACAGCGGGCCGTACCAGGCGGTGCTCGTCGGCACCGACGGGTCGGAGACGGCGATGCGCGCCGTGGTCCGGGCCGCGGCGGTGGCCAAGGCGAGCGGGGCTCGCCTCATCGTCGCGTTCGTCGGCGACACTCAGGCAGGCGGTGAGGTGCTCGACCGCGCCGTGGCGGCGCTGGCGGGGATGGTCCCGCCACCGCAGACCCGGGCGCTGACCGGGGACCCCGCCGACGCCCTGCTGGGGCTTGCCGACGCCGAGCGCGTCGACCTCATCGTCGTCGGCAACAAGGGCATGGCCGGCGCACAGCGGTTCCTGCTGGGATCGGTGCCCAACAAGATCAGCCACCGCGCCTCGTGCGACGTCCTCGTCGCCCACACGACGGGTTAGCGGCGCCCGCCCGGCTGCCGGTCCGGGGCCACGTTTTCGCAGGTTAGGATCCTGCGACGGCCGTCGCCCGAACGACGGGGGCAAAGGCGCCGTACGGCGGCCGTGTCAGCGCTGAGGAGGACCCGTGGCAATCGAACTGCCCCCCGCGAAGTCAGTGGCGGTCAATCCGACCCAGGACGAGCTGAAGTCCTGGGTCGCACAGATGCCGAACGCGCAGCAGACCGAGTTCGGCAACTACAACGTCAAAGCACGGGTCACCGCCCGCTCGGCCGGCTCCACCTTCGTGGTGACCGACGACCCGTCGTCGGTCTCCAAGGCGACGATGTCGCGCGAGGAGTACGAGAAGGTCGCCGCGCGGCAGGAGGAGTACATCCGCGACCAGGACATGATCCTCGTCGAGGGTTACATCGGCCCGGAGAACTCGCCGTTGAAGCGACCGGCGCGGGTGTACATCGAGCGAGCCAACGCCAACATCCCGGCGATGCAGCAGCAGCTGTACTACCCCAAGGACGCCGACTGGCGGGAAGAGGACGCGCTGACCGTCATCTACACGCCGAACTGCCCGGCCAAGGGCTATCCCGATGACCGGCTGGTCACCATCGACCTGGAGAACTGGGTCACGCGCGTGTTCGACATCGACTACTTCGGCGAGTCGAAGATGGGCGGCCTGCGCATGTGGATGGAGTGGTGCTACCAGCAGGGTGCGCTCGCGATGCACTCGGGTGCCAAGGTCATCCCGACCGACTCCGGGGACAAGGTCGGCCTGATCATCGGCCTGTCCGGCACCGGCAAGACCACCACGACCTTCACCCGCCAGAACGGTTCACTGCCCGTGCAAGACGACATCGTCGCCCTGGTCGACGGTGGTGACGTGTACTCCACGGAGAACGGGTGCTTCGCGAAGACCTACGGTCTGGACCCGCAGTACGAGCCGACGATCTACCACGCACTGTCCTCCCCGGAGGGATGGCTGGAGAACGTCGCCGTCGACGCGGACGGCAAGGTCGACTACTTCGACGACTCGTACACCGCCAACGGGCGGGGCACCTTCTCGCTGGCGGCCATCGAGCACTACGACCCGCGCAAGCTCGGCAAGGCCGACTTCCTGCTGATCCTCAACCGCAACGAGACGATCGCGCCCGCGGTCGCGAAGATGTCGTCGGTCGAGCAGGCCGTGGCGTACTTCATGCTCGGTGAGACCAAGGGCACCAGCGCGGGCGGCAAGGCCGAGGCCGGCAAGAACCTACGGGTGCCGGGGACCAACCCGTTCTTCATGCGCGAAGAGGCGCTGCAGGGCAACCGGCTGGCGGACCTGATCAACTCGATGGACTACGACTTCGGCGTGTACGTGCTGAACACCGGCCGCGTGGGCGGTCCGGAGGGGACCGACGGCTCGAAGAAGGTCAAGATCCCCCACTCCTCGGCCATCGTGAAGGCCATCGCCGAGAACACAATCGAGTGGGAGACCGATCCCGAGTTCGGCTATCTCGTTGCGACCAGCGTGCCGGACTTCGACGATCCGGAGCTGCTCCAGCCCCGCAAGCTGTACGAGTCTCAGGGCCGCGATGACGAGTACCGCGAGCTGGTCGAAGCGCTCAAGGCAGACCGCCGTCGCTACATGGACAACCACCAAGGGCTGCGTGAAGGGATCATCGCCTCGCTGGGCTGACGGGACGCTGGACTGACGACGAAGAGGGCCGCAAGGCCCTCTTCGTCGTCTTCGGCGCTACTGCAGTACCCCCAGGCGAACGAATCGCTCGACGATGTAGACGTTGCCGTTCTTCTTCACCACGCCGAGCCCCATGTGGGTCGCACCCTTTTTGAGGATGTTCGCCCGGTGTCCCGCCGACTTCATGAATGCACGGTGCAGGCGCTTGGGAGCGCCCTTACCCGTGGTCGTCCATCCGACGTTCTCCCCGTACCACCACACCGGCCGGAGCACCTCGTTGACCTCCGCGCCGAGATTGGGGTCGTGGTAGATCGATCCTCGCCGGGCCATGTCCCGCGCGTGACTCTGGGCACCGGCTTCGATCGTTGGGTTCACCCGCAGCGCGCGAAGACCGTGGTTCTGTCGCGCCTTGTTGATGCGGGTGTAGACGCGGTCGCGGATCTGGTTCGCCGTCAGCGCCTCGGCGGGCATCGCCGGGACGAGGCCGACGAACAAGGTGGCGATGAGCGCAACAAGCAGCATCCGCCGTGTGGTACCGCGTTGGGCGGTCATAAGGGCCCCCTCGGTGGTCGGGCAGCGCCGTGAACGCCGCCGTTGGGCCCGCGCGAAAGGCGCGTGCCTGCGATCACCTTACGTATCGGCAGCCCGAGCGCAATGGTCAACATGGCCTATTGGCCGGGCCGGGGGGAGGGGTCAGCAGCGGCGGATGAACCGCTGCACGATGTAGGTGTACTTGCCCTTCTTCGCGACACCGAAGCCCATGTGCGTCAGGCGGCCGTTGAGGATGTTGGCGCGGTGCCCGGACGAGGCCATGAACATGTCCATCGAGTGGCGCACCGCGTTGGACGCCGACGTGCGCACCACGTTCTCCGCCCAGGCACACGTGTTCGCCGGCGTGCCGCCGCGCAGCTGCTTCGCACTGGCGTGGAACACCCGGCGCTGGTTGGCCATGCGCAGCGCGTGCTTGCGCGCGTACTGCTGCGTCTTGGCGTTGACCTTCAGCTTGCGGACCCCGTGGCGGCCGCGCTCACGGTTGACCTGGTAGTACATCCGGTCGCGGATGTCGGTGTGGTGGCGCGAGTCCGCCGCCTCGGCGGGCGACGCGGTGAACACCGATCCCACCAGGACCAGCGTCACGAGGATGGCAAGCGGCAGATTGAGCACAGGGCGAACGAACGTCATGCGGAGAGACTCCTGACGCGTCTTGGCTGCGTGTTGTCGACCCGCTCGCATGCAACGGCACGCGTCACGCAAGCAGGTCCCTAAGGGCGTGCTTGTCCGCGAGCGTAAGCAGAAGGTTTTGCCGCTGCCAAATAGGCGATGCGCGGTGAAACCGTCAGAAACCGTGCGGTTCCGCGGTTCTTCGACTCAAAGTATTCTGCGATTCACCGACCGCATCACATGTCGGCGCTGGCCAGCACCTCACCCGTCGGTGCGGGGCTGCCGCCGGCGGGCTCGAGGGTGACAGCGACGACCTCGGCACCGCGGACCGTGCCGGCGACGGGCGCCACGGCCGTGCCGCGGCCGTCGGGACGGAACACGCCGGCGGGCACGGGGGTGCCGTCGTGGACGAGCCACAGCTGCAGTGTCTGATCCTCGCCCGGGTCGGGCATGCCCTGCGCGACGAGCACGCCCTCGTCGCGGGATGCCGAGAACATGAACCGTCCCGGCGCTTCGGTGCCCATGTCCAGCTCGACGGTGCGCAGGTCCGCCGCCCCGAGCACCGCGGCGACGTCGACGTCAGCGGCGCGTTCGGCCTCCAGGCGGCGGTTGAGCTCGACGGTGACCGCCCCCAGGCCGACCGCGATGACGGCCAGGCACGCTGCCACCCCCATGAGCCAGCGGTTGGCGCGGCCCGCACGCCTGGTGGTGATCTCGTCGGCGGGGGCGGGCTCCTCCCGCGGTGGCGGGGGCAGCTGGCGGGTGACGTCGGCGGCAGCAAGGATGCGGTCGCGCAGCGCGTCCGGGGGCCGTTCGGCCGCGGCCGCGCCGAGCTGCGCCGCTGTTTCGACGAGCTCGGCGACCTCCGTCCGGCAGGCATCGCATGCGGCGAGATGACGCTCGAAGAACGCCCGCTCGTCGGGCGGGAGCGCGTCCAGTGCGTATGCGCCGGCCAGCGCGTGGACGTCGGCGGTCATGTCGTCACCCCGATGGTGTCACGCAGACGGATGAGCCCGTCGCGAAGACGGGTCTTGACGGTTCCCAGCGGGGCGTCGAGCAGCTCGGCCACCTCGCGGTAGGTGTACCCCCCGTAATAGGCGAGCTCGATTGCCTCCCGCTGCAGCTCGGTGAGGTTGCCCAGCGCCTGGCGGACCTGCTGGCGCTCCAGGCGGATCTCGACGTCCTCGGCGACGACGTCGAAGGCCGCCTCTGCGCCGTCACGCGTCGCCACGCGCTCCTGACGGTCCCGTGCCGCCTGCTCGCTGCGCACCCGGTCCACGGCCCGACGGTGCGCCATGGTCATGATCCACGACTGGGCGCTCCCGCGTGCCCGGTCGAAGCGGCTGGCGGTGCGCCACACCTCCAGCAGCACCTCCTGGGTGATCTCCTCCGACTGTGCCGGGTCACGCAGCACCCGGCGCACCAGACCGTAGACCTGCCCGCCGACGCGGTCGTACAGCTGCGCGAACGCGGCCTGGTCCCCGCGGGCGACGTCACCGAGCAGCCCCTCGAGCGTGATCGGGGCGTCCGAGGCCGGGGCGGCCCGCAGCCGCCCCCGCCCGGCGAGCGGAAGGTTGTCGGTCATCGGAGGTTCTTCGCGGCCGCTGGGGGAGCGGATTGGTGGACCGTCAGACCTGCCGCCACGGCGGCGGCGCGCAGTCCGGCGGCGTGATCGGCCGGGCGTGCATGGGCGTTGAGACCACTGGGGTTGGGCAGCACCCACAGACGGGCCGGTCCCAGGGTCTCGGCCTGCGGACCGGGACGTGCCCGTGGCCGCGCGAAGGCGGTGCGGTACGCCGTGATCCCAAGGACCGCCACGACGACGGGGCGTACACGCGCGGCGACACGCGCCAGCCGCCGGGCGCCGGCGCGCAGCTCATCGGCGGTCACCTCCGCGGCTGCCGCCGACGGCCGGGCGACCAGGTTGGTGACGCCCACACCGAAGGACGGCAAGAGGTCCTGCTCGGCCGGCGCGAGCTGGCGTGGGGTGATCCCCGCAGCCGACAGCGCCGGCCAGAACCGGTTGCCGGGGCGGGCGAAGTGCTGCCCCAGCTCGGCCGACTTCAGGCCGGGGTTGATGCCGACCAGCAGCAGCCGAACCTGACCAGGTCGCCCGAGGACGTCGGGTATCCCCCGGCCCGTCGGCGTCAGCGGCCCTTCTTGTACAGGATGGGCGCCCGCCCGGGACCGCGGTGATCGGGGTCCGGTCCTTGCTCCTTGAGCGTGCCCGCCGCCAGCTCCTCGGTGATGACCTTGCGCACCACCGCCGGTGAGGCGCCGCTGCGCTCTTGCAGCATCTTCATCGTGAAGGCGCCGCGCGGGATCACCGCGCGCACCTGGTCGACGGTCACCCGCGAGCGGACCCCCGGCCGACGGCCTGCGCGACGGCCCCCGCCCGTCGGCGCCAGCCCCGCCCGTCGG
>DATLGM010000172.1:0-7269 GCA_035540515.1 Egibacteraceae bacterium | reverse complement strand
GGAGATGTCGGCAAGCGCACTGGAAGGGCTGACGCCAACGGCGTACGCCCGCCAGGCCCGCCAGAACTTCGCGTCGTTCATCCGACCGCACGGCCAGGGTCCGCGCGGCTCCCGGCCGTTCGTCCAGCGGTTCGCGGCCGTCAGCGACCACGACCTCTCCCGGCCCGCAGTCCAACGGACCACCGCGACGCTGGGCACGGCGACGCTCATCGTCTACGTCCCCTTCTTCCTGGCGTTGATCGCCGCCAACCTCGCAGTCTTCGTACGGTCCCGGCGCCTGCAGCTGCTGAGCCTGACCGTCAAGCTGTTCACCGTGTCGTTGTTCTTGCAACCGTTCTTGCACCCGAGTCACGCTCGCTACTGGGTGGCGTTCGCGCCGCTGATGGCCGTCGCCGCAACCCTGTTCGTGCACTGGCGGGTCCCGGCGGCTGCGCCGGCTGCAACGAACGGCGCCGCTGCCGCCACCGACGAGGGCGCCGGCGATGTCGTCCTGACCGTCCTGCAGGCGGCCTACGCCGTGGTCATCGCCGCTGTTGCCCTGTGGCTGCTGACGGCATGACCGCCCCACCGACTCACCGGAGATCAGCACGCCCATGATCGTCGTGACCGGCATGCACCGCTCGGGGACGTCCGCGGTCGCCATGACGCTGGAGGCCCTCGGCCTGGACTTCGGCGAGCACAGCGCCTTCTACGGGGCGGACCAGTGGAACGAACGCGGCTACTTCGAGCGCAACGACGTCGTCGACCTCAACAGCCGGCTGCTGACGGGGTTCCCCAGGACCCAGGGGACCGTGCCGTCGTTGCTGTCGCAGGTCCGTTACCTGCTGCTGCCATCACCGAAGGCCGTGCACCGGCGGGCCCGGCGACTGCGCGGGGAGATGGAGGCCCTGGCCCGCAGCCTGGACGGGATGGCGGTGAAGGATCCGCGCTTCTGCCTCACGCTGGGTGTCTGGCGCGACCACGTCAGCGCCGCCGTCGCGTGCTTGCGGCACCCCACGGCCGTCGCCAGCTCCCTGCACCGCCGCCAGCGGGTGCCGCTGGCGATGGGCCTGCGGTTCTGGGACCACCACGCGCAGGCGCTGCTTGACGCGCCCGCCTCGACGACGTTCTTTCTGGACTTCGACGCGCTCGGCGGTGACGACACCGCGTCGGAGCTGTCCGGCCTGGTCCGCTTCCTGGGGTTGGACATCACCACGGACGCCGCTGTGGCCGCGTTCGGCGAGCAGTTCGCCCCCGAGCTGCGCCACTTCACCGGGGACCCGTCCGAGGGCCTGCCCCAGCGCACGCGCGTGTTGTGGGAGGCGCTGCAGCAGCGCCGCCGCGCGCAGCAGCGCTAAGCCGCGACCGGCCGGCCCAGCGACGCGCGATGGACCATCCCGATGCCCACGAACAGGGGTGTCGGGCGAAACCGGCGGGCGCGAACGACCGGCGAGAACGTGATGTTCTGGGCGTTCCAGGCCTCGGCGACCCGGACGTACAGCCGGCGGCGGATGACCGACTCGACGGTGGTCATCACGTGGCGAATCGACGCCGGGTCGCCGGACACGAGCATGTGGCGGTTGTCCTGCGCATCCACGCCGGCGGTCGAGTGGTCGGCGATGAACGCGCCGATGTCGTCGGCCAGGACGTAGTCGCGCAGGGTGTCCAGCGCCCCGGTGATCGTCGTCTGCGCCTGCGCGATTCCGTTGGACACCAGCGCCCCGATCAGCCCCAGCCGTCCGCGGCCCGGCGCGGTGTACACCGAGCTCGGCCGGTAGATGGCCACGCCTTCCTCGGACAGCTCGGCGGTGGCGTGCTGCTCCTGTGCCAGCTTCAGCCGCCCGTAGGGGCGCAGCGGCGCCGGCGGGTCCCCGGGCGACCGGATCGATCGCCCCTCGTACAGTCCCCCCGCGGAGCTGACCAGATGCAGCGCGTGCTGGTGCGACGGGGCCTTGCCGCGCAGCCGGGCGACGAGATGCACGACGTCAGAGAAGGTGTGCATCTCCGCCGCGGCTTGCTCGTCGCTGGAACCGAACCCCGTCCGCCCCGCGGCCCACACGACGCTGATCGCCCGCGACCCGGCGCGATCGGTCAGCCGGATGGTCAGGTCGTCGAGGAACCCACGGGTCGCGACCGGGTCGTCCCACGGCACCGCGCACGGCACCGGCGAGTAGGCACCACGCCGGCGCAGCGCCCGAACCACCGCCCCCCCGATCGCCCCGGACCCGAACACGAGCACGTCGCGGGCGGGCGGCGGCGCCTCAGTGATCAGCAGGACCGTCACGGCGCGCGCCCAGGCTGGCGGCGACCTCGGCGTCGGCGGAGCGGTCGACGACGAAGTAGGTCGGCTTGCCCTGCGTGTGCAGGACGACGTTCATCAGATACTCGAAGACCACGACGAGCAGGAACGCCGTGAGGCCGCCGAAGAACAGCACGCTGACGAACAGCGACGGCCAGCCGGCGACGGTCCCGTCGGGCGTGCCCGTGATCTGCGACCACAACGCCCGCAGACCGAAAAAGCCCGCCAGTGAGATGGCCAGGATGCCCAGGTAGGCGACCAGACGGACCAGCCGGGTGTGGGACGAGATCATCAGCCGCCGCGCGTGGGCGATCAGCCGGCCCAGGCTGTAGCCGCTCCGTCCCGCCTCCTGGAAGCGGCTGTCAACCATGGGGACGGTCACGAACGAGAAGCGGTCGGTGAACCAGGTCAGCGACACGTCGAAGTACGTTTCGTGGCCGGCCACGCTGGCGCCGGCGCGTGCGACCGTACCGCGGCACATACGGAAGCTCGAGAAGTGCCGGATGGCCGGGTTGCGCGCGAAGTAGGCGAGCATCCGCTTGTACATCCGCGACGAGAAGTCGCGCCGCCAGCTGCCGTGCACCGCGCCCTCTGGCGCGGCGTAGACGATGTCGACCTGCTCGGTCACAGCACGCCGCAGCAGCGTCTCGATGTGCTCGGGACGGTGCTGCAGGTCCTCGTCCATCGTGACGATCCAATCGCCACTGGCGTGCAGGACCCCGCACACGGTGGCCGGGTGCTGGCCGTAGTTGCGCGCCAGCGTGATCGTCTCGACCCACTCGTACTTCTCCGCCAGCCGTGCGGCGATCTCCGGCGAGGCGTCGATCGCGGAGTCGTTGACGAGGATGGCCTCGGCGAGCTCGATCTCCGGGTGGCGCCGGCTCCAGTCCTCGCGGACGTCGGCCAAGGTCGCGACGAGCTCCTCGAGGTACTCCTCACCCGAGTAGACGGGCACGACGACCGAGACGGCGGTTCTGTTCACGACGGTGAGCCTAGCGGCAGCGTGCCCGGCGGCTGGGTCATGGGGCGCGGGTCCCGGCTGCCGCGCCACCCGTCGATCTGCAGTGCCAGGAACGCGACGATCTGCCCTGCCACGAAGGCCCACGTGACCGACGCGACCGGCGCCATGCCTCGCGTGACCGGCAGCACGACGGCGACGGCCAGGACCGACACCACCCACGCGCGGGTCAGGCGTCCGCCACGCCCCTGCGCGATGAGCAGCAGGCTCATCGCCAGGTTTCCGACGGCGACGACGCTCCCGCCGGCGACCAGCGCCGCGACGCCGGCCGGTGGCACGGTGTCGGCACCGAAGACCAGCCCGACCATGCGCGGGCCGGCGGCGAAGCCCAGCGCCGCGGCCGCCGCGGCGCCGGCGGCGGTCAGCACGACGACGACGACCTGGAACCGGTGGAGCTGGCGCACCCCACCCGACGACATCCAGTCGGTCAGGGTTCCCGTGACGCGGTTGGCGACCCCGACGGCCAACAGGTACGGCGCCCGGAAGAACGCCAGCGTCGCGAACAGCATGGTGACGTCGCGCGGTGCGCCGCCCATCAGCGCCAGCACGGCCGGTCCCCCGATGAGCACGAGCTGGCCCAGCAGCGAGCCGGCGGCGATGGCGCCCAGAAAAGCAAGGCTGGAGACCGGGTGCTCGGCGTCGTTGCGGGGACCGAACCGGTATCCCTGCGGCCACGCGAGGCCGATCAGCGCGCCGGCGACGAGGACCACCCCCAGACCGGTAGCGCCGCCACCCAGCGCGAGCACGGCGGCGGCGAGCACCACTCGGACGACGTTGTCGGCCGCCAGCGCCAGCGCCGTGGCGGTGAACCGCTCACGGCCGGCCAGGCCGCCACGGACGACGCCGGTGAAGAACGACCCGAGGGTCACCAGGCCGACGAGCGCCGGGAAGACCGGGCCCGCAACGCCGAACAGCTGCTCGTCGACCAGCCAGGTGACCGCGACGCCGGCGACGGCGAATGCCGCCACCGAGCGCACCATGCGCGGAAGGGACTCGCCGACGGTCGCGGCGCCGCTGGCGCGCATCGTGCGGATGATCCAGTGCTGGACCGGAAAGGTGATCACGGCGGTGGCCACCCCCCAGTACGTCCACAGCACCGCCACGGGCGCCGCTTCGGCCGCACCGAGGCCCCGCGTCGCCATCGCGAAGAAGACGTACGCGAACAGCCCGTTGACCAGGGTGCCGGCAAGCAGCCCCGCGGAGTCCCGCGCGGCCCTCGCCGAAGGGTGCGGCCCCGTCACCGCAACCCCTGCACGAACGCCCTCATCCCTGCGAAGCGGGTGCTCCAGCTGACCGCAGGCCCTGACGGCGGCTCGCACCGCCGGCCTTCAGCGGTCGCCACCAGTCCTCGCGCTCCCGGTACCAGGCGATCGTGGCGTCCAGCCCCTCCTCGAACGACAGCTGTGGCTTCCAACCCAGGGCACGCACCCGGCTCGAGTCGATGGCGTAGCGCAGGTCGTGACCGGGACGGTCGGCGACGAACTCGATCATCGCGTCCGCCTCGTCACCCTGCTTGCCGAACCGCTCCAGCAGTCGGTAGGTGAGGTCCTTGTTCGACATCTCGTTGCCGGCGCCGACGTTGTAGGTCTCCCCCGGCTCGCCCTGCGTGAGCACGAGCCACTGTGCCCGGACGTTGTCCTCGACATGGGTCCAATCGCGGACGTTGCGGCCGTCGCCGTACAGCGGGACCGGCAGTCCGTCGATCAGGTTGGTGATGAACAGCGGGATGACCTTCTCGGGATAGTGGTACGGCCCGAAGTTGTTCGAGGTCCGCGTGACGATGATCGGGTAGCCATGGGTGACGCGGTACGCGCGGGCCAGCAGGTCGGCCGACGCCTTGGAAGCGGCGTACGGGCTGTTGGGTTCGAGCGCGTCACCCTCGGTGAAGACCCCGGGTTCGGCGACCGAGCCGTACGTCTCGTCGGTGGAGATGTGCAGGAATCGTGGGATCTCCAGGCGCATGGCGGTCTCGAAGATCGTGCCGGCGCCCAGGACGTTGGTCCTGATGAAGTCGGCAGCTCCCTCGATCGATCGGTCGACGTGCGACTCCGCCGCGAAATGAACGACCGCGTCATGGCCGGGCAGCGCCGAATGGAGCATGCCGGCGTCACACACGTCGCCGTGCACGAACGTGTACCGGTTGTCTCCCTCGAGGTCGGCGAGGTTGGCGGGGTTGCCCGCGTAGGTCAGGGCGTCGTAGTTCGTGATCGCCACATCGGGCTGGTTGGCGTGCACCCACCGGATGAAGTTCGAGCCGATGAAGCCGGCGCCGCCGGTGACGAACAGGCGCATCAGACCAGCCCCACCCGGCTGTGGTCACCGAGCACCAGGCGGAACGCCCTGGGCTTGGTGTGCGCCGGCGCCACCTCGACCTGCTTGCCGACCAGCGAGTCCTCGATCCGGCGGATACCGGTGATCGTGGACTGCTCCAGGATGATGGAGTGCTCCACCTCGCAGTCGGTGAGGACGCACTCGTGGGCGATCGAGGTGTAGGGGCCGACGAATGTGTCGACCAGCTTGGTGCCGCGGCCGATGACCGCGGGACCGCGCACGTAGCTGTTGATCAGCTCGGCGCCCTCCTCGATGACGACACGTCCCTGCACCTGCGACTCAGCGTCGACCGCGCCGGCGATCCGCGGTTCGAAGGTGTCCAGCACGATCCGGTTCGCCTCGAGCAGGTCTGCGACCTGGCCGGTGTCCTTCCACCAGCCCTCGATGATCTGCGAGTGGACCTCCTCGCCCTCGTCGATCAGCCACTGGATGGCGTCGGTGATCTCCAGCTCGCCGCGCGCGCTGGGGCTGATGGCCTTTGAGGCCTCCAGGATCTTGGAGGAGAACAGGTACACCCCGACCAGCGCGAGGTCGGTGGGCGGGTTCTCCGGTTTCTCCAGGAGCTGGCGGACGTTGCCCATCCCGTCGAGCTCGGCAACGCCGAACCGCTCAGGGTCCTGGACCCGCGCGAGCAGGATCTGAGCGGTCGGCTCCCGTTTGGCGAACTGTGTGACGAAGTCGCTGATGCCACCGGCGATCAGGTTGTCGCCCAGGTACATCACGAACGGGTCGTCGCCCAGGAACTCCTCGGCCGTCAGCACGGCGTGCGCCAGGCCCAGCGGCGCCGGCTGGTGGACGTAGGTGACGTCGATGCCGTAGCGCGAGCCGTCACCGACGTGGGCTTTGATCTCCTCGTGCGTCTCGCCGACGATGATGCCGACCTGGGTGATCCCTGCGGCTGCGATGGCGTGCAGGCCGAAGTCGATGATGGGCTGGTTGCCCACGGGCACCAGCTGCTTGGCGCTGGTGTGGGTGATCGGGCGGAGGCGGGTGCCGGCGCCTCCGGACAGCACAAGGGCCTTCACTGCTTCTCCTCGAAACGGGTGCGAGCGCGCGCAGGCGGCAAGTCGCAGGGGGAGGTCAGCCGGGCTGGAAGCGTCGCATGTGGACGTTCAGCAGCAGGCCGACCATCAGGTACGAGCCGATCAGGCTGGTGCCTCCGTAGGATACAAAAGGCAACGGAAGGCCCGTCACGGGCATGATCCCGGTGGCCATCCCGATGTTGATGAACATCTGGAACGCGAAGACCGCGATGATCCCGCCCGCGATCAGCGTTCCGAAGGTGTCCCGGGATAGGGCGGCGATGCGGATCGCGCGCCACAGCAGGAGCACGAACAGGCCGATCATCACCGTCGAGCCGACGAAGCCGAGCTCCTCCCCGACGACCGTGAAGATGAAGTCCGTCTGGTTCTCGGGGACGTAGGCCAGCTTGGTCTGGCTGCCGTTGAACAGACCCTGGCCGAACAGCTGGCCGCCGCCGATGGCGATCTGCGCCTGGTTGACGTTGTAGATGTCGTCGGGGTCGGCGGCGTCAGGGTTGATGAACGACGTGAGCCGGGCGACCTGGTAGTCCATCAGCTGGTTGGACTGCAGCATCAGGAAGAACGCGGACAGTCCCAGGACCGCGAGCGCGACCATGTAC
>DATLGM010000171.1:0-4077 GCA_035540515.1 Egibacteraceae bacterium | reverse complement strand
ACGGTTGGCCGGAGCGGGCACCGACGAGCTCGTCGTCGTGGCGTTCGCACTCATCATGACGGGCCTGTTCGTGAAGGCCGCCCTGCTGCCGTTTCACTTCTGGCACGCCGACTCGCATGCCGTGGCGCCGACGCCGATCTGCGTGCTGTTCGGGTGTGTGCTGATCGAGGTCGGAATCTTCGCAGCGGCGCGCGTCCACGTGGGCGTCTTCGCCGAGGTGCTCGGCGCGGACACCGGTGCCTTGCAGGCGGTGCTGCTCACCGTCGGCCTGGTCACCGGAGCGGTGACGGCCGTGATGTGCGTGCTGCAGTCCCACCTCAAGCGCTTGCTGGCCTTCTCCAGCATCGCCCACGTCGGGATCGTCACCGCCGGCTGGGGGCTGCTGACGTCGGCGGGCTTGGCCGGCGCTGCGGTGTACGTCGCGGGCCACGGGTTCGTGAAAGCGGCGCTGTTCCTGCTGGTCGGCATCCTCTTGCACCACCTCGACAGCGTCGACGAAGCGCAGCTGCACGGCCGTGCGCGTGGCTCGCCGGCCGCCGGCGGACTGTTCGTCGCCGGCGGACTTGCGCTGGCGGGCATGCCACCGTTCGGCATGTTCACCGGCAAGGCACTGATCGACAGCGCCGGCAAGGACGCCGGCGTGGCGTGGTTGGGCACGGCGGTGCTCGCCATCGCCGCCGTGACGGGCGCGGCGGTGGTCCGCGCGGGGCTGCGCATCTACGCCGGCGTCGGGGCGCCGGCGCCCCGTGACCCGGACCGGCCCGACGAGTCCGAGGACTACGTCGACCACGCCCCTGCGCGGACACCGCGGACCATGATCGTCACGGCCGCGGTGCTGATGATCGCGGGAGCAGCAACTGGAGCGCCGCAGCTGGTCACCGCAGCCGAGCACGCCGCCGGCCTGTTCGTCGACGCCGACGTGCAGGCGGCGCCAGTCCTCGGCGGCGACCAGGGCGGCACCCCCTCGGTGGATAGGACGTCGGCGTGGAGCGCGGACTCGGTGATCGAGGGAATGCTCGCCGCCGCGGTTGCGCTCGGCCTGGGCATCGTCACCGCCCGGCGCGCCGGCGCCCCCGGTGCGTGGGGCACCGAGTCCGCGTCGCCGTACTCCCCCGTCCGCTGGTTGCGCCTCATGCACAGCGGCCGCATCACCGACTACGTCGTCTGGTTGTGCATCGGCTGCGCGGTGCTGGTGAGCACCTCGCTGCTCGCCTTGCGCTGAGGCACCACACCGCACGCGTGGCCAGGTGGTTGAAATCTGGCGCCTATGGCGAGCCGGTTGAAATTTGGGGCCGCAGCCGCCTCAAATTTCAACCGGCTGTGCGCGCCGGCGCTACCGGCAGGCCGCCGCGACCTCGACGACGGTCATGCCTGCGCGAACGGCGTCCAGGCGCGCTGCGGTCCCCGGGTCGTCCAACCAGCGCGGCCGCAGCCGGGGCGGCTGCAGCACCGCACGCCACAGCAGCTCCTCGACGACCGGCACGTAGGACAGCGCCGGCTTGCCGACCAGCAGCGGCTCGATGCGCCCGCCGCCGCCGAGGTGTTGCAGCACACCGTCGAGGCCGCGCAGGTACATCGCGTCCTTCGTCCAGCCCCCGCCGCGGTACACGCGCATGGTGACGTCGTAGGCACGCCAGGGTGACAACCCCACCTCGTCCAGCAGCAACCGGAAGGTCTCGACGAACGTCGCGCCGTCCTCCACGCAGCGCGACGCCAGCACCCGCGCGGCGAGCGTCGCCATGCGCGCGACCGTGAGGCCGCCGGCGATGTGCTCGGACAGCACGGCGAAGCCCTCCTGCGTCTCCTCGTAGCCCGGCAGGCCGACCGACAGCAACAGCAGCGGCTGGGAGCGCCCGTTGAACTCGGTCAGCGTGTGGGTGCCCACCTCATGCTGGATGAGCGCGTCGACCCGCGCGGTCGGCAGCTGGTACGTGCTGCCGATCAGCAGATCACCGCGCACCACCATCACCCCGGGGACGTCGTCCCGGACGACCACCTGGGCGTCGTAGTCGGGGCAGACCTGCCGGTAGCGCTCCATCTCGGCGTCGGCCGCGGCAGCGAACTGCTCGGCGTCCAGCACGGTCCCTGCCTCGCCGGCGCGGCCGTCGACTGCCAGCTGCTCCAGGGCGTCGCGCGCCAATCCGACCAGCCGGTCGTCGATGGCGCCGTACTGCGCGGTGCTCGCCAACAGGAACGCCGGGGTGTCGCGGTCATGCAGCATCCGGGCGCGGTGGTCCAGCTCGTGGCGCTTGTCACGCAGCAGGCCTGCCACGACCGGGTCGTCGACGTCTTCGATCGCCAGTGCGTACAGGTCGCGACGAACGAGGTCCGGATCGACGGGCAGCGGTCGGTAGTGGAAATCCGGTGCCCTGGCGTACGACGAAGCGCGGAACTCCTCCCACGCCTCGTCGGCGTTGACCGGGCTGACGGCGAGCAGGAAGTCCAGCTGCCCGTCGATGGCAGCCAGTCGACGGTCGATGTCGAGCACCGGGCCAGCCAACGCAGCCGGATCGAGCGATACGACGTCGCCGGGCGGTACGTCAGCCGTGGCGTGGGCGAACTGGACCAAGGCCTTGCGCACGGCCGCACCGACAGCCTCCTGGGCCGACCGCAGCGCCATCGGGAACAGCCCGCCGCTCGCCTGCGTCGGCTGACTCACGGCAACGCCGAGATGGACGCACCCGAGAGTGCGTACCTGGTCGGCATCGACCAGCACGTCGTCGTCGCCGGGCGCGACATCGGCGCCGGCCACCACCTCGACGACGGGACGACCACCGTGCGGCGTCGCCCGACGAAGCGCAGCGGCAACCAGCTCGGCGACGGGGGGAGGCTCGGGCGAGGCGGCCAGCAGATCATGACGCGGCCGCACCCCGCCACCGGGCACGACCCAGACCTCGAGCACCAGGATCGACCCGAACCGGTCGGCGAGGGCCTCCAGCACACCGGCCACCAGCTGCCGGACCTCGTCGGTGACGCGATCGGTCAGCAGGTAGGACCCCTGCATGCGCGCGAGCGCTGCAGCCGCCGGGTCGACCCCCGGCCGCCCGCGGTACACGCACAAGAACGGCACGGGATGATCGATGCGCAGCTGTGCGCCGGCGACCGTCGCGGCGACGGGCCGGCCGGCGGCGATGGCGCCGGCGACCTGCTCGACGGATGCGGTGGCGGTCACGCCTCCCAGCCTGCCCGAAGGGACGGTCCGACATGTGCGGCAGACTCATGGCCACCTGCCCGCACGAGCAAGGAGCGCACCGTGGTGGTGTCAGAGCTGTTCGACCCCGACCGGTGGGACGCCGTCGAGGGGTTTGACTTCACCGACATCACCTACCACCGCGCCCGCGACGTCGGCGCGGTCAGGATCGCCTTCGACCGTCCTGAGGTGCGCAACGCCTTCAGGCCCCACACCGTCGACGAGCTGTACACCGCGCTCGACCATGCCCGGCAGTCTCCAGACGTCGGCTGCGTCCTGCTCACGGGAAACGGCCCCTCTCCCACCGACGGGGGATGGGCGTTCTGCTCCGGCGGCGACCAGCGCATCCGCGGCCGCGACGGGTACCGCTACGCCGACGGCGACGACGGTGCGGCGGTCGACCCGGCCCGGACCGGCCGGCTGCACATCCTGGAGGTCCAGCGGCTGATCCGGATCATGCCCAAGGTGGTCGTGTGCCTGGTGCCCGGCTGGGCAGCCGGCGGCGGCCATAGCCTCCACGTGGTCTGCGACCTGACGATCGCCAGCCGGCAGCACGGCCGCTTCAAGCAGACGGACCTGGACGTGGCCAGCTTCGACGGCGGCTTCGGCTCCGCCTACCTCGCGCGGCAGGTGGGTCAGAAGTTCGCGCGGCAGATCTTCTTCCTGGGCGAGGAGTACTCCGCCGAGGACGGCTTTCGGATGGGCACCGTGAACGCCGTCGTCGACCACGCCGATCTTGAGTCCGTCGGCCTGCACTGGGCGACGACGATCGCCGGCAAGTCACCGACCGCCACACGCATGCTGAAGTTCGCGATGAACCTCGTCGACGACGGGTTGGTGGGCCAGCAGGTGTTCGCCGGCGAGGCGACCCGTCTGGCGTACATGAC
>DATLGM010000170.1:0-5007 GCA_035540515.1 Egibacteraceae bacterium | reverse complement strand
GCCGTACGCGGTATCCACGACCCAGCCGATGCCCGCCGTCCGCACTCCGCCGGCGCGGCAGGTGCCGTTGTGGCCGAAGATCCCGCAGCAGCGGCAGCCGATGCCGCCCCGGGATCGGCTGGGCCGACATCGGCCCGCCCCGCCCGTCCAGGTCAAACCCGGTCGGCCCCAACCCGGCGCCACCCCCCCGAGGAGGAGCCGATGAGCTGGCTCAGTGACCGGTTCGCGTGGTTGCACGCCCCGTGGACCGCGCTGTCCGACGTGCAGGCCGACCTGGCCCGCCACGAGTTCGCCCTACACGAGACGAGGACCCGCATGACGAACATGGAGAACGAGGCCTACGCCCGCGCCGCGCAGGTGGTCGGCCTGATCAAGGCCGAGTTCGCGTCGTTGCGCGGGCAGCTCGACGAGGCGCTCGCCGGGACCGACGCCGCGGTCGCCTCGGCCCTGTCGGAGGACTCGGCCCGCGACGCGGAACGGCTCACCGGGCTGATCGACGAGCTGTCGTCGGTGCTGCCGGCGGACGTCCCGGACGTCCCGGTCCCGGCGCCGGGTGAGCCGGCCGAGCTCCCCGCCGACGAGCCGGCCCCAGCCGACGAGGACCCCGCCGACACCGCCGACCCGGCCGACGACGGCACCCGGCCCGCCTGATCCCTGGTCGCCCGCCTGGTGCCAGCACAGCGGGCGGGCGACCAGCCCCCACCACCCGCACTCGTGAGGGGAGCAGCCGCATGCCCGCATTGACGGTCGTCGCGTCCGCCGTGCAGTCGATCACGATCGGGCTCGTCATCGCCGCCGTCACCATGACCGCCGTCGTCCTCGGAAGCCACTACCGGGCGTGGCGACGCGCCCCGTCCGGGTCCGGGATCATCCCGCTGCACGTCACGGTCATCTCCACGGCGCACCTCATCTTCATGGTGTTGGCCGCGGTCGCGGTGGTCGACCGGCTCGGCCAGCCGCTGAACCCGTTCACGGTCGCGTTCGGGGCCGCGTCGGTGTTGACGTTGGCGGCGCTGTACCTCGTGGGGGCGGTGCAGTGGCGGCGTATCCGGGCGTCCTCAACGTCTTGAAGGGCGCCGCCCCGGTGGACCCCGCCGTCGGTCTGGACTACGCCGGGCTGCTGTCCTCCGCCAGCCCCGCCCTGATGCTGGCGATCTTCATCGTGGCGTTGTCCACCCGCCGGCTGATCCTGCCCCGCGAACTGGACAACTGCGAGAAACGGGTCCGCGAGCTCGAAGGGGAACGCGACGAGTTCAAGGCGATGGCGTTCCGCGCGCTCAACGTCGGCGAGCGTGTCGTGTCCGTCGCCGAGGAACGGGGCAGGTGATGAGCATCCGGGTCATCCGCCGGTTCCTGGCGCAGGCCCGAGCTGACATCGACCAGGCGGAGAAGGAGCTCGACCGGACGACGACGGGTGAGATCCCCGACGACGTGCATGGCGACCTCACCGAGGTCCGGGCCCGCGTCGACGCGCTGGAGGCGCGGGTGTCAGCGATCGAGCGGCATCACGACGCGGGGGGCGCCAAGCCGTGAACTTGACCGACACCATCCAGCTCACCGAGGCGTTGTGGACCGCCGCTGCGCTCCCCGGTGTCTGGTTGTGGGCGCAGAACTTGCGGAACGCGCGGGCGTCGAGGGTGGCGGTCCGGGTTTTGGGGTTGCGGAACGGGCGGGCGGTGTTCGCCGCGTACGCGGTGAAGTCGACGGCGATGTGGCTGGCCATCGAGGTGCTGTTCGTCGGTCTCGGCGTGCTCGCCATGGTCACGCCCGCCAACCCGGGTGCGACCAACCCCCGCACCTTGGTGGTTACCGGGGGGCTGATCTTGGCGTCGGTGGGGATCAGCTATTTGGCGTTGCAGTGGCATCGAGTCGATGCGGCGCTGCTGCGGATGGCGCGGGAACGAGCGAAAAGGGTGCAGCCATGACCGATGACGGGTTCGCCGTCGACTGGGACGCGCCACCCGGGCAGCGGATCCGCTGGTCCGCGACGGAACCACCGCCACGGGTGGGTGTCCCGGACACCGGTGACGTGATCGACCCGAACACCGACGACCCCACCCCCGACGAGATCACCGACCCGAACCATCCGGACTACGTCGAGCCGTGGGACGGCCACTGATGACGGTGCATGTTGGCTACCAGCCGGCGAAGGCGTGCACCGACGGGCCGACCCCGGGGGCCCTCGCCTTGATGTCCTGGCTCATTGCCATCTACGGCAGTCGCGGCGGGAAGAACCTGGGCATCTTCAACTGCCGAACCGTTCGCGGGGGCACCACCACCAGCCTGCACGGCGAAGGCCGGGCCCTGGACTTCGGGATCAACCCGCACGGCGCCCGCTACGGCACCGAACTCGCCGAACAGCTCCGCGCCAACTCCGCCGAGCTCGGCGTGCAGTGCATCATCTGGAACCGCCGGATCTGGTCCGGGTCATACCCGCAGGCGGGATGGCGCACCTACTCCGGGGTGAACCCGCACGTCGACCACCTGCATGTGGAGCTGTCGTGGGATGCGGCGCGCACCCTGACCGCCGCCCGTGTCGCGCAGGTCCTCGGCGGCCCCCCGCCCGCCGCACCGCTGGCCGCCCCGTCGGGGTCGCCGACGATCGGGCGGGGAGCGACCGGCCCCGCCGTCCGGGAGGCGCAGCAGCTGCTGCGGATCCCGGTGGACGGCGACTTCGGCCCGGCCACCGAGAAAGCCGTCCGCGGTTTTCAGGCCGCTCGGGGGCTCACCGTCGACGGGGTCATCGGCCCACGAACGTGGGCGGCGCTCCGCAAGCCGACCCCCCCGAGAAAGGCCGATGACATGCCGCTGTCCGACGCCGACCGCACCTGGCTGCTCGACAACCTCGCCCGCCGCGCCGACCTCGGGTTCGCCCGCGACCAGATCCTCGCCGCGCTCGACGTGGCCCCGTTCGCCGGGAACCTGCCGCAGCTGCGGTCCCCGCTCGGGCCGGCGCTCGCGCAGGTCCGAGCCGCGGTCGGACAGCTCGCGCAGGCCATCACCACCAGCAAGGGCGGCGGGATCACCGCCGACGAGCTGCGGGCGGCGGTGCACGACGCTATCGCCGCCGGGTTGGTCAACGTCGACGTCCAGGTCCGCAGCAACACACCCCCGGCCGGGCTGTGACCGGCTGGTCCTACCCGGTGAAGGTCGGCGCCGACGGCCGCCCCATCGTGGTGCAGCTCCACGACGGCGACACGTTCCGGCTGCTCCTCGACGCCGGATGCGAGACCGGGATGTTCCCGTGGCTCCGGGTCGCCGGCGCCGACTGTCCCGAACTCGGCGAGCCCGGCGGGGCCGAGGCCGCCGCATTCACTGCCGCGACGCTACGCGACGCCGGCCGGATCGTCGTGCATGTGTCGGGCCGGTCGTTCAACCGCTGGCTGGCCCGGGTGGTCGTCGACGGCCGTGACCTGGCCGGACGGTTGATCGACGCCGGGCATGCGCGGCGGTACCCGGCCTGAAGCCGGGCCGGTTCAACCCATCCTCCGAAGGAGCCCCGATGTCTATCCGTCGTGAGCCTGCGCTGATCCTCGCTCTGGTCGCGTCCACCGTGCAGCTGGTGTCCGCGTTCGTGTTCCCGCTGTCCGACGCCCAGCAGGGGGTCGTCAACGCGCTCGCCGTCGCCGTCGCCGGGCTGGTCACCGCGCTGATGGTCCGTTCCGACCAGCTCGCCCCGGCGATCCTCGGGGTGTTGCAGGCCGCGGTCGCGCTCGGGTTGGCGTTCGGGTGGGATCTGTCCCCGGAGAACCAGTCGGTGATCATGGCGTTCGCGGCGACCGTCGTGGCCATGTTCGTCCGCACCCAGGTCACCGCCCCCGGTGGCGGCGGTAGCCACCACCTGCGCGGGGCCTGAGCTCGTGGCCACCGCCACCCTGGTCATCCCGCAGGGCGCGACCCGCACCATCGTCATCGCCGGGATCGTCGACAACGCGGGCGCCCCGCTCGACGTGACCGGGTGGGCGGTGCACGCCCAGGCCCGGCCCCGGAACAGCCCCAGCGCGCCGCTGCTCGCCGAATGGTCATCCACCCCCACCGACGGGCAGGGGGTCGCGTCCGCGGCGGGTGACGAGGTGCGGCTGCACATCCCGCACACCATGTCGGTGGCGTGGACGTGGGTGCGGGCGCGGCTGCAGTGCGAGATCACCGAACCGGGCCCGGATGGGCGCCGGGAACGGATCGCCGACCTTGAGCTGATCCTCGACCACGAACTCGTCCGACCCTGAGGGGGAAGCCGCTGTGATCACTGATCGTCCGTGTGTGGGTTGCGACGTCGTCGACGGCGGTCCCCGTGACGTCGTCGCCGAACGCAAGCCGGGGTTGCCGCCGCATCCGGAGCCGTGGCTGCGGGCCGGGCTCTGGCATTTCACCTGTCACGCCGAGGCGGGCTGCCCCACCTGCGCCGCCGCTACCGCTCCCCGAGAGGACTAGGTCATGCCCGAAGGTTTGTCTGTGACCGCCGCGAACCAGTGCCTGAGCACCCTCGCGACGAACTACACGTGGGCGAAGCTGCACGTCGGCGCCCCGGGCGCGGCGGCGACCGCGAACGCGGCGGTGGAGGCCACCCGCAAGCAGGTCACCTGGTCCACCCCGGCGTCCGCGGCGATGGACAACGCGACCACGGCGCTGCAGTGGACGAACGTGGCGGGCAGCGAGGACTACACCCACATCACCCTGTGGACGGCGTCGACGGGCGGCACGTTCGGTTTCTCCGGGACGATCGTCGCCAACCCGGTCACCGCGGGCGACAACTTCACGATCGCGGTGGGGGACCTCGACGTCACCTTCGCGACCGCTTCATGATCCACCGCGGCCTGACCGAGCTTGGGGGGTTGTCGTGACCGAACCGGCGCCGCTGCACACCATGTACCTGGAGGTGTTCCAGGAGTGGGTGGACCAGACGAACCTGAACAGGCAGATCAAGGATCGGTTGGTTGAGCCGGGGCATGTGCGGATCGTCGCCACCCCGGACGACTCGGGTAGCTCGCGGATCGTCGCGCTCATGAA
>DATLGM010000169.1:0-3702 GCA_035540515.1 Egibacteraceae bacterium | reverse complement strand
GGCCCAGGTATGGCGCCCCCTTGCACCCGACGTCGGACCCGGGGCTGCGCCGCTGACCGTGTTCGACCCGGCGTTCCTGGCTGAGGCCGCCGCCTACCGCCGGCCGCTGTACGTGGCCGCCGCTGCGGCGGTCGCCGTCCGCCTGGGGATGCTCGCGGCGATTGCGCTCTCGCCGATCGGGCGGCGACTGGTCCGCCGTCTGGTCGACGCCGTCGGCCCGGACCGCCCGGCCACGGCGGCGGCTGCCGTGGCGACCGGCGCGGTGGTCGCCGCCGATCTGGCCGTCCTGCCGCTGGCGTTGTGGGCCGGTTACGTCCACGACGGGATCTTTGGGCTGCGCACCCAGGGGCTGGGTGGCTGGGCCTATGACTGGCTGGTGGCCCACGGACCGGTGTGGCTCGCGGTCGCCGTGGGCACCGCTGTTGGTTACCGCGTCGCACGGCGCATCCCGCGATCGTGGGCACCCGTCGGCGGGCTCGCCGTGGGGGTCCTGGGCGGTCTGGTCGTGTTCGTGTCGCCGGTAGTCCTCGAACCCTTGACCTACCGGTTCACGCCGCTGCCCGACGGACCGGTGCGCACGGAGGTCGAGCGCGTCCTGGCGACGGCCGACGCACGGGTGGAGGCGGTCGTGGTGGCTGACGCCAGCCGCCGCACGACCCGTCAGAACGCGTACATCTCCGGCCTGGCCACCTCCCGCCGGGTTGTGCTGTACGACACCCTGGTCGACCAACGCAGGCCGGACGAGGTGGGCGTCGTCGTGGCACACGAGCTCGCCCACGACCGCCACGGTGACCTCCCGCGGATGGTCGCGCTGACGGTCGCCGGCGCAGTGCTGACGGCCTACGTCCTGCGGTGGTCGCTGTCGCGCCGGATCGCCGCAGGCCGGCAAGCCACGGTCACCGATCCCAGGGGTGCTGCGATCGTGGTGCTGATCATCGTGGTGTTGACGACGGTCAGCGCCCCGGTGCAATCGGTCATCAGCCGGCGGGCCGAGGCCGCAGCCGATGTGGGATCACTGCAGCTGGGCGGGGACCCTGATGCCTTTCGCCGCATGCACGTGGCGCTGACCCGGGCCAACCTCAGCGAACCCCGGCCGCCCAGGCTGGTGACGTGGTGGTGGGGAAGCCACCCGCCGACGATGCAGCGCCTGGCGCTCGCAGACTGGTGGGACACCAGATGAGAGCCGATGCCAGGACCCTGTGGGTGACCAACGACTTCCCCCCGCGCAGCGGGGGGATCGAGCAGTTCGTCGCCAACCTGCTGACCCAGGCGGACCCCGACACGGTGCGCGTCATCACCGCCAACCATCCCGACGCCGGGCCGTACGACGACGCGCTGCCCTACGAGGTGCTGCGCGTCGGCCCTCGGCCGCTGCTGCCCATGCCGTGGCTGGCGGCCCGCGTGCGTGCCGAGGCCGCCGACCACGGGGCCGACGCCATCGTGTTCGGGGCGGCATGGCCGCTGTGCGAGCTGGCCAGCGCCGTGCCGCTGCCGTCGATCGCGCTGACGCACGGGCACGAGGCGGGGATGGTCAAGGTCGGCGCAGGTCTCGCCGTCCGGCACGCGCTGCGCGACGTGGACGCCATCGGTGTCATCAGCGACTACACCCGTGGGCTCCTTGCCTCGTGGATCCCCCGCTCCACGGCGGTGTACCGGCTCCCCCCCGGTGTCGACGTCCACCGGTTCACCCCTGACGTCGACGGGGCGGTCGTCCGTCGCCGCTACGGCATCGACCCCGCCACGCCGCTGGCGCTGTGCCTGTCCCGCCTCGTGCCCCGCAAGGGCCAGGACGTGCTGATCGAGGCGTGGCCGGCGGTCGTGGAACGGGTCGCGGACGCCCGCCTGCTCATCGCAGGGACCGGTCCGCAGGAGCCGGCGCTGCGCCGGCGCGTCACCAAGCTGGACCTCAATCGTCACGTCACCTTCACGGGTGATGTGCCCAGCAGCGAGCTGCCGGCCTTCCACACCGCCGCTGACGTGTTCGTCATGCCGTGCCGCACGCGGCTGCTGGGGCTGGACGTGGAGGGGCTCGGGATCGTGTACCTCGAGGCGCAGGCGTGCGGGCGTCCCGTCGTTGCGGGGACCTCGGGCGGGGCGCCCGAAGCGTTGGTCCACGACGAGACCGGGTTGGTCGTCGACGGGCGGGACGTCACCGCCGTTGCCGACGCGACCGCCGAACTGCTCGCTGATCCGGAGCGGCGCCTCAAGATGGGGCACGCCGGTCGCGAGTTCGTGACGCGCGAGTACGCCTGGGAAGTCGTCCACGACCGGTTCGCGAGCGTCATCCACGAGGTGGCCGTGGCGTCACGCGCGTGAGGGCGAGTCGGTGTCGTACCCTCGCCGTCGTATGACGGAGCTTTCTGAGCACGTCCGCGTCCTGATCGTGTCGCAGTCACCGGAGCATCACGTCGCGGTGGGCACGCTGCCGTCCTCCGAGCTGGGGGAGGGCGACGTCACCGTGCGGGTGCACTGGTCCTCGGTGAACTACAAGGACGGGCTCGCCACCATCCCGGACGGCAAGGTCGCCCGGATCGATCCGCTCGTGCCTGGCGTCGACCTGTCCGGCGAGGTGGTGGCGTCCGACAGCGAGCGGTTCTCCGTGGGCGACGCGGTCATCGTCCACGCGCACGACCTGGGCGTCTCCCACCACGGGGGGTTCGCCGAGTTCGCCCGTGTCCCGCACGAGTGGGTCGTCCCGCTGCCCCAGGGGTTGTCGCTACGCGACGCGATGGTGCTGGGCACCGCCGGGTTCACCTCGGCGCTCAGCGTCCACCTGCTCGAGCAGCGCGGGCTGGCACCCGGCGACGGTCCGGTCGTGGTCACCGGGGCGACGGGCGGGGTCGGCAGCACCGCCGTCGACATGCTGGCGGCTCGCGGCTACGAGGTGGTGGCCGCCACGGGGAAGCAGTCCGCACACGAGTTCCTGCGTCGACTCGGTGCCAGCGAGATCGTCACCCGTGACGAGGTCGTCGGCGACCCGTCCCGCCCACTGGCCAGACAGCGTTGGGCCGCCGCCGTGGACTGCGTCGGCGGGCCGATGCTCGACGGGATCATCCGCAGCTTGCGCGTCGGCGCCGCCGTCGCTGCCAGCGGGAACACCGCCGGCCCGGCCCTGAGCACAACGGTGCTCCCATTCATCCTCCGCGGCGTTGCGCTGCTCGGGGTCGACTCCGTGCACTGCCCGTACGACACCCGCGTCGCGGTGTGGCAGCGTCTCGCCGGTGATCTGCGCCCACAGCACCTCGACGACGCCATCGCCCACGAGGTCGACGGCCTCGGCGACGATCTGCTCAAGGCGCTGCGCACGGTTCTGGCCGGCGACATGACGGGGCGGACGGTCGTGCGGATCGGGGCGCCGACATGACGGTCGAAGCCCCTGAGCTGCAAGCCGGCCAGCCTGGACCCACGCAGAAGACCCGGGAGCTTCCGACGCTGGAGATCCTGGCGCTGCTGCTCGTGGCGGCGGTGCTCCTGCGCCCCGCGATGGCCGGGTTCTTCGACAACCCGGCGCTGCAGATGTGGTCGACGATCTTCGTGTCGATCACCGTCCAGGCGCTGCCGTTCCTGGTGCTCGGCGTCACCGTCAGCGGGGCGATCGCGGCGTTCGTGCCGCCGGGCTGGCTGGCGAAGCACCTGCCGAAGCGCTCGATCCTCGCCGTGCCGACCGCCGGCCTCGCAGGTGTCGCGCTGCCGGGCTGCGAA
>DATLGM010000168.1:0-2701 GCA_035540515.1 Egibacteraceae bacterium | reverse complement strand
ACCGTGCATCGAGTCGAGGCCGCATCGCCACGGCCTGGTCTGGACCCCACCCGGCCCCTGGCCGACCTGCGCCTCGGTGACGTGGTCGGCGCTGCCCGCACGGGGACACCGCATGCCGGCCTGCGCGCCGCCGCGGCATTGGCCGCCGAGCAGGTCGGCGTCGGCAGGGGCGCCGTCGACCTGGCGGTCGAGTACGCCAAGACCCGCGAGCAGTTCGGCCAACCCGTCGGCCGGTTCCAGGCGGTCGCCCACCAGCTCGCCGACGCGTTCACCGGTTTGGAGCTGGCGTGGTCGCTGGTGCTGTATGCCTGCTGGGCGTTGGACGCCGGCGCCCCGGACGCCGCCGGTGCCGTGCACCGCGCCGCCGCCAAGGCGGGCGAGGCCGCGGTCTTCGCCTGTGAGCGGGCGATGCAGGTCCACGGCGGCATCGGCATCACCTGGGAGGCCGACCCCCACCTGTTCCTGCGCCGGGCCATCGCCGACGACGCGTGGCTCGGCAGCGCCCGCCGGCACCGGCAGCAGGCCGGCGCGGCCCTTCTGCACCGCGCCTGACCTCGGTTCGAAGGTCCCGCACGGACGGGTCCTTCGGCCCTGCGCCGCCTGCCTCCCATGACTCACCATCACAGGTGTCAGGGCCCGCATCCCGCCGGTGTCGCCGAGAGGGAGTTGTCCCGACGCCGGGCGGAAGCGGCGGCGTCCGTCCGCACCCGCCATGAGGACCTTCCTTGTCGAGAAAGGTGCCGTGATGGCCACGGCTGCACTGCTCATCGTCATCGCGGCAGGTCTGATCGTCGTGCACTACGGCTTCGTCCGGCGTTGGATGCTGACGTGGGGCGCGTCGGTGGAGGAGCTGGGCGCCGCACTTCCCGGCGACGAGTTCGTCCTCGACCCTCGCACCGGCAGCACTCGAGCCATCACGATCCACGCGCCGCTTGAGGCCGTGTGGCCATGGATCGCCCAGATGGGCCAAGGGCGTGGCGGGCTGTACAGCTACGACTGGCTCGAGAACCTGTTCGGCTGCGACATCCACTCCTCGGACCGGATCCTGTCGAACCTGCAGACCGTCGAGGTCGGCGACGTCATCCGCTTGGTCAAGGAGGGCTACCCCGTCGACCTGTCCTTCGAGGTCGCCTTCGTCCATCCACCTCGCGCTCTGGTGCTGCGCCCCCGCACGACTCCAGAAGAGGCGTTCGCCGCCGGCATGGCGTACACGACCTGGGCCTTCGTCCTGCAGGCGGTCAACTCCGGCACCACGCGGCTGATCTCACGGTGGCGCACGGACTTCAAGCCGACACCTGCCGGCTACTTCTGGTGGAAGTACGGCCCCGTCGAGGCGGTCAACTTCGTCATGGAGCGCAAGATGCTCAAGGGCCTGCGCCGGCGCGCCGAGCACTGCGCCACCTGGCGGCTGATGGCCGAGCCGACCAGCGCCGACGCTCAGCACCCCAACCCCAGCGCTGGTTGAGGTTCCGCCGGCGGGGTGGCGCGCCTTAGGATCATCGGGTCGAAAGGCGCGCGCATGGACGCCCCGAAGGGCACGACGACCTCCGCCGAGTACAGCGACCTCGAGCTGCGACTGGCCGCCCGCAACCACGGCATGCCGCTGGAGGTCCTGCAGCACGACGTCACCCCGATCGGCATGCACTACCTGCTGATCCACTACGACATCCCCTACGTCGACGAGTCGGAGTGGACGCTGACCGTTGACGGCGCCGTCGGGCGCCGGCTGACGCTGACCCTGGATGACCTGCGCGCTCGGCCCGCCGTGACCCAGCGGGTGACCATGGAGTGCGCCGGCAACGGCCGGACGCTCATGCGCCCCCGGGCGATCAGCCAACCATGGATCTACGAGGCCGTCGGCACCGCCGAGTGGACGGGTACGCCGCTGGCGCCCCTGATCGCGGAGGCCGGTCTGGACGACGACGCGGTCGAGGTCGTGTTCACCGGACTGGACACCGGCGTCGAATCCGGCAAGCGCCAGTCGTACGCCCGCAGCCTGACCCGCGACGAGGTCGCACGCGACGACGTGATCGTCGCCTATGAGATCAACGGGCAGCCCCTGCCCCCGCAGCACGGGTACCCGGCGCGGCTGATCGTCCCGGGCTGGTACGGGATGGCGAGCGTGAAGTGGCTGACGTCGATCACCGCCGTGACGACGCCGTTCGAAGGGCACCAGCAGGCCCGCGCGTATCGGCTCCGCCAGGCTCGCGAGGAACCCGGCACACCCCTGACGCGCATCGCCGTCCGCTGTCTGATGGTGCCGCCGGGTGTGCCGGAGTTCCCGACTCGGCATCGCTTCGTGCCGCGGGCGGGATGGTCGCTGACCGGACGGGCGTGGTCGGGCGCGGCGCCGGTCGTTCGGGTCGAGGTGACCGACGCCGGTGGAGCGACGTGGCAGGAGGCCCGCGTCGACGACCCGCCGGCGCCCCATGCCTGGCAGCGGTGGAGCTGCGACTGGCGTCCGCGGGGCGCCGGCGAGGTGGAGCTGTGGTGCCGCGCCACCGACGCCGACGGCAACACCCAGCCGCTGGAGCCGGCGTGGAACTTGGGCGGGTACGCCGGCAATGCGGTCCAACGGGTGCCGGTGACTGTCGAGGACTGATCGGCGGGCGGCGCCGGCCGGCGCAGGCGCCGGGCTCGCGGCGCTGCAGTCGTCCTCGAGCACCGGCGTGCGTCAGGTCATGGCCGGTGGGTGTGTGGG
>DATLGM010000167.1:0-4887 GCA_035540515.1 Egibacteraceae bacterium | reverse complement strand
ATGCACTCCCTTGCCGCACACGTCACCAATCGCGATGACCCAATCGCCCCAGGCGTTGCGGAACGCGTCGTAGAAGTCTCCGCCGACCTCGTTGCCCGCCCCGCTCGGTTCGTAGGCGACGGCCAGGTCGTAGCCCGGGACCTGTGGCATGGCCGGCGGCAGCAGGGTCTTCTGCAACGTGCGGGCGACGTTGTCCCGCTCGGCGTACAGACGGGCGTTCTCCACCGCCAGCGCGGTGTGGCGGGCCAGCCCGACGAACACCTCCAGGTCGTCCTCGGTGTAGCGGCGGGCCGGATCGCTGGAGACGAACGTCATGACGCCGATCGCCCGCCGCTTGACGACCAGGGGCACGAAGGCCGCGGAATCCATGCCCATCGCGTACAGCAGCTCGCGATGGCGCGCGTCCTGGGCCTTGCCCTCGATCCACTCGGAAGTCACCGGCGCGACGATCTCAGGGCCGCCGACGCGAAAGGCCCGGCCGGGCCCGGCCGGCGAGTCCGTCCGCGGCGGGTAGTTGCTGAGCTCGGCAGCGATTGCCTCCCGGCCGGCGCCGGCATGAGCAAAGGCTCGGCGGTGCAGGAAAGGGCCCTCGGCGACGTCGATGATGCACCAGTCCGCCAGCGCGGGGACGGCGATCTTCGCCAGCTCTTGCAGGACCCGGTCCGCGTCGAGCGTCTGGGTCAGCAGCGTGCTCGCCTCGGCCACGAACCGCAGCCGCAGGTTGGCCTGCACTGCCTCCTGACGTGCGGTGTGCTCGGCCACGAGGGTGTGGCGGAAGGCGATCTCGGCATTCACCGACCCAGCGATGTCGGCCAGGTTGGCGAGCTCTTCCTCCGTCCACTCCCGCGGCTGGGAGTCGATGACGCAGAACGAGCCGAGCACCGAGCCGTCCGGGGCCAGCACCGGCCAGCCGGCGTAGGCAACCACGTCGAGGTCGCGGATCGCCAGGTTGTCGTGCAGCCTCGCGTCCGTCCGCGCGTCCGTCACGATGAGCGGCTCTCCCTGCGCCACCACGTGCTGGCAAAACGAGTGGGACAGTGGGGTCTCGCGGTCGCTGGCCCACGGCTCCGGCAAGCCGAGGCAGGACTTGAAGAACTGTCGGTCCTCGTCCACCAGGGTCACCAGGGAGACCGGCGCCTTGGTCACTCGTGCCGCCAGTCGCGTGAAGCGGTCGAAGGACTCTTCTGGCGGCGAGTCCAGCAACTGCGTCAGATGCAGCGCCCGCAGTCGTGCCGGGTCGCGAACGGCTCCCAGCAGCTGGTTCGATATGGAATGCAACGCGACTCCCTCGCCGGCGCCCCCGCGAGGCGTGATGCAAATGCTAGCCCCGCGGCGCGTCAAGTGGCCGAGCCGTCCGGCCCCGTCCATCCCCCGGTGATGGGAGGAATCCGCCGGTCGGCGTCGAAGTTCGCGCGCATGACGCGACGTTTGGTCGGCCTCGCCGCTGTGTTTGTCCTGCTCGCCTTGGTCGCCGCGGGTCCCGCCCCGGCGCTCAACCCGCCGGAGGGAGTCCTTCGCGACTCCGCGATGGCACAGCTGCAACCGGTCAAGTGCCGCAGCGGCGACGTCACCGCCGACGGCCGGGTGTTCCCGGAACCGCGCGTCTCCGTGGCGTTCCTGCGGCTGCCGGACTTTGAGTGCGCCATGGCGTTCCTCGAGCGCACGTTCCCCGACACCATCGACATGGTGTCGCTGGGCAAGAGCCGCGCCGGCCACGACGTGTGGGACGTGCGCGTGACCGACGAGACCGTCGACGGGCCCAAGAAGAAGCTGCTGGTCATCTCGTCTATCCACGGCAACGAGATCGGCGGCCGCGAAGGCGCCGCGCGCAACATCGAGGACCTCGTCGACCCGCGGTTCGCGCAGGAGTGGGTCCCTGAGCTGCTGCGCACCCACGTCGTGCACTTCGTGTTCCCCAACCCCGACGGCTGGGTGCGGGGGGACATCTACGGCGCGCAGGCCTCCAGCGTCGCGTGGACCCGCGCGAACACCGGCGGCCGGGACCTCAACCGCAACTTCCCCGTGCAGGGTTGGGTGGACCCCGCCAACGGCCCGCTGGACCAGCCCGAATCGGTGCACGTCGACACGCTGCTGCGCGACAACACCGGCCAGTGGTCGCTGGGCACCGACAACCACGGGCAGCTCATGCAGCCCGAGCAGCCGACCGCCGCGTCAGGTCTGCAGATCGTCGGCGAGTTCGACTACCAGAAGTCCGAGACGCTGGCCCGCTTCGGTGACGCGATCAACGACGCGATGGCCGAGTACGGCGTGCTCGACACGCTCGAGCAGCTCAACCAGGCCACCGGCGGCCGCGTCGCGCCGTACCGCTGGGGGACGCTGTACGACATCCTGGGCTACTCGGCGTCGGGCTCGCTGATCGACTACTACAACACCCCCACCGAGCTGGGCGGTGTGGGCGGTACCGGCTTCGCCACCGAGCTGTCGGTGTCCAACATCCCCGCCGGCAACGCGATCACCTACTCGGGGCTTGCGAACCAGGTCTGGGTCGACTCGGTGCGCGCAATCAACAACACGATGTTCACGCAGGCCATCGATCCGGTCGAGTTCACGTTCCCCGTCGGCGGCAACGTCGCGTACGTGTTCGACCCGGAGGTTGTGACCGACGACGACGAGAACGGCGTCGGCTTCGAGGGCACCCCCGAGCAGCAGGAGCGCTGGGGGCAGGCGTCGTACTCGGCCACCCGGATGAAGTTCTTCGACGACCTCAACGAGCACGCCGAGCGCCCGCTGACCAAGCTGACCGTCGCGCAGATCATCGACGACCCGTCGGTGCTCGACGCGTTCGACTCGCTGGTCGTGTCCGACAAGGTCATGCCGGCCGAGGGCGACCGCGGAGCCTACGTGTCCGCGATCGACGCGTGGACGAAGTCCGGCGGCAACCTCGTGCTGCTCGACGGTGCGGTCCGGATCCTGCCTGAGCTGGGGATGGTCCCGGAATCCGCGATCTCGGTCGCCAAGCACTACGTCGGGGCCGTTGGCTCGTTCACCGACCGCACCCACCCCCTCAACGCCGGCCTGCGCGGCATCGCCAGCCAGACCTACGACACCGTCCCGATCGGCTACCGGTTCGGCAACAGCGCCGCGCACAGCGCCCCGAACTGGAAGGTCGCGCAGTCCGCGTGGGAGGCCGCCGGCGGCGTCACGGCCGGCACCAACGGGACCGGTCAGACGATCTACGGGCAGGCCCCCCGCGGCGACGGCCAGGTGACCTTCCTGGGCGCGCTGCTGCCCCAGCCCACCGAGGAGTACTACCACCCGTTCGGCCTGCAGAACTACGCAGTCACCTACACCGGCTACACGCTGCTGCAGAACATGCTCGCTTACGGGCGTTAGGACCTGCGAACGACCGTCCCGCACTGCCCGAGCGGTCGAACGTAGATGGTGCGGTCAGGCCATTGACGCGTAGGCCGGTATGGCCACGTACTTGGTCTCGAGGAACTCCCCGATGCCCTCCGGCCCGCCTTCTCGGCCGATACCGGAATGCTTCACCCCTCCGAACGGGGCGGCCGCATTGGAAACCTTTCCGGAGTTCAAGCCGACCATGCCCACGTCAAGTCGCTCGACGACGCGGAAGGCACGCTCGATATCTTTGGTAAAGGCATAGGCGACCAACCCGTATTCGGTGGCGTTTGCGGCCTCAATGGCCTCGTCCTCGCACGTGAAGGTGCTGATCGGAGCGACCGGACCGAAGATCTCCTCGTGCATGACCCGCGCGTTTGCCGGGACGTCGGCCAGCACTGTGGGGGGGAAGAAGTAGCCGGGTCCGTCCGCGGGTTCCGCGCAGGTGAGCACGCGGGCACCTGCGTCGTTGGCGTCCCTGACCAGGGCGGCCACCTTTTCACGGGCAGTCGAGTCGATCAGCGGACCAACGTCGGTACCGCTTTCTACGCCGCGCCCAACCTTCAGCGCCGCCATGCGTTGGTGCAGCGCTTGGGTGAATCTTTCGGCCACCGCGGCATGCACGTAGAAGCGGTTGGCCGCGGTGCACGCTTGACCCATGTTCCGCATCTTCGCCACCACGGCCCCGGCTACGGCCTCATCGAGGTCTGCGTCCTCGAACACCAGCAGGGGCGCGTTGCCGCCGAGCTCCATAGATGTGCGCAGCACCCCTTCGCCGGCGGCGGCCAGCAGGTGCCGGCCGACCCGAGTGGAGCCGGTGAACGACAACTTGCGCAATCGCGGATCCGCAAGCATCGGGCCGGCCACAGCGTCGGGCGCGGTCGTGGGCACTACGTTCATCACGCCCGGCGGCAAGCCCGCCTCCTCGAGGATGGCGGCAAGGGCCAGCATCGTCAGGGGGGTCTGGGGGGCTGGCTTGACAACCATGGTGCAACCCGCGGCCACCGCCGGGGCGACTTTTCGGGCCCCCATCGCCAGTGGGAAGTTCCACGGCGTGATGAACAGGCATGGGCCCACCGGCTGCGACATCGTGAGCATCCTGCCCATGCCGTCCGGTGTCGTCGCGTAACGCCCGCCTATGCGCAACGCCTCTTCGCTGAACCAACGCAGGAAGTCGGCGCTGTAGTCCACCTCATTGGCGGACTCCATGAGCGGCTTGCCCATCTCGAGTGTGATCAACACGGCGAGTTCGTCACGGCGGGAGACGACTAGCTCGAAGGCGCGCCGGAGAATGTCGCTTCGCTCCCGGGGTGGCCGTGTGGCCCACTCGGACTGCACGGCGGCGGCGGCGCCCAGAGCGGCGAGGGCGTCCTCGGCGTTGGCATCTGCGACTTCGGCCAGCACGGTGCCGGTCGACGGGTCCTCCACCGGGAAAGTGGCGCCTGTCGCGGCCCCGCGCCATTCACCCGCGATCCAAACAGTCGGCCGGACGCGGTCAATCACGTGGCGCTCAGCAGCGCGCATCAT
>DATLGM010000166.1:0-5899 GCA_035540515.1 Egibacteraceae bacterium | reverse complement strand
GCGGCCATGACGTGCCGGCCGGCGGTGGCGCTGCGGGTCGTGGTTCGCGATCACGTCTTCGTTCTGCAGCCAGACCGCCACGGCACCCTTTGAGCCGGCCGTGGATCCACCGGCGCACTCGGCCGTCCGGAGCCCCCGGCGTCACCTGGTTTGGACGCATGCACAGTAAATGGTAATCATTATCATTACTGATTGCCGTTCTGCTCTGCTCTGGAGACCCCTGTGCCTACACCTGCGCGTCCCTCGCCAATGCACCGCTTCGCTTCCGCAATGGCGGAACGTCGACGCCGTCGGAGAATGAAAGGCAAGGGCGGTCGTGTGCAGACGCTGCTGCTGGTGCTGCTCGTCGTCCTCTCGGCCGCGATGGTGTGGGGGCTGCGCTACCTGACCCCCGTGCAGGACGGGCAGGCACTCAGCTTCGACCAGCTCCAAACGCTGATCGACCAGGGCCGCGTCATGGAGGTCGAGCTGCGCGACGAGGACGCCCAGCTGGCAGGAACCTTCCGTGAAGGGTCGGAGACCGCGCGCTTCGTCGTCGCCTATCCCCAGTCCGACGCCGCGACAGGTCAGCTGCTGCGCGACCTTGCGGCTGGCGGCGCACGCATCACCGTCGATCCCCAGGCGGGCAAGGCCACCGTCCGCATCATCGTCACAGTCCTGCTGCCGTTGATCCTGCTCGCCGACCTGTTCGCGCTGTTCTTGACGTCGTCGCGAGGGGGTTCCAGCGGCATCGGCGAGGTGACGTCGTTCGGGCAGGTCGGTGACGGAAAACAGCGCCGTGGGGTGCAAGCGGCCATGGGCTTCGCCGACGTCGCCGGAATCGACGATGTCGTCGACGAGCTGCGTGAGGTCGTGGACTACCTGCGAGATCCCACCCGCTACCGGGAAGTGGGCGCAGCCGCACCTAAGGGTGTGCTCCTGTTCGGTCCACCCGGTGTCGGCAAGACGCTGGTGGCCAAGGCCGTCGCCGGGGAGGCCGGCGTGCCGTTCTTCTCGATGGCCGGCGCCGAGTTCGTCGAGTCGCTGGTCGGTGTGGGCGCTGCGCGCGTGCGTGATCTGTTCCGGCGTGTGCGTGCCGTGGCGCCGGCGATCGTGTTCATCGACGAGCTGGATGCGGCCGGGCGCCGTCGCGGCAGCAGCAGTGGCGGCGGAAGCGACGAGCGAGAGCAGACGCTCAACCAGCTGCTGGTGGAGATGGACGGGTTCGACGTCGCCGCGGGCATCGTCGTGATCGCGGCCACCAACCGGCCCGACATCCTGGACCCGGCCTTGCTGCGCCCCGGGCGCTTCGACCGCCACCTGGTCCTGGAGAAGCCAGACGTGCAGGCGCGCGCGGAGATCCTGGCGGTCCACGCAGCGAAGCGGCGCGTCGCGGATGACATCGACCTGCCCGAGCTGGCGCGCCGCACGCCGGGCTTCTCCGGCGCGGACCTGGCCAACGTGGTGAACGAAGCGGCCTTGCTGGCCGTCCGGGACGGGTCAGGCGTCGTCAGCCGCTCCCATCTGCGCGAGGCGGTCGACCGAGTCGCGGGTGGGCCTCGCCGGCGGGCGCATCTGCTGACGCCCGAGGAGCGTTCCCGCGTCGCCGTGCACGAGGCCGGCCATGCCGTGGCTGCCGCTGTCCTCGGACTGGCGGGCGAGATCCAGCGCGCGTCGGTGGTGGCGCGCAACCGTGGCGCCGGCGCGACGGTGCTGGGGGCCGACGACGCCCAGTTGCACACCGCCGACCAGCTCCGGGCCCGCCTGACCGTGGAGCTGGCCGGCGAGGTGGCCGAGGCCGCGATCGCCGGCAGCGGATCGACCGCCGGCGAGGATGACCTGGAACGAGCAACCGGCTTGGCACGGGCGATGGTCGGCCGCTTCGCGATGACGCCGGACGCCGTCGCCCAGCGCGTGCTGGCCGCTGCTGCCGATGTGCACCTGGGCGGCCGTCATGACGTCGGTGACGTGTCGGAGCAGCTTCGCGCGCGCTTCGACCTCGCTGTTGAGGACTGCCTGCGCCAAGCACGCGCAGAGGCGCAGCAGCTGATGGCACAGCACCGCCCCGCGGTCGAGGAGCTCGCAGCCGCCCTCAGCGACCACGAGTCGCTGGAGGGCGACGCGCTGATGGCCTATCTGCCGAACACCTCGACGGTGCCCGCGCCATGAACCGCGGGCGGTTGCTGCTGGTGGCCACGGCGATGGCGCTGCTTGCCAGCGTCATCGTGGTGCCGTGGTCGCCGCCGGCGCGCGCGGCGTGCGGGACATCCGTCGACCACGGGCCGGACCGATGGCGCGTGCTGCCCAGACCGCAGTTCCCGGCGGGAGAGCCCGCCACGCTGTGGGAGATGGACGTCGCCCGCAACACGCCTGACGTCGTCGTGGTCGCCAACGGGCGGTCGGTGCTGCGCACGACCGACGGTGGCTGCACATGGGTCACCATCTGGACCGGCCCGCCGGATGCGCCTGCGGTCGCTGGCATGAAATTCAACGGTCCGCAAGCGGTGATCGGCGTCGCTGTCCCCGCCGACGGCGCGATCGAGCACGTGCACCTCCTGCTCGGCGATGCGGGAGGCGTCGCCGCGGGGTCCGTGCGTACCGTGCACTCGTACGACGGAGGACGCACGTGGGCCGTCCCGACGGCGCCGTCTGCGCCGGCGTCGGGCTACAGCGGCTCCGGGCGTTGCGGGCAGAACGTCGCCTGCGACCTGTCCGTGGCTGCAGCGGATCCGCAGCGTCTGTTCCTTCGCGTCGGCGCGTCCGCGTTCGGACCTGAGCAGCTGTGGCGCAGCGACGACGCCGGCCGGACGTGGGCCATGGCGACGTCGTCGGCGACGCACGACGACGAGGACCCGAGAAACCTGCTCGCAGCCGCGTCGCCGGCAGACGCCGACAACGTGACCGCCGTCATCGGCTGCCGCACCGGCGGTCGCTCGGACGACGGCGGCCGGACCTTCAGCCCCATGGCGCTGCCCCTGCCCGAACGCTCGCCGGCGGTCGGACTTGCCGTGGCGCAGGCGTCGACGACACAGGAGACGACGATCCTGGTCGCGCACCACGGCAGGTACTGCGTGGGCGATAAGGTCAGCGGACTGTTGCGCAGCGGCGACGGCGGCAAGTCATGGAAGACCACCGCGACGCCGGCGATCCAGGACCAGCCGGGGCTGCAGGGCAACTTCTCCGCACTTGCCCTTGACCGCACCGGCGAGATGGGGGTTGTGCTCACGGGGCGCCGTGAAAGCGGGACGTGGGTCGGCCATGCCTGGCTGGTCGACGAGCGGCTGGACCTGCTGGAGCTGACACCCCCCGTCGACGGAGTCCTCGACGTGGTCGGTCTGGGCGACGGCGGACGGTCGTTCGCGGTGTTAGGCACCGACGGTGTGGCAATCCTGCGCACGGTCCGGCGTCACGTCACGGGCGGGGAGACCGTCGTCGTCGACATCAACGACCCGTCGTCGCGAAAGCCGGCCGTACCGAAGGTCGCGGATGCGCGGATGCTGTGCCGGGAAGGCGAGAACGCTGTGGTGCGGCGCGGCGCGTGGACCGTCGCGGCGGCGCCGACGTTCCCGCAACCGCCGGACCTTGCAGCCGCGCAACGAGAGGCCATCGACGCGAAGCGCGCCCAGCAGATCCAACGCATCGCCGACCTCGCTGTTGACCCTGTCGACCGCCGCACAGCGTGGGTCACCAACGGCTGGTCGGTGCTGCGCACCGACGACGGCGGTTGCACCTGGGCGCTCGCCTACGAGCTGCCGCAGACACCTTCGGCGCAGCAGCCCTTCACCGCCGCGGGCGCCCGCATCGTCGAGCTCGAGGCGCCACGCTCGGAGTCCGGGCGCGGCCGGCTGGCGGTGGTCGTCGTCGATCGCGAGGCCTCGACATCGCCGCAGCCATGGGTCGTCACCACCGCCGACGCAGGCCGCACGTGGTCGCTGTCAGGTGGCTTGCCCCCGTCGACGTGGTCACCCAAGGGCAACCGCTGCCGCGGTGACTCCGGCTGCCGACTCGCCATCTCGCCCAGTGACCCGGACACCATGTACCTGTCGTTGCAGGGCGCGGTGTTCTTGACCGGGCCACCGGTGCTCTATGCCAGCAGCGACGGCGGCCGCACGTGGACGCCGCGCTCCGTTCCCGACGGGCCCACGGACGTGACCAGCTTTCGCATCTTCGACGACCTTGCCGTGGACCCCGTCGACGACTCGCGGCTGTGGGGCACCTTCGGCACCGGCCGCCAGCGGGCACTGTGGGCCAGCCCGGACGGCGGGAGAACCTGGCAGTTCGTGCCGGCTGCCACGAGTCTGTCGGCCGGCACGCCGGGCGTGCTCGGGGTCGGCCCTGGTCAGGTGACCTTGCTCGACGTGGGTGGTTTCGAGTCCGGCAACGGCTGGCTGCGTTCACGCGACGGCGGCGCCACCTTCGACTACCGCTTCGCCACCGGTTTGGGCGCCGGTCCGCGGTCGATCGTCACTGGCGCCGACTCTGACACCTTCGTCGTCACCGCCGACACCGGTGTCTTCACCTACGTGCCGTGGCTGGACCGCTGGGTCGATGTCAACGTGCTGGACCTGCCGGCGCTGGACGATGCGCAAGCCGATGCCGGTGACCCCGCTCGCTTCGCGTTCCGCACCGACGACCTCATCGTCTGGCTCGACCGCAAGGCCGTGCCGCCCGTCGAGGTTCCGGTCGAGCCGCTCCCCCGCTACGACGTGCCGCCGCTGCGCGACCCGGACCCCGCGGCGTTCCTGCCGCCGCGACGCCGCGTGGACCTGGACGTTGGACAGACCACGACCGTGCGCTTCGAGCTGGACCTCCCGGCCCGGCCAACGCCGCTGGACGTGGCCTTTCTCCTGGACGCATCGGGGTCCATGGGTGATGACCACCGCGCCCTTGCGCATGGTCTCGAGCGGATCGTCGGTGACCTCGCCGACGCGCGGATCCCCGTCGCATTCGCTCTCGCTGAATACCGCGACTGGGATCTGCGGTACCGGCTGTTGCACCAAATGGCACCGCCGACCGGAGAGCTGGTTCGCAAGCTCCGCAGCATCCGCAGCGCCGGCGGCACCGAACCCGCCTACACCGCCCTGTACCAGCTCGTCACCGGTGCGGGGCAGAAGGCGACCGTCGGCGCCCCGGTCCCGGCCGGGCAACAGGTGCGGTGGCGCGACGCTCGCCGCTACGTCGTCCACGTCACGGACGAACCGCTGCAGCCCGATCCGGACGGTCCCGACCCCGTCACCGCGACCCAGGCCCTGATCGATGAGCGCGTCGGGCACATCGGGCTGATCGCCAACCCGCCGCCGGAGGTCGGTGCCGACGGGGACGCGCTCATGCGCACGCAGATGCAGGTGCTGTCGCTGCAGACCGGCGCGCTTGCCCCACCCGGTGGTGTCGACTGCGACGGTGACGGTGACCCGGATCTGGCCGAGGGAGACCCGATCGTCTGCAACGTCGCGGAAGCCAAGGGCCATCCCGACCTGGCCACCCCGCTGCTGGAGATCCTGCTCGCGTTGGAGGACCGCCAGCCGCTGACGTTCAAGGTCAGCGATCCCGCCATCGCGACCGACGTCACGGCGACGGTGGCGGTCGACGACCTCGACGTCACGGTCCCCCACCGCATTCCGGTAGAGATGACCGTGGTGTGCACCCCGGCCCAGGCCGGGCTGGTGAACAACGTCAGCCTGACCGCCACGCTGCGGTCGGCCACCATCGCGTCCGCTGTGGCCAAGGTCGGCTGCGCCGCCCCGGCCTCACCCGCACTGGCCGGCCCACCCGCGGTCCCGCCACCCGGCGAGGCGCCCGAGCCTGCCAATGCGCCTGGCGAGGGGCCCAGACTCACTGACGTGCCGCGGCCGACCAGCGGCATCGTGGCGCTGCCACCTGGGGCCGGCGCGCCGCTGCCGATCCCGGCGTCGGCCTCCGC
>DATLGM010000165.1:0-4347 GCA_035540515.1 Egibacteraceae bacterium | reverse complement strand
GAACATGGGTGCGGTCGAGGCGGTCGAGGGGGACTGGCACGGTCTGCCCGCGCACGCCGACATCACCATCCCACCGCTGGGCGCCCTGTGGTTCGCGCCCGACAAACCCCGTGACGAGGAGATCTCCGACCTATGAGCCAGGTGGCCCACGGCCCGACCGTCCACGACGACGGGACGGCGACGTTCCGGCTGTGGGCCCCCTACGCCAAGGAGCCGGTGCTGGACCTGGGCGGCCAGGCGGTCCCCATGGAGGCCCGGGGTCACGGCTGGTTCGAGATCCGCACCGAGGCGGGGCACGGTGACGACTACGGCTATCGCCTGGACGGGGGGCCGTTGCGCCCCGACCCCGCCAGCCGGTGGCAACCGGCGGGCGTCCACGAGGCCTCGCGCGTCCTCCACCTTGCCGGGGCCCGCCAGACCTGCGGCTTCCGGGCCGTCCCGCTGCACAGTGCGGTCATCTACGAGCTGCATGTCGGCACGTTCACGCCCGAAGGCACCTTCCGCGCGGCGCACAAGCACCTGGCGGCGCTGGCCGAGCTCGGGGTGACCCACGTCGAGGTCATGCCGATCAACGCCTTCAACGGTACGCACGGCTGGGGCTACGACGGCGTCGCCTGGTATGCCGTCCACGAGCCGTACGGCGGCCCAGACGGCTTCGCGCGGTTCGTCGACGAGTGCCACGCGCAAGGCTTGGGCGTCATCCTCGACGTCGTCTACAACCATCTGGGACCCAGCGGCAACTACCTGCCCGACTTCGGGCCGTACCTGACCGACGCGTACACGACCCCCTGGGGTGACGCGCTGAACCTCGATGGCGAGGACAGCGACGCGGTGCGCTCGTTCATCGTCGGTAATGCCACGTACTGGCTGCGGGACTTCGGCGTGGACGGTCTGCGCCTGGACGCGGTACACGGCCTCATCGATGGGTCCGCCACCCACATCCTCTCGGAGATCGCCGACGCCGTGCAGGCGCTGAGCATCGCCGAGGGCCGTCCGCTGGCGCTGATCGCCGAGAGCGACCGTTCAGACCCCATGACGATCCGCTCGCGCGCGGAGGGCGGAACGGGCATGGACGCGCAGTGGGCTGACGACCTGCATCACGCGATCCACACCGCCGTCACGAACGAGGGCGACGGCTACTACGTCGACTACGCCGGGCTGCCCGACGTCGCCGAGCAGTACCGCCGAGGCTTTCTGTACGACGGCCGGTATTCGGTCTACCGCCGCAAGACCGTCGGCGCCCCCCTGGGCGACATCCCCGGCCACCGGTTGGTGACCTGCATCCAGAACCACGACCAGGTCGGCAACCGCGCTGCCGGCGACCGGCTGACGACCCTGGTGCCGCCGGAGCTGGTGGAGATCGCGATGGTGCTGCTGTGCGCCTCGCCGACGACCCCGATGCTGTTCATGGGTGAGGAGTACGGCGAGACGCAGCCGTTCCAGTACTTCACCAGCCATCCGGAGCCGGAGCTCGCTGACGCCGTCCGCAACGGCCGGCGCGAGGAGTTCGCCGCGTTCGCCTCCTTCACCGGTGCCGAGGTCCCCGACCCGCAGGACCCGGAGACCTTCGAGCGCAGCGGCCTGCAGTGGTCGCGTGCGGAGTCCGCTGAGGGTCGCGCGCGCCGCGAGCTGTGGCGCCACCTGCTCGGTCTACGCCGGTCACAGCCGGCACTGGGCAACGGCCGGCGCGACCTGGTGGAGATCTTGACGGCGGATCCGGAGCGGTTGGCGGTCGTTCGCCGGGCGGCCGACGGATCCGCAGTCCTCGTCGCGGCGAACCTGGATGACACCGACTGGGTGCTGGATCTCCCCGATGCCCGCTGGCGGCTGCTGCTGGACACCGGCCGTCGGCATGGGGAAGGCGCGCGCCCCGAAGGAGACGAGCAGGTGCGGATCGCCGGTCGCACGGCGTCGCTGTGGTCGATGGACGTCGGCGTGTGGGATCAGGCGTGACGGACGACGAGCACGGCGGGTAGCACCTCTCCGGGAACGGGTCGACCGAGTGCTCCGATGAGGCGCCGGCCCACGTCGCCCGCCTTGCCGGTGCCCACGACCACGAGGTCGGCCGCGATCTCGGCGGCCAGGTCGACGAGCGCGTCCTCGATCCGCCGGCTGAATCGCACGTGGCGCCCCGCCAGGTCGACACCACTGTCCGCGTCGACCCGGTCGGCGTGTCGGGCCAAGAGCGTCTCCGCTTCGCTGCGCATCTGGTCGGCCTGCGCCGAGCCGATGCTCCTGCCGCGCAGTGACGGATGGGTGAGCTTGACGTGGGCTAGGTGCAGCTCACCACCCGAGCGGGCACACAGCTGCACCGCGGTCTCCACCGCTCGGTCGCTCGCGGCGTCGACATCGACGCCGACCAGGACGCGTTGCGGGAATCCGGACATGACAAGCCCTTACACGAACGGGATGACGATCAGGATCGTGAAGACGAACAGCGCGCCGGCGAGATAGCGGTAGTTCTTCCACTTCGGCTTGCCGGCCAGCTCCTCGCTCTCCTTGCGCCACGTCTCGGTCGACCAGGTCGTCTCCTCGACCTGCTCTGCCGGCGGCGGGTCGGTCATCAGGCTGGCCACCACGAAGACGATGACGCTGGCCGCGAACATGATCCCGGTGGCGTACAGGAACTGCACCTCGGCCAGATCGAATATCTCGACCGCGAAGAAGGCGAGCACACCCACCGGCAGCAGGCCGCCGAAGGTGACGAAGGCAGCGGTCGATGACGCGCGCTTCCAGAAGATCCCCCCGAGCAGGACGACGACCAGCGGCATGGTGACGTAGCCGAGGAACGACTGGAAGAACTCGACGATGGTGTCAAAGGTGGTGATGACCGGCGCCCACAGAGCCGCGACCACCATGAAGACCGCCACCAGCGAACGACTGATGACCAGCAGCTGACGCTCGCTGAACTCGCGGTTCGACGTCTTGATCCAGTCGTTGACGACCAGGCTCGAAGCGCCGTTGAGAACCGAGTCCAGGGTGGACATCAGCGCGGCGATGAGGGCGGCGACGACAAAGCCTCGGATGCCGATGGGCAGGAACTCGAAGATCAGCGCAGGAAAGGCCATGTCGGGGTCGTCGAGCTCTTCGAACACCCCGCGTCCGAGAATCCCCGGGAAGATGACCAGGACGAGCAGTGGCAGCTGCATGAGCCCCGCGAACAGCGCGCCCCACCGGCCGTGGTCGATGTTCTTGGCCGACAGGACCTTCTGGACCACCATGTGGTTGGTGACCCACACGTAGAAGCTGAGCCATATCGCCCCGGTGAACAGGCCGGGCCACGGCAGGAACTCGTCGCCGGGCTCGCGGACGACCGTCCACCCTCGCTCCGGCGCCAGCTCCTGCAAGACGCTCCAGTCGAAGTCGAACTGGGCGAAGGCCATCACGAAGACGACGCCGCCGGCCAGGAACAGCACCGGCCCCTGGATGGTGTCGGTGATCATCACGGCCTGCAGCCCGCCCAAGATCACGTAGCCGCCACCGAGCAGCGCGATGATCGCGATGTGGATCAGCAGCGGCGTCTCCGGCCACAGCAGCTGCATCACGATCGCGCCGGCGAACATCGCGCCGGCGCTGTCGATGAACATTCCGGTCAGCACGGTGAACGCCGAGAACGTCTTGCGGGCTCGACGGTCGTAGCGCCGTTCGAGGAACTCCGGAACGGTGGTGATCTTGGTCTGCAGATAGAACGGCAGGATCAAGATCGCGAAGACGACGAGGACCAACGTCGCCATCCACTCGAAGTTCCAGACGACGATGCCCTCTTCGTAGCCGCCTCCCGCCAGGGCGATGTACAGGCTCCCCGAGAACTGCGCCGCGAGCAACGAGAAGCCGACCAGCGGCCAGGCCATCCCCCGGCCGGCAAGCAGGAAGTCGTCCGCGTTCTCTTTTTTCCGCCCGACCCAGAACCCGATGCCGACGATCGACGCGGTGAACGCGACGATGATCGCCATGTCGAGGGTGGCGAGTTCGAACTCCGGCACAATCGGCCCTTGCTCAAGGGGTCGGTTGCTGTCTGGGCCTGCCCGCAAGGGCGCCTTCGAAAACCTCACAACTTGCCGACGGACTATCGGGTGCGCCCGACGGGGTAGGAACCGCGTGTCACCACGTTTGGAGCCGACGTCTACACCCGGTCGATGTCCGCGCCGTCTTGGCGCTCACCCAGAGCGCGCCAGCCGCTCTGCCTCGGGCCGCAGGGCCCGGACCGCGTCGAGGATGTGCTGTGCCACATCGGTGAGCTCGAGCCCGTCGCCGCGGTGCTCGGGCAGGTCGACCGGCGCGCCGATGACGACCCCGACGCGGCGACGCAGCGGACGGCGGACGACGGGATCAGCCCCGAGCCCCCAG
>DATLGM010000164.1:0-2683 GCA_035540515.1 Egibacteraceae bacterium | reverse complement strand
TCGCCACTAGCATGGGCGGTCGCGGGGTGGAGCAGTGGTAGCTCGTCGGGCTCATAACCCGAAGGTCGGCGGTTCGAATCCGTCCCCCGCAACCACGCATTCCAGAACGAAACCCGGCTCCCGCCAGCCGGGTTTCGTGCTATCCGGGCATCATCGGCCCGTTACGGCGTGAACAGCCCGTAGATGGTCGGTCGCGCGAAGTCGTTGTCCGAGAAGCGGAAGACGAAGCTCGAGTTGCCCCGGAACTCGAGATCCCAGGCGATGAACTGCAGCGTCACGTCGGTCGACCCACCCGATCCGCCGGATCCACCGCCCATGCTCACCTTCGCCGACGGCGCATAGACCGTGCCGCGCAGATTGACGGAGCCGCCACCGCTCAGCTCGACGTCAGGCTGGCCGTAGCTGATGGTGGGGACAGGGTTTCCGTTCTGCCAGATGAGCAGGCTGCGGTAGTCCGAGACGCCGTTCGGCTGGGCACTGGGCTCGTAGGCGCGAAGCTTGACGGTCGCCCCCGCGCCGACGGTGATGCGTGACATCGTCGACGTCGTGCCCGTGTTGTAGAGCAGGACGCCGCAGCTTCCGGCCACGCAGGTCGTGTTCCAGTTAGCCGGGACCGTGGAGACAGACGACGGAATCGACAGCACCGTGGCCTGCGCGCCGACGTCGAGGCCGCCGCCGTTCAGGACGAAGACGCCCGGCCGCATGAGTGCGATCGAGCTGTTTCGGAGCTGGATGCCCCCGGTATAGATCCCGGGCTCGAGCACACGGGTCTCGTTGTTCAGGACCAGGCGCGAGGTGCTGCGCACGGTCATGCCGGTCGTATCCATCGGCGGCAGGCCGGCCAGCGGATCCTTCACGGGGTTGGCGCCCGTCACCGGTGCCGGATTGATGGTGAGTGCCGCCGGCGAATAGCCGCCGACGATGTTGATCGCCGCGCCGTTCGTCATCGTCAGGTTCGAGGCGTTGCCGTTGGTGGCAAGGCCACCGCCGCTCGAGGCGGGGCACGAGGAGTTGATGATGACCGAACCCTCGAGCGTCACGGTCGGTCCGCCGGAGAGGAGCATCGACGGGCACCCGTTGCGAGCCTGCGGCCAGCCCGGATTGCGCGGGTTGAGGAGGACGACCGACCAGATCGTTCCGCCGGTCTGTCCGTTGTAGGCGGAGCTTCGCGTCCGGACGTTGATGTCGCCGCCGATGACGCCGCCGAAGAATCGCTGGCTGACGGTGGCGAGCTCCACCGAGACGGCGTTGTTGTCCCGTCCCGGCGGGCAGCTGATGATCGCGTCGTTCGGGTCGAACCACGACAGGTTGGAGGTGAGGCTGTCGCGCGCGGCCTGGGCGACGCTCGCCCGCGGCGTGGTGTTGGCGCTGGCGCTGCAGCCCTTCGGCGTTCCGACCTGGATCACGTTCGCGGCCGCCAGCGCCGCCGCGTCGCCGGCATCCTGGAGCTGTCGCCGGGTGTTCATGCCGTGAGCCCCGTCGAAGAGGACCGCCAGGAAGGCGATGAGCACCGTGAAGGCGACGGCGACGATCGGCATCACCTGGCCGCGCTCGTCGCGTCGTGGCAGCGGGGCCATCAGTTGTTCACCAGCATGGTCGAGGTGCTCGAGACGGTGAACGTCTCGATCCCGATGATGCGCGCCGCCACCGTGCTGACGGTCGCGGTCACGCTGACGGTGACCTCGGTTCCACGCTTGTTGAAGGCCGTGCTCGTGTCTCCGCTGCATCCGCTGCCATAGCAGACCGTAACGGTCACGGCCTGTCCACCGGCGCTCGCGAAGTCGCGGGCGACCTGCTTGATGGACTCGGTGGAGGGCGATGGGTACGGGCATGACGCGGATGCGGCCGGCGGGGTCAGGTCGGTGCTGTCGTGCGGGCCGACCGGGCAAGCTGTGAGCTGTGAGCCGCCGTGGACGATGGCGAAGCGCGCGGCTTCGCGCGCCGCGTTCGCGGTAAGGTCGTTGGCCAGCACCACGCGGCCGAGGTCGAACGCGCCGACGAGCATCCCGACGAGCAGCGGAAAGATCAGCGCGAACTCGACGAGGGTCTGTCCGCGGGCGTCTCGGTCATGTCGGATCAGCATCATCGCCCCTGTATCACCGTGTACGTCTGGGTCGTTCCGATGTCCCATGTGCCGCCGGGCAGCCAGGGCCACGGGATGACGGTGCGGAACGGAAGCTCCGCATGGACGACCGAGGTCGCCAGCGGATAGGTTGCGCTGGCGCCCGGCGCCGTGGTGCTCACCGTGAAGCTCGTCACCGTCACGGTCGGCGCGGTGCACGTCGGGATGCTGCCGCCCGATCCGGCGGTGAAGCCGGGCAGGTTCTGGGTCTCGGTGCAGACGACGCGCTGCGCTTCTGTCTGGGCGCCCGACTGGCTCACCGACCGGGTGGCCGTGAACTCGGCGGCGTTGCGCGTCGCCGTCTGCAGGGTGATGGACGCCTGGTACACGCGGGCGAAGTCCATCGCCGCGCCGGTGAGCGTGATGAGGAGCGGCAGGATCAGCGCGAACTCGGCCAGCGACTGCCCGCGGGAGCGCTTGCGCTTGAGTGTGTTCACTGGCCCGACCCGCTTGGCCCGACCGTGATCTGGGCACCGCTGCAGCCGCCGGGTGGGTTGAGCATTCCACCGGCGAGAGACTGGTTGCGGATCACGTAGTTGCCGCTGCCGGACAGGTAGGTGA
>DATLGM010000163.1:0-3103 GCA_035540515.1 Egibacteraceae bacterium | reverse complement strand
CCCGGGTGACGCAGCGCTCGTGGACCACGACGCGGTCAGCCAGACCTCCGCCGGCGACGAGGCCGAACACGCGGTCACCGGGCTGCCATGCCTGCACCCGCGGGCCGCAAGCGATGACCACGCCCGCTACCTCGAGCCCTGGGATGTCGGCGACCACCCCAGGGGGGGCCGGGTAGCGTCCATCCCGCTGCTGCACGTCAGCTGGGTTCACGCCGGCGTAGCGGACACGCACGAGGACCTCTTCGCCCAGCGGCTCGGGATCGGGGCGCTCGGTGACCTCGACGACCTCGTTACCGCCGGCGCCGGTGAAGGTGACTGCTTGCACGGTGATCTCCTACAGGTCGGTGGCGGCTCGCGTCAGCGGAGCAGCTCGCGCGCCTCGGCCGCGACGCCGTCGCCGTCGAGGCGGTAGTGCGCGTACAGGTGGGTGGGGGGGCCGACGAGGCTGTAGGTGTCGCGGATGCCGTGGCGGTGCAGCCGCACCCCCGCGCCCTCCCGCGCCAAGACCTCGGCAACCGCGCCGCCGAGGCCACCGTAGACGTTGTGTTCCTCGACGCTCATCAGCTGGCGGGAGCGGTCGGCGGCCGCGAGCACCGCCGCCTCGTCCAACGGCTTGACCGTATGCATGTCGAGCACCCCGACGGAGAAGCCGTCGGCGCGCAGCTGCTCGGCTGCCACCAGGCTGGGGTGCACCATCGAGCCCGTGGCGATGATGGTCAGATCTTCACCGGTGCCGTGCTCTACGGCCTTGCCCAGTTCGAAGGGCGCGTCGCGGTCGTCGTACACCTTCGGCTCACGACCGCGGTTGATCCGGAAGTAGATCGGGCCGTCGTGGTCGACGGTGCCACGCAGCGCCGCCCCCAGCGCGCCGGCGTCTGCCGGGGCGACTACCGTCAGGTCGGCGATGCTGCGCATGATCGCCAGGTCCTCGGTCGCGTGGTGCGATGTGCCGTAGAAGCCAAGGCTGATGCCGGCGTGATGGCCGATCAGCCGCACGGGTTGTGCGCCGTACGCGATGTCGGTGCGGATCTGCTCGCAGCACAGCAGCGCCAGGAACGACGCGAACGTCGCGACGTAGGGCTTCAGTCCCGTGGTCGCCAGGCCGGCCGACGCTGACACCATGTTCTGCTCGGAGATGCCGAACTGAAAGAAGCGCTCCGGGTACCGCTGCTGGAAGCGGACGAGCCCGTTGGAGTACTTCAGGTCTGCGGTTCCGGCCACGATGGGGTGGCCCTGCTCCGTGAGCTCGATCAGGGCGTCGGACAGCGACAGCAATCCCGGCGCCGAGTCGAGCAGCTGCAGCAGGTGCCAAGACCCCTCGCGCAAGGTAGTGGTGGTCATGCGCCCCTCCTCAGCTCTTCAAGCGCGTCGCGCTCGTCCTCGGGGACCAGGTAGCCCAGGTGCCAACCGAACTCCTCCTCCATGTACGTGATCCCCTTGCCCTTGACGGTGTGCGCGACGATCACCGCCGGCTGGTCGCGGTCGGGATCATCGACTGCGCGGAGGGCTTCGAGCAGCGCCCCCACGTCATGGCCGTCGACCTCCAGCGACTCCCAGCCGAACGCCCGCCACTTGTCGATGACCGGTTCGATGTTGATGACGTCGTTGACCTTGCCGTCCAGGCAGTACTCGTTGCGGTCCACGATGGCCACGAGATTGCCGGCCCGGTGGTGGGCAGCCGACAGGGCGGCCTCCCATACCTGACCTTCGTGCAGTTCACCGTCGCCGAGCAGCACGAAAACCCGATACCTCAGCCCCTGCACCCGACCGCCGAGCACCATGCCGAGGCCCGCCGACAGCGCGTGACCCAGCGACCCCGAGCTGAAGTCGATGCCGGGCACCTTGCGCATGTCCGGGTGGTCACCCAGCGGGTTGCCCAGCCGTGTGTACTCGTCGAGGACGGCGTGGTCGAAGAAACCGTAGTCGGCCAGGAAGGGGTAGAGCGCCACGGCTGCATGTCCCTTGCCGAAAAGAAAGCGATCACGCTCGGACCAGTCCGGCTCGCCGTGCTTGAGCCGCATGTGCCCGTAGTACAGCGTCGCCAGGATCTCCGCGCAGGAGAACGCCGAGGAGTAATGGCCGGTCTTGGCGATGCTGATGAGCCGGACGGTCTCCGTCCGGGCAAACAGCGCGCGCTCCCGGAGCCGCTCAAGCAGCTGCTCGTCCCCGGTCACCGTCGCGGTCATGCGGCGTCCTCCTCGTCGTCGATGAACTCGGGCAGCTCGCCCTCCACCGGCGGCGGCGACAGCGAGCACAGGATCTCCAGCGGCTCGTCGCCGTCGTTGACCTGCCCGTGGCCGCGATTGCTGGCGATGTAGACCGACATGCCCTCTTGCAGCCGCAGCTCGCCATGGCCCTCCAGCCACATCGTCCCGGAGCCGCGCAGGACGTAGTACGCCTCCTCGTAGACGTGGCGGTGCCGTCGGACTCGGTCACCCGGCTGCATGCAGCACAGGGAGACGCCGAGCTGGTCGCTGCCGACCGTCTTCGGGTGCATCAGGCGGTACACCGGCGCGCCGAGGCCCAGAAAGGGCCGGCCCTCGTCGCGGGTGACAACCGGTGGATCCGTGTGGGGCATGTGCCTATTCCTTCGCTGTGGACTGCAGGTCGCGTGCGTGGCCCAGCTGGCGGGACACCTCATGACCCGCCTCGACGAGCATGTCGCGCAACTTGTCGGCGTCAGACCCGAGGATCCCGGCCACCAGGCCGCTGATGGAGATTGACGCGACCACCTCGCTGCGGTGGTCGAACACCGGCACGCCGAGGGCCGCGATGCCGGGTGTAACGTCTTCGTTGCTGACCGCGACCCCCGAGGCGCGCACCTGCTCGAGCAGGGGCCGCAGCTGTTCGGCGGTCACGGGCGTGGCGTCGGTGAACCGCTCCAGCGGCGCTTCGGCGAGGTACTGATCCCACGTGGCGGGCGGGGCGTACGCGAGGAGCACGCGCGGCGCCGCGCCGGCATGCAGCGGCAGTGCGCTGCCGATGCGCAGCGCCAGCGACTGGACCCGCCGCCCGTCGATGCGTTCGATGCACACCGCGTCGCGACCACGCCGGACGCACAGGAACACCGTCTCCCCGGTGACGGCGTGGATCCGCTCCATCC
>DATLGM010000162.1:0-8249 GCA_035540515.1 Egibacteraceae bacterium | reverse complement strand
GGTCAAGATCGGCCAGGTCGTGGCGAACCCGGACGGTGACGACCTTGCCCACAACGGCGGCGAATACGTCCGGCTCGCCAGTGGCCGGACGCCGGTCAACGTCAGCGGCTGGACCATCGAGTACGAGGGTGGCGGCACGCTGCGGATCGGCGAGGGCTACACCATGCCGCCGGGGTCGACGCTGGACGTGCACACCGGCACGGGCGACAACCGTCCACCGGAGCGCTTCTTCAACGGGCTGGACCGCGAGGTGCTGCGCGATGACGGGGGGGTGCTCATCCTGCGGGACCGGCAGGGCCGTGAGGTGACCCGGCGCGAGTACTGACGCGTCAGCGTCGGCGCAGCAGCGCGGCGTACAGCGTCAGACCGGGGCCGAACGCCATGGCGATCGCGTGGCCGCCGGCACCTACGACGTCATCGTCGTGCATCTGCTGCATGATCAACAGCACCGTCGCCGAGGAGCAGTTGCCGTGACTGCGCAGGACCTCGCGCGAGTGGGCGACTTGGTCGTCGGACAGGCCCAGGCGCGAGGCAACGACGTCGACGATCCTTGGCCCGCCGGGGTGGACGGCCCACCCGTCGATCGCGTCGACCGTGATGGCGTTGCGGTCGCACAGCTCGGCGACGACGTCACCGACGTGATCGGCCAGCACGTCGGGCACCTGGGGAGACAGACCCATGCGGAACCCCAGATCGGTCACGTCCCAGGTCATCAGCGCCGACCGCGACGCGTCGGTGCGGGCGATGACGTCGACGATCTCCATCCCCATCGGCGCGTCGGGCGTGACGGCGATGGCCGCCGCCGCGTCGGAGAACAGGGCATGGGCGACCATCTGGTCCGCGTCGTCGGTCGCCGGCTGGATGTGCAGGCTGGTCAGCTCCAGGCACAGCATCAGGCCGGTGGCGCCACGGGCGACCGCTGCGTCTGACACCGCTGCCAGTCCGGGGATCGCGGCGTAGCACCCCATGTGGCCGACGTGCAGCCGCTGGACGTCCAGTGGCATCCCGAGATCGCGGGCCAGCAGGATGTCCAAGCCCGGGGTGGCGTAGCCGGTGCACGACACGACCGTCAAGGCGTCGACGTCATCGGGGCGCAACCCCGCGTCGTCCATGCACAGCGACAGCGCCTCCTTGCCCAGTGGCATGGCCTCGGTGACGAATCGGCGCATCCGTGCCGCAGTGCTCCACTCGCTGAGGTCCTGCACCCGGGGGTCAGCGACGCCGTGACGGACCTCGACACCGGCGCGGTCGAAGATCCGCCGGGCCAGCGGGCTGCCGTCGTAGTGGCGGTCGAAGAAGTCGTCCCACAGCGCCTGCTGGGGCATCGGAGCGGGCAGCGCGGTCCCGTGGCCGACGACGGCGGCGGTCACCACGGCCGCACCTCCGAGCCGGTGACGGGGTCCAGCCCGAGCGCGGCCGTGCCCAGCACGTCAGCGCACACGTCGGACGACGGCGGCATGATCGCGCCGCTGCGGGCGTCCCGGTACAAGCGCTCCATCGTCGATCCTTTGCCCAGCGCCCCCAGGCCGCACGCCTCGGTGCAGCTGTGGGCGACCTCGGAGACCGCGTCGCCGGCCAACAGCTTCCCACGGTAGATCGCCCGGTTGGTCTCCGGCTCGCCGGGCGCGAGGTCCACGCACCGGGCGGCCTCGCGGATCGCGAGCCGGGCGGCCGCCACGGCGGCGTCGGCGCGTCCCAGCCGCGCCCGGACGAACCCCACCCCGCCCAGGCCGCCGGGCTGGCCGGCGACGCTGCGTGCGGTGACGTACCGAACCGCCTCGTCCAGCAGTGCCTGCGCCACGCCGACGTAGACCGCGGCGTAGGAGGCGACCAGCCACTGCGGCATCGCGTACGCCAGCAGGACCGCCAGCCCCTCGATGCCCCCGATCAGCGCGGTGGCCGGCACGAGGGCGTCCAGCCGCACGCTGTTGCTGGCGGTGGCGCGCATCCCCAGGGGGTCCCACGTCTGCACGACGGTGACCCCGTCGCCGTGGGGGACCAGGAAGTACGACACCCGCGGGTCCTCGTCGTCGGCGTCCGCCGCCCGCGCGGCGACCAGGTAGGCGTCGACGTGGCCGGCGCCCGTCGCGACGCTCTTGTGCCCGCTGATGCGGTACCCGTCGCCCTCGCGGCGGAAGGTGCTGGTCATCTTCGACAGTCGTGAGCCCGCGCCCCGTTCGGTGATGGCGACGCCGTACAGCGCCCCGCGGGCGGCGCGCGCGAGCATCTCGTCGCGGGCATCGAAAAACCACTCCGGCGCCCCCAGCTGGCGGGCCAGGTCGTCGGGCACGCCCGCCAGTGCGCCGGTGACGCACGCGTGCATGTTGAACACCAGGGCGGTGGCGCCGCTGCCGGCCGCCAGCGTCATCGCCACCTCGACGTACTCGGCGAAGCCGGCGCCGGCGCCGCCCAGTCGTTCGGGCACCAGCAACCCGAGCAGCCCGGCGTCGCGCAGGTCGGCCACGTCGTCGGTGGGAAACGACGCCTGCTCGTCGTGGATGGACGCCCGCTCCGCGAACCGGGACGCGCACCGCTGCGCGGCCTCGATCGTGGAGCCGGTGCTCATCGTTTCGTTCCCTTCCCCTGGTAGACGCCGGCCAGCGACCGGGTGGGCACCATACGCACCGGCCGGCCACGCGACAGCAGGAAGGCGGCGTAGTCGCGCACGGAGAAGCGCAGGCCGCGTACCGCCAGTTCGATGCCGTGGCGCCGGCAGATTGCCTTGAGCCGCTGCGGAGACACGAACAGCCGCGGGTCGTGACAGTGCGGCGGGGGCCCGCCGGGCATCCGCTCGCCCACCGTGACCAGCGAGAACCGTGCCCACCGGGTGTCGTTGATCGTGTCGCAGACCATCGTCCCGCCGGGCTTGAGGACCCGCGCGACCTCGGCGACCGTGCCCTCGAGGTCCTCGACGTGCTCGAAGATCTCACCCGCGACGACGACGTCGGCGACAGCATCGGGCAGGGGCAGCGCTGTCACGTCGCCACGGACGGCTTCGATGCCGGCGTCGCGGGCCAGGCGCAGCGACTGCTCACTGAGGTCGACACCGACGTGCCGGTAGCCCCGCAGGTACGGCGCCATCAACCCCCCGCCGCATCCGATGTCCACGGCGATCGCACCCGGCGCCGGCTGGGGGATCAGAGGCGCGCGAGCGGCGGCGATCCAGTGCAGGGCGGCGAAGTCGCCGTCGGTGCGCCACCAGTGGTCGGCGAGGTCGTCGTACTGCCGGTAGTCGTTGCGGGGGCGCAGCGGCGTGCCGGTCACGCGGGCGGGGCGTCCGATGAGTGCCCGGGGAACAGCTTGGCGGACGGGTCCACCACGGTGGCGGCGTTGTTGACCGCCGTCGCCGCCTCGCCGAAGCCGACCGAGATCAGGCGGACCTTGCCGTCGTACTCGGTGATGTCGCCCGCGGCGAAGACCCGGTCGACGTTGGTCCGCATCGACGTGTCGACGACGATGTGGCGCTTGTGCTGTTCCAACCCCCAGCGCGTCAGGGGGCCCAGGTCGGCCGTGAAGCCCAGCGCCGCCACGACGGCCTGCACGTCGAGGGTCTCTCGCTCGTCGGTCTTGTTGTTGAACACCTCGACCGCGGCGATGTGGTCGTCACCGATGATCCGAGCCACCTCGGTGAAGGTCATCACCCGCACAGACGAGTTCAGCACCTGCTCGACGGTGTGCTCGTGGGCCCGGAAGCGGTCGCGGCGGTGGATGAGGGTGACGGATTTCGCGAGGGGCTCGAGGTTGTGCGCCCAGTCGAAGGCGGAGTCGCCGCCGCCCACGATCAGCACGTCCTGGCCGGACAGCTCGTCGAGCTTGGGCACGAAGTACCGCAGCCCGCGGCCCTCGAACTGCTCGGCGTCGGGCAGCGGCCGTGGCGTGAACGTGCCGATGCCGCCGGTGATCACGACCGCCTTGCACACGACCGACAGGCCTTTGTGGCTGGTGACGGTCACCGTCCCGGCGTCCTCGTCGTGGTCCATCTCCTCGGCGCGGTGCCCCAGGAAGTAGGTGGGGTCGAACGGCGCCGCCTGCTCGACGAGGTTGTCGATGAGCTGTTGGCCCTTGACCGCGGGGAAGCCCGCGACATCGTAGATGAGCTTTTCCGGGTACAGCGCCGACACCTGCCCGCCGGCTTCGGGCAGTGAGTCCATGATCGCCACGCGCATGCCGCGAAAGCCCGCGTAGTACGCGCCGTACAGCCCGGCCGGTCCGGCCCCGATGATGAGCAGATCGGCGTCGTGTCGCGTCGTGCCGCCGTCGGTCGCGGCCGGCGCTGCGGTCGTGTCACTCACTGGCGTCCCTCCGGTGGGTCGACGCAGCCTAGCCAGAAGTCGTTACCGAGCGGTAACCAGGTGTCCGAGCGGCCCATTAGGCTTGCGGCCATGGTGCACCGACTGAGCGCGGCCGACGCGTCGCTCCTGGCCGCCGAGACGACTGCGACGCCCCTGCAGATGGGGGGTGTCGGGCTGTTCGAGGGCACCTTGGACTACGCCACCGTGGCCCAGGTGCTCGAGCGTCGCCTCGACCGGATCCCGCAGGCGCGGCGCCGGATCCACCAGCCCGCGCCGGGAGCCGGTCGCCCCGTGTGGGTCGACGACGTCGACTTCGACCTGTCGTACCACCTGCGCCATGCGGCGCTGCCCGCTCCGGGCGACATGGGCCAGCTGGGCCAGTACCTGTCGCGGCTGATCGCCCGTCCGCTGGACCGCAACCGCCCGCTGTGGGAGCTGTACGTCATCGACGGCATCGCCGGCGACCGCGTCGCGGTGTTCCGCAAGGTGCATCTGGCGATGACCGGCGAGGGGGTAGCCGACCCGTTCGGCGCGATGCTCGACGAGACACCCCAGCCCGACGACGCCGACCAGCCGCCGGCGCGGTGGGAGCCCAGAAACGTCCCGGGGGAGATCGGGCTCGCAGTGGACGCGGCCCGCCAGCGCCTGGGTCGGGCGGCCCAGCTGGGGCGGACGCTGCGCCAGGCCGCGGAGACCGTGGTGAGTCGTCCCGGTGACGTGGTCGGGGCGGCCGCGACCGCGGTCGCCGCCGCGGCCGACATGGCGGTCCGGGTGGCGCGGCAACCGCCGACCAGTCCGCTGAACGTCCCGCTGACGCCGCATCGCCGGTTCGCGGTGGCCGACCTGGCGCTTGAGGACCTGCGCGCGATCCGCCGCGAGGTCGGCTGCACGATCAACGACATCGTCGTCGCCGTCACGGCGGACGCCGTCGGCCGGCTGTTGCGGTGGCGCGGCTATGACACCAAGGACCTGGACCTGCGGGTGATGGTCCCGCTGCGCGTCCACGACGTCCACGTCGCCGCCGATGCGCTGAACCTCGCCGAGGCGCGGCCGGCAGGAGAAGGCGTCGTCGGTGTGCTCGCACCGCTGCCCGTGATGCAGATGGATCCCGTGGCGCGCCTGTACCGGATCATGGGCGAGATGTCAGTGGTCAAGGAGGAGCGTCAGGCGATGGCCGCCGAGAGCCTGGTCCGCCTCGCCGGCTACGCCCCGCCGAACCTGCACGCCATGGCGGCGCGCGTCGCGTGGGCGGACCAGCGCTACACGATCGCGCTGTCCAACGCTCCGGGACCGCAGCAGCCGCGCTACCTGGCCGGCTGCAAGCTGCAGTCCAGCTACCCGTTCGTCCCCCTGTCGGGCACCAGCGCGCTGTCCATCGCGGTCAGCTCCTACGCCGGCGGCATGTACGTCGGCATGCTTGGCGACCGCGACGCCATGCCGGACCTGGACCTGCTTGGCGAGTTCTATCCGGAGGCCGTCGCGGACCTCGTCGCAGCGACCGGCGCAACCGGCTGATGGAGGTGTACGACGCGCTGGCACGTGCACGGGCGCGTGGCGAGCGGGTCGTGCTGGTCACCGTCGTCGAGGTGCACGGCGAGGCCCCCAGCCACCCGGGCGCGAAGCTGGTGGTCGGTGATGACGGGGTGCTGGCTGGCACCTTGGGGTGCTCGGAGTACGACGCGATCGGTATCGCACTGGCCGCCGAGGCGCTGGCGGGCCCCGCGGCGCTGCGCCGGCGCACCGGCGGACCGGAGGCCGGCGACCAGCCTGGGGTCGAGCTGTTCGCCGAGGTGCACGAGCCGGAGCCGGCCGTCCTGGTCATCGGCTCCAACCCGGTCGCGCGGGCCGTCGCTGCCCTCGCGCGCACCCTTGGCCGCCGAGCGGTCCTGATCTCGCCGGGCGGCGACACTGACGTCGCCAAGGGCGTGGAGGTGAAAGCCGACGATCCGGAGCGCTACCTGCTGGCCGCCCCGCCCGGCGACGCTGACGCCGTGGTGATCTCCGACCACGACGCGAGCTGGGTCGAGGCGGTGCTACGGGTGGCGCTGGCCAGCGACGCGCGGTTCGTCGGGATGCTGGGTAGCCGGCGACACGCCCCCGCGGTGGTGCGACGACTGCGCGACGCCGGGATACCCGACGCACACCTCGAACGACTGCGGACCCCCTGCGGGCTGGACATCGGCAGCCGGACGGCCGAGGAGATCGCCCTGTCGATCGTCGCCGAGATCGTCGCGATCGAACGGGGGCGCGCCGGCGGCCCGTTGCGCGTGCAGTGGGTGGACCGGTGACGGACTGGGTCCCCGACGAGCGCGTCGCCGCGTTGCGAGTGGCGACCGACCCGCGCTGGGTGCATGTGGCGGTCGACGACCTCGAGGGCACGCTGAGCGACCACGCCCACGCGGAGAAGAAGGCGGCGCTGTCGGCGATGTCGCTGCTGTCGCGCGAGCCGCACCGCACGGACCTGGTCGGCAAGATGGCCAAGCTCGCACGGGAGGAGCTGCGCCACCTCGACCAGGTGCTCGGTCACCTGCGGGACCGGGGCTGGACGCTGCGGCGGGACCTTCCCGACCGCTACGCGGGCGCGTTGCTGAAGCTGCGCCGCGCGTCGGGTGACGAGGGGCTGGTCGACCGGCTGCTGTGCGCCGCGCTGATCGAAGCGCGGTCGTGGGAGCGGCTCAACTTGCTAGGCGAGGCCCTGGAAGGCGACCTGGGCGCCTTCTACACCGAGTTGGCACGGTCCGAAGCGGGCCACTACCGGTTGTTCGTGGAGCTCGCGACCAGCGAGTGCCCCGGCCAGGAGGTGCAGGGTCGGCTGGCGGAGCTGGCCGAGGCCGAGGCCACGATCGTCGCGGCCCTGCCGCACGAGGCGCGGATCCACTGACACGGCCGAACGCGGAGCTGGCCGCACGCCTGACAGAGCTGGCGGCGCTGCTGCGCGCAGGCAACGCCGACCGGTTCCGTGTCCGCGCCTATGAGCGGGCCGCCCGGCTGGTCGGTGCGGCACCGGTGGACCTGCGGACCCTGAGCGACGCGGAGGTCCGCCGCCTGGAGGGCGTCGGCGACGCAATCGCGGCGCTCATCGGTGAGTACGCGGCAACCGGCCGCCTGCGGATGCTCGACGAGCTGCGCGCCGCGGAGCCGAGCGGTTTCGGCGAGCTGCTGACCCTGCCGTTGATCGGGGTCAGGGACGCGCGGGCACTGGCATCGACGCACGGGTTCGACAGCATCGCGGCGCTGCGCGAGGCGGCGGGCCGTGGCGACGGGTTGGCCGGCCTGGACGACCGGCTGGCGCACCGGGTGCGCGAGTCCCTGCGCAGGACGGCCGCGACCGCCGGTGACGGCGTGCCGCTGCCCCGGGCCGGACGCGACGCGGAGGCGCTCGCCGCGGCGTTGGGAGAGATCGCCGAAGTCGACCGCGTACAGGTCGCGGGCGATGTCCGCCGGAGCACCGACACCGTCCAGGACCTGTCGCTGGTGCTGGTCACCGACGAGCCGGCGGCGACCGTCACGTCCGTCACCGAGCACCCGGCAGTCGTCCGGGTCATCGAACGCACCGACGCGATGCTGCAGGTGATGACCGCGACCGGGAGGCGCGCCACGCTGCTGTTGACCCCCGCCTCGCGGGCCGGTGAGGCACTGCTGCGGGCGACGGGCCCGGCCACTCACGTCGCAGCGGTCGTGGCTCGCGCTGCGCAACTGGGCGTGGCCCTGGACGGCGCCGATGAGGAGGCGGTGTACGCGGCGATCGGCCTGCCCTACATCGCTCCCGAGCTGCGCGACCGCAACGACCTCGACGCGCCCATCCCGTCGCTGGTCCGCCACGGCGACATCCGCGGCGACCTGCACGTGCACAGCGACTGGTCCGGCGATGGCGTCGACACCCTCGAGGACATGGTCGAGGAGTGTCTGCGCCGCGGCTACGAGTACGTGGCGATCACCGACCACGCCGAGAACCTG
>DATLGM010000161.1:0-15818 GCA_035540515.1 Egibacteraceae bacterium | reverse complement strand
CCCAGGAGCCGAGCGATCACCGCGACACCGCTGTCCCCGCCGTCGATGCTGGCGCTGTCCGAGGCGCTGCGCGACGTCGAGCCGTACCTGGAGCGGTCGCGGCTGGCCCGCGGCAGCGACTACGTCAACCAGGAGGGCGGCGACCTCGCCGGCCACTCCACGGAGCGGTCGTTGTACCGCCACGTGGCCAACTACCTGGCGGCCGTGGAGCTGGCCGAGGACGCGGACCTGCACGATTCCGTCCTGGACGTCGGCAGCGGCACCGGCGCGCTGGGGGCGTGGGTCGCCGAGCGGCTGGGCGCCGAGCTGCACCTGGTCGACCGTGACCCGGCCATCCGGGACGTCGCCCTCCGCGCGTTCCCGCACTGCCACGTGCACGCCGAGCTCGACGAGGTGCCGCGCGCCACGGTCGGCCTGGTCACCGCCATGGAGGTCATCGAGCACATCGACCCCGCCGAACAGCACGCCTTCGCCGCGGCACTGGTCAGCCGCGTCGAACGCGGCGGGCTGCTGGTGATATCGACCCCGGACGAATCGGGCTACCTGGGCGGCTGGTCCGGGTACGCGCCCCACGTTGGCCCGCTGGACGCCGACCAGCTCCGCTCGTTGCTGAGCGCCGTCGCCCCTGACGCCGAGGTGCACGTGTGGCGCTTCGAGGGCGACGCGTTCCATCTGGGCCCGGTGCGCCGGGTGCTGCAGCCGATCGCCAACCGCCTGTGGACCCGGCTGGGTCCGCTGCTCTCACCGATCACGCACCGGCTGGTGGGCCCCGCCACGGCACTGGCCGACCTCGCCCGCACCCATGCCGGCCCCGACATGGCGCCGAAGGTGCAAGCCATCCCCGCCGACCAGGGGGCCGGCACCGGGCTGATCGGCGTCGTTCGGACGCCCCGCTAGAGCGAGGCTCAGACCGCGGCGCTGCGGCGGGGCACGAACTCCTCGGCCACCACGCGCGGCGGGTCCGACTCGACGGGCACCTTCTCCTCGCAGTTGGCGCATACGGCGATGGGGTTCTTGGCGTTCTTGCGCGGCGGCTTGAGCGGGCCCCCGCAGTGGGGGCACGGCTTGGCCAGCGGCTGGGTCCACATCGCGAAGTCGCAGTCGGGATAGCGATTGCAGCCGTAGAACGGCTTGCCGTACCGGCTCTGGCGCTCCACGAGGTGACCCTGGCCGCACTTGGGGCACGCGAACCCGACGCGCTTCTCGACGTTCACGATCCCCTTGCAGTTGGGGTAGTCCTGGCAGCCGTAGAACGGACCGAAGCGCCCGTCCCGGCGGATCGTGCCCTTGCCGCACTCGGGGCACGGCACGTCGTCGTCGGGCTGCAGCTCCTCGACGGTCGTGACGTTGCCGTACTCGTCCAGCGGCAGCGTGCCCTTGCAGTCGGGCCACCGGTGGCACGACGCGAACCACTGCCGGGACTTTCCGGAGAACACCTTCTCCATCGGCTGGCCGCACTCGGGGCACGCCTGGCCGTCGATCGGGATGCGCGGCCGTTCCGGCTTGCGCTCGGCGATCCAGTGGTCGACTTCGTCGAGGAACTGCGAGACCACCGGGCCCCAGTCCTGGGCACCCTCGGCGATCTCGTCGAGGCCGTCCTCCATCCGTGCGGTGAACGACACGTCGACGACCTCGGCGAAGTGCTGCTTGAGGTAGGCGACGACGACCTCGCCCAGCGGCGTGGGGAAGAACCGCCGGCTCTCCACCCGCACGTACTCGCGGTTGACCAGCACGCCGATGATGGAGGCGTACGTCGACGGTCGCCCGATGCCCTCCGCCTCGAGCACCTTGACCAGGCTCGCGCCGGTGTAACGCGGCGGCGGCGTGGTGAAGTGCTGCTCGCCGCGGACGTCGGCCAGCCGGAGCCGGTCGCCTTCGGACAGGTCCGGCAGCTCGGCGGTGACCCCGTCACCGAAGTCCTCGTCGTCCTCGTCACGGCCCTCGACGTAGACGGCGATGTAGCCGTCGAACTTCATGACCTGGCCGGTGGCGCGGTACTGCAGCGGGCGGCCCTGCGCATCGCTGCCGACGAGGTCGGCGCGCAAGCTGTCGAACACGGCCGGCGCCATCTGCGTGGCGACCGTGCGCTTCCAGATCAGGTCGTACAGCGCCCGCTGGTCGCTGTCGAGATAACGGGCGACCGCGGCAGGTCGGCGCATCGCGCTGGTCGGCCGGATGGCCTCGTGCGCTTCCTGCGCCCCCTTGGTCTTGCCGCTGTAGCGCCGCGGCTGGTCCAAGGCGTAGCGGGCGCCGTACTCGGTGCGGACCAGCTCGGACAGCTCGCGCAGGGCAGTGTCGGACAGGTTGACCGAGTCGGTCCTCATGTAGGTGATGAGGCCGACGACCTCGCTGCCCAGGTTGATCCCCTCGTACAGCTGCTGCGCGATGCGCATGGTGCGGCTGGCGGTGAACCCCAACTTGCGCTCCGCCTCCTGCTGCAGCGTGGAGGTGATGAACGGCGGGGCGGGATTGCGCTTGACCTCTCGCCGGGTGACCGTGTCGACGACCCACTCGTCGACCTCACGCGACCGGGCCTGCAGCGCGTCGGCGGTGGCCTGGTCACCGATCAGCAGCAGCTTGTCCTGCGTGCCCTTCTCGGTGCGCTCCGCAAGCTGCTTGGGGTTGGTGATCCGCAGCCCGTCTGCGGCGTACAGGTCGGCGGCGAAGTGCTTGGCGTCGCGCACGAAGTCGCCGTGGATCGACCAATACTCGGTGGGGGTGAAGCGGCGGATCTCGTCCTCGCGGTCGCAGATCAGTCGCAGTGCCACGGACTGGACCCGCCCCGCGGAGATGCCCGAGGCGACATTGCGCCACAGCGTCGGCGACAGCCGGTAGCCGACGATCCTGTCGACTGCGCGGCGTGCCTGCTGCGCGTCGACGAGGTGGGCGTCGATGCGGCGGGGATGGGAGAACGCCTCACGGATGGCGTCCGGCGTGATCTCCGCAAAGACCACCCGGTTCTCCACGGAGGTGTCGACGCCGGCGATCTCGGCGACGTGCCAGGCGATCGCCTCACCCTCGCGGTCCAAGTCGGTGGCCAGGAACACCTGCTCGGCGGCCTTCGCCTCCTTCTTGATGGCGCTGACGTGCTTGACCGAGGACTTGGGCACCTCGTAGCGCAGCGCCACCTGGCTGTCGTCGACCTTGACGGCGAAGTCGCTGCGCGGCAGGTCGCGGACATGGCCGTAGGAGGCGAGGACCTTGTAGTCCTTGCCCAGGTACTTCTCGATCGTCTTCGCCTTCGCGGGCGACTCGACGATCACCAGGTTCTTCGCCATGTATTGGTGTCCTATGTCGCCGTTGGCAGCAACGGCTTTCTCACAGTACCCGCCGAGGTACGGCTGGCAAGCGCGGCGGTGTCGCGGGGGTCGGGCTCAACGCCGGCGCTGCGACGGCTATTCCGGGCTGCGGGACAGCCCGTCCGGCGCGGGCCCGATGAGCCGCTCGTAGGTCGTCAATGCGTACCGGTCGGTCATGCCGGCCACGTAATCGGCGACCTGCGTGACCAGGTCGGCCTCGTTGTCGCGGTAGGTGTCGGGGATGCCGCTGGGGTGCTCGAGGTGATGGTCGACCAGGCGGCGGATGATCTGCACGGCGGCGTCGTGCTGCTGCTGGTGACGCGCCGCGGTGTAGACCCGCTCGAACATGAACGCCCGCAGCTCACCCATTATTTCCAGGCAGTCCGGCCGCATCGCCACCGCACCGGTCGCCGCACTGTGCTCCAGGACCGCGTCGATCATCGTTCCGATCCAGCGGCCGCCGGGCGGGCCGAACGCGGCCAGGGCCGTCGCCGGGAACTCGTCGGGCCGCAGCAGACCGGCGCGCACGGCGTCCTGTGCGTCGTGCGACAGGTAGGCGATCCGGTCGGCGAACCGAACGCACTGCGCCTCGGGCGTGTGCGGTCCCGGTTCGATCCGCCACGTGTGGGCGCGGATGCCGTCGCGGACCTCCCAGGTCAGGTTGACGGGGTTGAGCACCTCATAGATACGGACGCCCTGCGCCGCGTGGTGCCAGCCGCCGTCGAAGTACGGCGACAGCGCGTCCTCACCGGTGTGCCCGAACGGCGAGTGCCCCACGTCGTGGCCCAGCGCGATGGCCTCGGCCAGCGGCTCGTTCAGCCCCAGTCCGACCGCCAGCGCCCTGGCGACCTGGGTGACCTGCAGCGCGTGCGTCAGTCGGGTGACGTAGTGGTCGCCGTCGGGGTGCATGAACACCTGGGTCTTGTGCTTCAGCCGGCGAAACGCCTTGGAGTGCAGGATGCGGTCGCGGTCGACCTCGAAGGCGGTGCGGTCGCGGTCGGCGGGTTCCTCGCGATCCCGGCCGCGGGTGCGGACCGAGCGGGTCGCCAGCGGGGACAGCTGCTCTTCGGCGGCTTCCCGGGTGATGCGGTCGCGTCGGGTGATCTGGGACATGGAGTGGACAGGCTACCCACGGGCACCATGCGTCCCGCACAGCGTTTTGTGGGTCCACAGGCCTGATTGATACCGTCCGGACGACTCCCCGGTCCCCGCCCGCGGCGCCGCGCGCCCTCATTTGGGTCCGGGGACGGACGCTCTCCCCTGTCAGCACGCAAACGCGGAGTGACGATGCAAGCCATCCCCTACATCAGTGCGGCCGCCGCCCTCGCCGGCCTGGCACTCGCATTCTTCTTCTTCGGTGTCGTGAAGAAGGCCAGCCCCGGTAACGACCGGATGGTCCAGCTCATGAACGCCATCCAGGAGGGCGCCCAGGCCTTCTTGCGCCGTGAGTACCGCGCGGTCGCGATCTTCGTGGTCGTGCTCGCCGTCATCATCGCGGTCGCCCTGCCCAACGGCGTGCTGTCAGCCATCGCCTACCTGGTGGGCGCGGTGTTCAGCGCTCTGGCCGGCTTCATCGGCATGACCGTCGCCACCATGGCGAACGCCCGCACCGCTGAGGCCGCCAAGACCGGTCCGCAGCTGGCGTTGCCGCTGGCGTTCCGCGGCGGGGCAGTCATGGGCTTCGCCGTCGCCGGCCTGTCGCTGTTCGGCGTCGCCGTCGCCTACATCGTCTTCGTCCAGCTGATGAACATCGAGAACCCGATCCAGGTCGTGACCACCTACTCGCTGGGTGCGTCCTCGATCGCACTGTTCGCCCGCATCGGCGGCGGCATCTACACCAAGGCCGCCGACGTGGGGGCCGACCTGGTCGGCAAGGTCGAGGCGGGCATCCCCGAGGACGACCCCCGAAACCCCGCGACCATCGCCGACAACGTCGGTGACAACGTCGGCGACGTCGCCGGTATGGGCGCCGACCTGTTCGAGTCCTACGCCGGCTCGCTGATCGCCCCGATCGCGCTGGCCGGCTTCGCGTTCGCTCAGGGCGTGCCCGATGGGTTCCAGAACGCCGCCCTGCTGTACCCGCTGGCGATCGCCGCCTTCGGGATGTTCGCGGCCATCCTCGGCGCGTTCACCGTCCGCGCGACCGACGACGCCAGCGGGCCGGCGCTGTCGTCGGCGCTGCACCGTGGCACCAACATCGCCGCTGCTCTCACGGTCGTGCTCGCGTTCGCCCTCGGCTGGTGGCTGTTCGGCGACATCACTCCCAACTGGTGGGGCTTCCCGATCGCGGTCGTCGCCGGTCTGCTCGCCGGCCTGGCCATCGGCAAGCTGTGCGAGTACTACACCTCCGACCACTACGGCCCGGTCAAGGAGATCGCCCGGTCGGCCGAGACGGGGTCGGCCACTACGATCCTGTCGGGTATCTCGACGGGCAAGATCTCCGTCACCGGATCGGTGCTGCTGGTCGTCATCGCGATCGGCGCGGCCTTCGCCGGTGCCGAGTGGGCGCTGCCGGACGTGCAGAACTCGGGCATCTACGGCGTCGCCATCGCCGGTATCGGGATGCTCGCGACCCTTGGCGTGGTGGTCGCCACCGACGCCTACGGACCCATCGCCGACAACGCCGGTGGCATCGCCGAGATGGCGCACCTCGACCCCAGCGTCCGTGAGGTGACCGACTCGCTCGACGCGCTCGGCAACACCACGGCCGCGATTGCCAAAGGCTTCGCGATCGGATCCGCGGTGCTCACCGCACTGGCGCTGTTCGTGTCCTTCCAGGAGTCGGTACGGGCCTCCGGCGGCGAGATCAGCCTCTCCATCGGCGACGTCGACGTGTTCATCGGCCTGTTCATCGGCGCGATGCTGCCGTTCCTGTTCGCCGCGCTGACGATGAACGCCGTCGGCCGCGCCGCGAACCAGATGATCGAGGAAGTCCGCCGGCAGTTCCGGGAGATCCCGGGTCTGCGCGAAGGCCGCGAGGGCGTCGTCCCCGAGTACGCAAAGTGCGTGGACATCTCCACGGGCGCCGCGCTCAAGGAGATGGTGGTCCCCGGCTCGCTCGCAGTCGTCGTGCCGCTGGTCATCGGTTTCTTCTCCGTCGACGCACTCGGCGGCCTGCTTGCCGGTGTGCTGGTCACCGGCTTCGCGATCGCGATCTACATGGCCAACGCCGGCGGCGCGTGGGACAACGCCAAGAAGTACATCGAAGCCGGCAACCACGGTGGCAAGGGCTCCGAGCCGCACAAGGCGGCGGTCGTCGGTGACACCGTCGGTGACCCCTTCAAGGACACGTCCGGGCCGGCGATGAACATCTTGATCAAGGTGATGACCGTCGTCGCGCTGATCTTCGCGCCGGCGTTCGTCCAGTGGGGGCTGTTCTAAGCAGCCCCCAGGCGCGGCTCAGCGGTCGATCAGCTCCTGGTAGTCGCTGAGCTGCGCCAGGCCCAGGCGCAGGTTGCTGGCCGCTGACTCGATCGCCTCGGTCGAGTCGGTGAACGTCACCTTCAGCGCGTCGTGAAGGGCCGACAGCGCCCGCTGGGCGTCCTCGCGCAGCGGCGTCCCGTCGTCCAGGGCGTGACCAGCCGAGATCAGAACCTCCTCGACGGCGTGCATCGCGCCTTCGATGGCGCGGTGCAGCCGGTCGTCGACCTCGTCGCCCGTGTGGCCGTCGTATCGCTCCTGGAACTTCCGCCCCAGCTCGGCGAACTGCTCGCCTGCCCGCACCCACCGCTGCCGGATCTCTGCCACGTCTGCTCCCATGTCCCGGTGTCGGGCATGGTCTACCACGACCGTCACACGGCGACGACGGCCGACAAGCGTGGCAGGGCGTCGGGCACCAGGGAGTAGTAGGCCCAGACCCCGCGCTGCTCGCGCTCCAGCAAGCCGGCGTCGAGCAGCTTGCGCAGGTGGTGGCTGACCGTGGGCTGGGCCAGCCCCAACGGCTCGGTGAGGTCGCACACGCACAGCGCCTCGCCGGCGGTGGACAGCAGGTTGACGATGCGCACGCGGTGCGGGTCCGACAGCGCCTTGAAGACACGGGCGGTCGCCTCGGCCTCCTGCGCGCTCAACGTCCCCGACGTCAACGGGGCGCAGCACTGCACTGGTGGCGTGGTGCTCACGCGCCTCACCCTCCCATTCATCGATCACTTCATCGATATCTGTCGATGCTTATCGACGTCATGGTAGCGCGGACGCGCGTGAGAGAAGTCTCACGCGACCCTCATCGCCCATTCAGCGGCGCGGCGCACAGTGCAGGCATCACCTCGGACAACCGACTGAAGGGAACGATGATGAAGAACTCGATGCGGACGCTGCTGGTCGCCGTGCTCTCCCTGGGCCTGCTGGCACTTCCGACCGCAGCGTCGGCCGACGACGACCGCAAGACCCGCACAGGGAAGTGCTCCGGACCGGCCACCTACCGAATGACCGTCCGGGAGCTCGACGACGACAAGCTGCGGATTCGCTTCTTCGTCAACACCAGCAGCAAGAACAAGACCTGGAAGGTGCGCGCCCATCGCAACGGCAACCTTGTGGCGAAGGGCACGCCGACGACCAACCGCTACGGCAACTTCACGTTCGTGCGTACGGTCCGCGGTGACGACGACGACTTCATCCGCGTCCGTGCGGTCTCCCCGACCGGTCAGGTCTGCGCGCGCGGCTTCCGCATCGACGGCTGACCTACCGCACGACCGACTCGCCGGCCTGTACCCGCCACAGTGCGGCGTACAGGCCGTCGCGCGTCAGCAGCTGTTCGTGCGTGCCGGACTCCACGATCCGCCCGGCGTCCATCACGTGGATGGCGTCGGCGTGGCGGATCGTGGACAGCCGGTGGGCGATCACCACGGTCGTGCGGCCTTCCGAGACCCGCACCAGCGACCGCTGGATCGCCGCCTCGGTCTCGTTGTCGACCGCCGAGGTCGCCTCGTCCAGCAGGAGCACCACCGGGTCGGCCAGGATCGCCCGCGCGATGCACACCCGCTGACGCTGGCCCCCCGACAGCTTCTGGCCGCGCTCCCCGACGACGGTGTCGTAGCCCTTGGGGAGCGCGGCGATGAAGTCGTGCGCCTCGGCCAGCCGAGCGGCCGCGACCACCTGGTCGTCGGTCGCATCCGGCCGTCCGTAGACGATGTTCTCGCGGACGGTCCCGTGGAACAGGTACACGTCCTGGTTCACCAGACCGAACACATCTCGCAGGTCGTCCAGGCGGTATCGGCGGATGTCGACCCCGTCCAGGCACACGCTGCCGTCTTGCGGGTCGTACAGCCGCAGCAGCAGCTTGACGATGGTGGACTTGCCGGCGCCGGTCGCACCGACGATCGCCGTCGTCTGGCCGGCGGGGATGTGCAGGTCCAACCCGTGCAGCACCTCGAGGCCGTCTTTGTAGGCGAACCGCACGTCCCGCAGCTCAAGCTCACCGAAGGCGGCCCGCAGCGCCTCGGGCCCGTCGGTGATGGTCGGCCGCACTCCCAGCAGATCGAGGATCCGGCGGGTCGACGCCATCGCGCGCTGGTACAGGTCGAACGTCTCGCCCAGGCGGGTCAGGGGCCACAGCAGGCGCTGCACGATGAAGATCCCGACGCTGTAGGTCCCCACCCCAAGCTGCCCGTCGAGCACCCGCAGGCCGCCGAGCACCAGGATGAACATGAAGCCCACGAGGATCGCCATGCGGATCAGCGGCACGAACATTGAGGAGTAGCGGATGGCCTCGGCGTTGCGCTCCCGGTACACCTGCGAGTCCGCTGTGATGCGGTCGACTTCCCGACGCTCCGCGGTGAACGCCTTGATCGTCGCAATCCCCGAAAGGTTGTTCGCCAGCGACGCGTTGAGGTGCCCGACCTGCGCTCGAACGGCCGCGTAGCGCGGCTCCAGCACACGCTGGAAGCGCATCGTCCCCCACACGATCACCGGGATGGGCGCCATGGCGAACACGGCGATGTCGGGCGCGACGATGAAGAACGCGCTGCTGATGACCACGACCGTGGTCAGCACCTGAATGATCTCGTTGGCGCCACGGTCCAGGAACCGCTCGAGCTGGTTGACGTCGTCGTTGAGGACCGCCAGCAGCCCACCGGTGGACCGGTCTTCGAAGTACGCCTGCTCGAGCCCCTGGACATGCCGATAGGCATCGACCCGCAGCTCGTGCTGGACGGTCTGGGCGAGGTTGCGCCACCGGACCTCGAACAGGTACTCGAAGACGCTTTCGAGGATCCAGATGACGGCCGTGGCGGCGGCCAGCACCAGCAGCTGATCGCGCAGGTCGACCACCCCGAGCGAGGCGATCCACGAGCCCTGGCGTTCGACGACGATGTCGACCGCCAGCCCGATCAGCAGGGGCGGGGCAAGGTCGAACAGCTTGTTGAGGACGCTGAACACCGACGCGACGACGACGTCGCGGCGGTGGCCCGCGGCATGGCGCCACAGGCGGGCGAGCGGGCGGTCACTCAGGGATCCGGCCCCACCCGTACAGCCAGGTGACGTCCGGCGCCTCCCCCAGGTCGGGGCGCGTCTCGACCTCCACCTCGCCGTACCCGGCGTCGAGCAGCAGCGCTCGCAGCTGGTCGCCGGTCACCGAGGTCGCCCAGACCGTCCCCGCCGGCGGGTCCTCCACGGCGGCGAGATCGCCCGAGCCGGCCCGGAACGTGACGAAGATCGGCCCGCGTCGCTGCACCCGCCGCCACTCCGCCAGCGTCCGACGGATCTGCGCCCGCGGCAGATGGTGCAGTGCGGCCGGCGCCCAGATCCCGTCGAACACCGTGTCAGGAAACGGCAGGCGGCGAAAGTCCCAGCGCGCCAGCGAGCCTTTGGGGAACAGCTTGCGGGCCACGCGCATGTTCTGCTGCGAGCGGTCGCCCCCGACGACCTTCAGGCCCACGTCGCGCAGCAACCGGACGTCCAGCGCCGGCCCGCAGGCCACGTCCAGGATCCTCCCGCCGCGGCCGACCAGACCGCCGAACTTGCGGACGGCATCCAGCGGCCGGCGCTGCCGCCAGGCCTCCTGGTACTCCTCGGCGACGGCGTCGTAGGCGGCGACGGTGCGCTCGATGCGCTCCTCGGCGGCGGCGGCGACGTTGGTGTCCATACCGGCGGCAATGCTAGTGCCTGGCGGCAACCCGCAGCGGGCTACAGGCTGTCGACGTTCGCTGCCGGTGGTGTGAGCCCGACCGTGAAACGCATGTGGACCGATGCCTTGGTGGTCGGGCCCTGGAAGTCCACCACGTCAGCCAGGCCGCGGATGAGCGTCAGCCCGAGGTTGCGCTCGCCGGCGGCGGTGGACTCCGAGCCGTCGACGCCGGTAGGGATGTACCCGGCGCCCAGGATGGTCACGTGGAACTGGTCGGTGGACGCGGAACCGAACTGCAGGGTGATCGGCCCGTCCGCTTGTTCCCGCCGATGCGCCTGGATCGCGTTGGTCGTCGCCTCGCTGACCGCGATCTTGAGATCTTCGATGCGCTCGTTGGTCATCCCCGCCTGTCGTGCACCGGCGGTGACCACCAGCCGGACCAGACCGACGTACTGCACGTCCGGGGGGACGTGCAGCTCGACGTCACGCATCAGTCGGTGTCCTGCAACGCCTCGTCGAGGGAGTCGTGGATGGGGAACACCTTCGTCAGGCCCGTGATGCGGAAGATCTTCAGGATGCGCTCCTGGTTGCACACCAGCGACAGGCTCCCGTCGTGCGAGCGCACCCGCTTCAGGCCACCGACGAGCACGCCGAGACCGGTCGAGTCCAGGAACTCAACCTTCGTCATGTCGACGACGATCTGGTAGTGGCCCTCTCCGACCAGCTCGACCAGCTTCTCGCGCAGCTTCGGTGCGGTGTAGACGTCGACCTCACCGCCGACCTCGAGCACGGTGCGGTCGCCTTCTTTGCGGTGGTTCAGCGTCAACTCCACGGCGGTACTCCTGGACGAGGCGGTGACGCGGCACCGCCGGCGGGTCTACGTTGCCTTCCCTGCCCTCCGGGCGGACAAACGCGGGGGCGACGGCATTCAAGCACGACGCCGAGTGCGCGACGAACCCGCGGTCGGCACTGTCGGTATCCGACCGTAGCCTTGGCTCGGTGGATGCGGACCACTTGCTGCTTGGGTTGGAAGCGAGCCTGTCGGGGGTCGATGACCCGACTGGGCGGATCGTCGCGGTGCAGCACCTTCCCGCCCGGCGCGCCGACACGGTGCCGCTTCCGGACGATCTGCCGGACCTCGTCGCGGACCGTCTGCGCCTGGCCGGGATCGAGCAGCTGTACCGGCACCAGGCCGAGGCGCTGTCGCACGTTCGCGCCGGACGCCACATCGTCGTGGCGACCGGCACGGCGAGTGGGAAGTCGCTGTGCTACCAGCTGCCACTGCTCGAACGAGTGCTGACCGACGACAAGGCGACCGCCCTGTACCTGTCGCCGACCAAGGCGCTGGCGCACGACCAGCTTCGTGCCCTGCGGTCGTTCCGCCTGCCCCACGTCCGCGCGGCGACCTTCGACGGCGACACCCCACAGGGCGAGCGCGACGCGATCCGTCGCACCGCCAACGTGGTGCTGACCAACCCGGACATGCTCCACGTCGGTCTGCTCCCGCAGCACCGCCGATGGGGGGACTTCCTGCACCGTCTCGCCCTGGTGATCGTCGACGAGTGCCACGTCGCGCGGGGCGTCTTCGGTTCACACGTCGCGGCGATCCTGCGCCGGCTGCGCCGCGTGTGCGCGCACTACGGCAGCGACCCGGTCACCGCGGGCGGCCCCACCTTCGTGCTCGCCTCGGCCACCATCGACAACCCCGGCCGCCACGCGGCGAACCTCACCGGGCTGCCGGTGCAGGAGGTCGTGCGCGACGGCTCTCCACGGCCGCCGGTCGCGTTCGCCTTGTGGGAGCCGCCCCTGACCGACGAGGCCGTCGGTGCGCGGCGGTCGACGCTGGCAGAGGCGGCCGACCTGATGGCCGGGCTTGTCCTCCGGGGTCCGGCGACCCTGACGTTCGTGAAGTCACGCAAGGGCGCCGAGCTGGTCGCGGCCCACGCCCGGCGGGTGCTCAGCCATGACGGGCTGTCCGACCGGGTGATGGCGTACCGCGCCGGCTACCTGGCCGAGGAGCGCCGCGCCGTCGAGCGCGGACTCATCGAGGGCACCCTGCGCGGGGTCGCAGCGACCGACGCGCTGGAGCTCGGCGTGGACGTCGGTTCCCTGGATGCCGTGGTGATCGCCGGATGGCCGGGCACGACCGCGTCGCTGTGGCAGCAGGCGGGACGCGCCGGCCGGCGAGGCCAGGAGGCGGTGGTGGTGTTCGTGGCAGCCGACGACCCGTTGGACCACTACCTGCTGGCCCACCCCGACCAGCTGTGGGGTCGCCCGCTGGAAGAGGCGATTGTGGACGTGACGAACCCCTACGTCTTGGCGCCGCATGTGCGATGCGCCGCCTGGGAGCTGCCCCTGGAGGCGCACGAGGAGGTGTTCGCGCCGGCGGACCTTGCCGCCGTGATCAGTGAGGAGGCCGGGCAGGGGCGGCTGCGCCAGCGCGGTGGCCGGTGGTACTGGTCAGGGCGAGGGTCGCCGGCTGCGGCGATGTCGATCCGCAGCGCCGGCGGTGAGCCGTTCTCCATCGTCGACGGGACCACCGGCGCGCTGATCGGCGACGTCGACGAGTCGCGCGCCTACCGGACCGTGCACGCCGGCGCGGTCTACCTGCACCAGGGCAGGTCGTGGCGGATCTCTGCGCTCGACCACGACCAGCGCACCGCCGTGGCGCTCCCCTACGACGGGGACGAGTACACCCAGCCGCGTAGCGACACCGACATCGCCGTCCTGCAGGTCCGGGACCTCGTCGACTGGGGCCGCTGCCGCATGCACGTCGGGCGTGTGGAGGTCGCCAACCAGGTGCTGGCGTACGAACGCCGCCGAATCTTCACCAACGAGTCGCTGGGCGTGGTCGAGCTGGACCTGCCGCGCCTGCATCTGGTGACGCAGGCCCTGTGGCTGACGATCCCCGACGACGTGCTGGCCGAGGCCGGGATCCGTCCGCACCAGGTGCCGGGTGCCGCCCATGCCGCCGAGCACGCCGCCATCGGGCTCCTGCCGCTGTTCGCCATGTGCGACCGGTGGGACATCGGTGGCCTGTCCACGCCCTGGCACCCCGACACGGGATTCGCGACGATCTTCATCTACGACGGCTACCCCGGGGGCGCCGGCATCGCCGAGCGGGGCTACCGCAGCGACGACCGCCACCTGCGGGCCACCCTCGAGGCCATCCGGGCGTGCCGTTGCGCCGACGGCTGCCCGTCGTGTGTGCAGTCACCCAAGTGCGGCAACGGCAACGAGCCGCTGGACAAGCACGGTGCGATCGCGCTACTCGACGCCGTGCTGCGGGAGCGCGCCGACCAGCGGGCGGCTACTCGTTGAGGTAGCGCAGCACGTGGGCGGCGGACACCACCAGGATCAACCCGCCCGCCAGCGGCGGGAGCACCCGCTGCTGGTCGACTGACCGGTTGAGGATCCGCAGCACGCTGTCGTCCTCGCTGGCGGCGCCCCCGCGGGCGATGTCGACGGGGACGCGCTCGGTGACCTCCCGCGGCTCGACGCCGTAGTCGAGTGGGCCTCGGTAGCTCATGTCGACGTCGGGTGCCTGCGCCTGCTCGGTGGATCGCAGCATGGGCACCGAGAAGGAGCCGCTGGACTGGCTGCCGCCGGTGCTCGATCCACCCGACCGGGGCACGTGGACGCTGACGTCCGAGCCGGGGCGGGGACCCGCTGCGGGGGGCGGCGCCTCGGTCGGGTCGGCGCCCCGGGGCGCCGGCGCCTCCGGTGGTGTCAGCACGACCGGCTCCGACGGCTCCGACACAGCTAGCCGCTCGCCGTCGCCCTGGCCCGCCGGCCGGTAGGCGGTCACGCGGTAGCGGTACGTGCCGTGCTGGGCCACGGTGTCGGTGATCGTGGTCCGGTCAGGGTTGACCGTCGCTGCGGCAACCTCCCAGCCGCCGCCGCCCTGACGGCGCCGATGCACCGTGTAGCGCGCGAGGTCGGGTTCGGCATTGGCCTGCCAGGAGATCCGCATGCGCTTCGCCGCGGCGTCGGCCACTGCAGCCGTGGGCTTGGCCGGGGCGGCCGGCGGTGCGTCGAGCACGAAGCTGTACGGCCGCCACTCCCGCCCCCGGGTCATGTCCCCCACCGTGACGATCGGTCGATACTCGAGTTGGTACGTGCCGTTCGCCGCGGCCGTGCCACCGAACCACGCGAAGGCGGCCGGGTCGATGGTGCCGCCGAAGCGGAGCCGGTCGCCTCCCGGCTGCTCCGTGCGGTCGAGGAACTGGAGGCTGACGACCTGGCCCACACGCTGTCCCTCGGCGTCGACGATCCGGGTGCGGACCTCGACCTGCTCCTCTGGCGCCGGCGCCGCGCGGTCGACCCAGACGACCAACTGCTGCGCCGAGGTCAGCACGGCGTCCGGTTGCGGAGTCTCCACCCCGTAGTCAGCCACCGCGGCGCCGGCGGGAGTCCCCGCGGTCAGCAGCCACGACAGCGCGAGGGCGAGCGCGACGAGCGCGCGCAGCCCGCGTCCGGCGATCCCAGCGGCTCCCGTCACGACGATGCGCGCTCCGGCGGCGGACCGGTGGACACCAGCTCGGCTCGCAGGATGAGGCGCTGCGCGGCGGAGCCCTTGGGATGGCACGTGGTCAAGGTGAGCATCGCGCCGTCGGTCTGCTCGACCACGCTCCAGTCATGCGGATGGGTGATCCAGCAGGCGCCGTTGGGACACGCCCCGCTGACGCCTCGAGGGTGTCCGACGACCCGGTAGGTGTAGGTGGCCAGCGGCGTCTCGAGCCGGATCTGCTCGCCGACGGCCAACTCGTCGATGCGGTTGAACGGCTTGCCGTACGTCGTCCGGTGACCGGCGATCGCGACGTTGCCCTCCTCGCCGGGCAGCGGAGTGTTCGGATAGTGGCCGGCGCCGGCCCGCAAGGCCGCGGCCGACGTGCCCTCGACGACGACCGCGTCGACGTCCAGCGCCGGGATGATCACGCGCGTGAGCGGGTCGCCGTGCTTGACCGTCCGGGTGACGTAGCGCTGCTCGAACTCTTCGCTGTTGTAGCGGTCGGCGAGCTGCTGCTGGAGCACCTCATTGGCGTAGATGTCGGTGACCAGGGGGTAGGCGAACATGCCGGCGCCGCCCAGGCAGAGCACCACGGCCAGCGCCGACAGCGCCCGCCGACCCGCCGGACGCAGCCGCAGCGCGTCCATCAGGTAGGCGAACCGTCCCTGGGGGCGCGGATCGCGCTGTCCGACGGGGTCGGCCATCGCCAACCCGTGGCGGGCGGCAAGGGCATCGCCCCCCGCGCGCCGTCGACCGGACCGGGCCCGGTTGCCAGACACGCCACACCCCCTCGCCATCGACGGATTCGTACAGATTACGTGGTCGGCCCGGGCACAACGGCGCCCGGGCGGCCTTGGTGGTCTCAACGAGCCACCGCGAGGGTTGGTTATGCCCCGCCGCCGCCGACTCCTACCGCCGGACGCACCCCCGCGACCGCCCCGGCACGGAC
>DATLGM010000160.1:0-15958 GCA_035540515.1 Egibacteraceae bacterium | reverse complement strand
CCCATCGACCGCGTCAACAACGTGGCTGGTCAATACAGCTAGTCGGCACGGTTCTCGTACAGAAACCTGAACGGGCCCGGGCTTCTGTACGAGAAACGGCTACCGGGTCCCAGGCGCGTGCGCCGGCTCGATGCAGCTCGGCGCCCCGTTGTTGTCCGGGTGGCGCTGCGTCAGGTAGTCGCCGCCGTTGCACACGTCGACGTTCCAGCCGGTGAGCAGGAAGTGCGCCTCCTGCCACCCGGCGGCGGGCTCGTTGCGGGGGTCGCCGTGCGGGTCGCGCGAGTGCGTCGCCGGGACGTTGCCGTTGGGCGGGGTGGCGTTGCCCGAGTCCCAGTAGATCAGCGACGAGCCCTTGTGGGGGTACGACGCCCGGGGCGCGAACGGCCGTAGCGCCCAATGCCGGCCCTCGGGCAGGCCCTTCTCCATGACCGGCGCGTTGGCCGTTGCCGCATTGACCTCGGCGGCGTGGACGGTGACCTGGTGGTCGCTGTAGGCGATCTGCAGCATCACGTCGTGCGGCGGCGTGTTGGGCAGCGGGTTGTCGCTGACGTGGTGGGCGTAGCCGTTGGACTCGCCGCGGTCCCACAGCATCTGGATCAGCTGCATGCCCAGCTGCCGCTCGATGGGGTCCTGGATGGTGACGTAGTAGACCTCGCCGTACGCGCCCTCCCAGTCCACGCTCCGGTTGAGCAGCGTCGAGTAGTTCATGGCGGTCACGCCGAGGATGCCTCGGTGGATGTCGGGCGAGACGGCGACCAGCGCGCCGCCCATGATCCCGCCCTGGCTGTTGCCGTCGTAGTACAGCTTCGTGCCGTCGCCGGCGTCGGTGACCAGCAGCGGTTGGCCGTCCTGCTGGAACGCTTCGTGGGACACCAGGCCCTTGGGGTGGACGATCGCGCGGCCCAGGAACATGAAGTTCAAGAAGCCCTGCTGGGCGCGGTCGGGCAGCGACGGGAACCCGGACAGGTCCGCCAGGATCGTCGCGACCGTCGGCAGGTCACCGCTGGACATGCCCCACCAGTCCATGCCGCAGCCGGCGAACCCGAAGCGGCGGGGCCACTTGACGTCGCCGATCTGGCTGCGGGTGCCCAGCAGCCCGTGGCCGTACAGCGTCCCGTACGACGGGCCCTCGTCCAGCGGGACGTCGCAGACGAACGGCACGCTGACCGTCGGCAGCGCGGGGTTCTGCTGCGGCAGGTTGTCACCGAGCGGTCCGGCGGCGCCGTAGTAGAAGCGCGAGCCCGGCGCCGGCGGATCCAGCTGCGGGTTGCCGTTGACCGTGCTCTCGGTGTGCTGCGGCCGGTCGAGGTAGTTGGGGACGGTGACGCGCCCGTTGACGCGACGGATCCGCTGGGTGTGCTCGACGCCGCGGGAGTCGGTCCAGGTGTCGGTGCGCTCGGACGTCGACTCGACCCGGAACGCCGGGGCGCTGCCCTGCACGACACGGTCGGACAGGTCCGTGTCACCCAGGATCCGGCCGAACGCATCGTCGCGGATGTGCAGCATCCGCTCGGCGAGGCTGCGCTCGCTGGCGACGGTGAAGTCCCACGCCAGGTACAGGTCCTTGCGGCCGATGTCCGCCTTCTCGTCCAGCGTGGCGAAGATCGACTCCATGTGCGCCGCCCGGGCGCCGGTCGCGGTGCCGTTCTGGTACGCCGCGAAGGCCGCACCCGGTGCGATCTTCGCCCCGGACGCGTCCTTGAGGTTGCGCAGGGCGACGATGTAGCGCTGGCCCAGCTCGAAGTTGCGCGCGGGACGCAGGATCAGTGCGCGCCGGTCGTCGGTGGTGCCGCTGTGCTGGTCCAGCTCGGACCAGAACGGGTGTCGCTCGCCGGTCTCGGCGTTGATGATCAGCATCGGCGCGTCGGGCTTGCGGTACAGGTCGATGTCGGCGATGTGGTCGCGGTGGTCGAAGTACCCGGGCTGGTTCTCCCCCGCCTCGCTGTACGGCCGGTCCTCGGTCTCCCAGGTCTTGTGCAGGTCGATGCCCGGCACGAAGGTCAGGACCGCCTGGCCGGGCGAGAACCCGTCGTTGCGGTTCCACTCGGTGGGATCAACCGGCTTGCCCTCGCCGCCCAGCGACCCGGCGGTCAGGTCGGTGCCGTTGCGAGGCATCGCCGTGGGGCTGAACGCGATCCGCCGGCCCGTGTCCGACGACGAGTCGGCGACGGTGAACGCGTCGTTGGGGAACGGCAGCAGGCACAGCGCGGGGTCCAGCGGGTCGCAGCCCAGCGCGTCCTGCGCCGGCGCGGGCACGGGTGAGCCGAGGTCGGCGGCGGCAGCCGAGGACAGCGGCAGCAGCGACACGGCGGCGAGGACAGCGAGCAGTCGGCGGGCAAGCACAGGTTCGTCTCCGGGTGTGGTGTTCGCGTTGCGCCGCGCTGGCGGCGGAGCCCCTGCGGGCTCGGGCGAAGACTTCGGCGCGGCCCGCCTCGGCTCCTTTGGTGAACGGTCACAACGCTGTCCCCCGCGCGTTGGGATCGCGCCCAGCAGGCGCCAGGAAATCGGTGACGAATCAAGAAACCAGGCCCGTTTCCCGTCACATCCACCCGCCGGCGTCGTTGTCTAGCCCGTACGGACCAGCACCCGCCGCCACTGCCTGGAGCCGACCAATGCTGCGATTCGCCCGCTACCTGCTCGTCCCGTTCCTCGTCGGGGCGGTCTCGCTGGGTGCCGCGTGGGCCGGCGTGGTGGTGGCGCCGGCCCCGGAGGTCACGCCCGAGGCGCTGGCCGCGCAGGTGGCACCCGCCGACGACGCCGCCGCCGCTGCCCCCGGCAAGACGAAGGGGGATCTCCGCCGCAACGCTGCAACGCAACCGGCGACGGGCGGCCAGGCCGCCGAGCAGACGGGGTTCACCGGCTCCGTGCCCGCCGGCCGGGTGCTGGCAGGGGCCGCCAAGGTCAGCATCGTGCCGCAGCCCGACGAGTCCAAGGGCGAGCGCTGGGCCAAGGAGGGCTGCGCGATCATCGGCAGCGACGCCCCCTCCGGGGCCACGCATGTGCCCGATTTCCGCTCGCCGTGGCCTGAGAACCCCGAGTGCATCTACATGGGCGGGTACGGGATCGGCCCGATGAACCCGATCACGTCGGTCGACGAGGAGTACGGGCTGTGGGTGCGGTCGGTCGCCATCGGTGACGGCCAGGACACGGTGGTGCTCACGGTCCTCGACGGCGTCAGCTACCTGGGTGACTACAACCGGTTCTGCGACGACTGTGGCGCGTTCGAGCTCGCTCGCGACCTGGGCCAGGAATTGGGCATCGACCCCGCCGGCTTTTTCTTCGCCTCCACCCACAGCCACACGGCTCCGGACTTCATCGGCGGCTGGGGCGGCGTGCCCGAGTGGTACATGACGCAGGTCACCGAAGCGCTGCGGACTTCCGTGCGCCGGGCTGTGGCCAAGATGCAGCCGGCCACCCTGGAGGCCGGCGAGTCGCTGGCCCGCGAGCACAACGGCGAGCGCCGCGACACCTACCGGTCCGCCGAGTCCAACACGCTGTCGTGGTTCCGTGCCGTGAACCCGGGGGGCAAGACCATCGCGACGGTGGGCGCCTACGCCGCGCACCCCGTGACGGTCAGCCCCAAGGGCGTCGGTGACGCCGACTACCCCGCGGTGTTCAACGCCGAGGTCGAGCGGCGCTTCGGCGGCGTGGGCCTGTACTTCATGAAGGGCCTGGGCAACATGTCGCCGCGCGGCGACAAGGTGAAGATGGGCACCAGCCTTGCCGCGCTCCTCCCTGCCATCGGGGGTGGCACGCCGGTTCAGGGCACCGACGTCCGCGCGGCTCGCGCCATGTGGGACCAGCCGGTGACCAATCCCGGACTGACCGCCCTGGGCACCCCCGGGTTCTTCGACCGGACCTTCTCGCAGAAGCCGGCCGCGGTCCGCATCGGCAAAAGTGACCGCCGTCCGTGCACGTCGACTTCCCCGGTGTCGGTCAACACCGGCATCACGGCGGCGAAGGTCGGCAACCTCTGGCTGACCGGCGCCCCGGGCGAGACGTTCTCGAACCTGGCCAACACCATCGAAGAGCGCAACCCCAACGGCGTGACGCTGCCGCTGGCGCAGGTCAACGACGGCCTGGGCTACATCATCCAGAACTTCGAGAGCTACGCCGACGGCCGGATGGGCCCGGGCTTCGTCGGTGAGAACGTCTTCGAGTACGAGGACGCGTACGCACTGGACCAGTGCTTCGGCGACATGACGCTGGAGACCACCCTGCAGGTTCTCGCCAACCTGTGATCAACCGGAGACACGACATGATCTTCACCGCTCGCCGCCTGGTCACCGCCGCTGCCGCAGCGGCCGTCGCCATCGCCATGTTCCCGCCCGCCGCCGGCGGGGCGCAGGGACTGGTCACCGACGCCGCGCGCCATGCCGCGCCGGTCGTGATCGAGGGGCGTCAGCTGCCGACCTGGTCGCGGCTGCCGGCCGAGGGCACCCCCAAGCCGTACCCGTCAGGCTCCAACCAGTTCGGCGGTGACGGCGTCCGCGACGCGCACAACGGCACGATCGTGGTGCCACCCGACCCCCGCGGGCAGGGCGTCCCCGTCGAGGACATCGCCGCCTACCGCTGGGACGGCAACCGCTTCGTGGAGGTGCCGGTCCAGGTCGACGAGCGGTTCCCGTATTTCCTGGCCAACGGCCGCTCGGACTTCGGCTTCTACTCGGGTACCGACGAGGAGCTGTCGTACGCCTGGGACGTCGAGGCGTGGAACCGCACTGCCGGCCAGTGCCAGGCTGCCCACCCTGACGGGACGCCCATCGCGACCCCCGACCCGGTGGCAGGCCTCGACGACGACGACGAGATCGTGTTCATGGCCTCGGACACCGGGGCTCGCGCCCCGTCAGGTGCCGTGGGTCCGTCCGGCACCGGTGCCACTCGCCAGGAGGTCGCGGTCGTCGACCCGTTGAACCCCACCGCCACCGGCTACGTGTACCTGTTCACCAAGAAGGGCGGCTCCCGGTTCACCCCGGGGACGGGGTACGTCCACTTCAGCCGCGACGCGGACGCCGACCAGTGGATCGACCGCCACAGCTTCTCGGCCGACGACCCGGAGAAGCTGGGCTCGTCCAACACCGGGTACGGGCCCAACCTGCACGGCACGGTGTGCGACCCCGACGGGGCGGTGCGCGACTCCAACGACCGCTTCCCCCGCGACGGCCACGAGGTCCGCACCGATCGCTACGTCCTGCGCGCGACCGGCCGCTGGATGCTGCGCGAGATGAAGATCGCCAAGCCCAAGGGCAACGGGTACGGGCCCGACCTGATCGACCGGTGGAAGGGCCGCGCGTTCCAACAGAGCCCCGACTCGTCGATCTCGCTGGTCGGGTTCGAAGACGAGCAGGTCAACTGGGAGGCGAACTCGGCGCTGCTGGGCTGGAAGTCGGGTCCGGTGCGCACCATCCGCGAGGTGTGGGGCGCTGACTCGGGCACCAACGTGACCAAGACCGAGACGTACTACCGCGACGCGGTCGCGTACCGGTACCGCGTCCGGGTCCACCCCATCCCGCCGGACGGCCTGTACACCTCGTGGGACTACAACCGCGACGTGATGGGCGTGTACTACAACATGCTCAAGCCCGAGGGGGTGGCGATCGACGGCGTCAACGACGACGTCGGCAACGTCGACGAGATCCCGGTCCTCGGCGTGCCCGCCTTCTTCGACGCCCCGGACCCGACGTTCAACGTCCCCTCGGCGTTCGGCACCTGGGAGCAGGTGTCGGGCAAGGGCGACGCCGGCTCGCTGGTCTACACGTTCGAGCTCAAGGGCGCGACGACGGCCTCGAACGCCGCCGTCGTCCCCTACTACCGTGACGACAAGTGCCTGGACGACGGGACGGGCGACGACCCGGTCGCGCGCCCGTGGCCGGGCGAGGCCTCGACCGACCAGCGCGTCAAGGACGGCTACGCCGCCGCCGGCGGCAAGCCCTACGACGAGCTGACGTGTGACGACAGGCAGGGCGCCTACGGCTCGCACGGCGTGCACTTCTTCGCCACCCACGACTCGGACAACCTGTTCGTCGGGGCACCCGAGCCGACCACGGAGATCGACGGTCAGCAGTGGCAGTTCGCCGTCCCGACCGCCGAGCCCACCAACGTCGGCCAGCCCTACGCCAACAACGTCCACGCCGCACTGCGCCCCGCCGCGGTCGAGCAGGCCAACACGCCGGCGCCGGGGCGCGGCCGCTGATCCACTCCCCCGCAAGAATCCGGTCCCGGGATAGGGTTTTTGCGCGGGAGCCGGCGCAACCGCGGCGGTCTGGGCAGGAGCGCCGGCGGCGGGCGGCGAAGGGAGCAGCAACGCCCGCCCTGGAAAGGTCTGCTGCTGTGCGCGTCTCGACCCGCCGCCCCGCCACGCTCGTCGCCGCCCTCGCCCTGGCGCTGATCGCCGCCCTGGCGGTTTCCCCCGCCGGCGCGACCGACGACGCCCGCTGGTTCCGCGTCCAGTTCGACGCGACCATCACCGCCGACGACCGCGCCGCCCTGGCCCGGACGGGAGCCGAGGCGCTGCAGTACGTGCCGCACCACGCGTACGTGGCCTACGGCACGGCCGACACGCGGGCCGCAGCGGCGGCCTTGGCAGGGGTCACCGGTGTTCGCGACGTGACGCTGGCGGAGAAGGTCGACCCCCAACTGCGTCACCGCGTCGGCGTGACGGCCCTGGCGGTCGTGGGTCACCCGCGGGTCATGGACGCCGGCGCCATCGGCGCGGTCGGCCAGATCCTCGCGCGCCACGACATCGGCGCCGGCAGCCCACTGGGCCTGGTCGAGGTCCGCGCCCCGGCCGCCGCTGCCCGGACACTGGCGCAGCTGCCTGGCGTGCTGCACGTGGGCATCGGCACCGTGGGACTGCGCACGGAGGACGAGGGCAGCGGTCAGATCCTGGCCGGCAAGGTCGCCGGCACGGCGACCCCCGAGCCCGGCTACGAGCAGTTCCTGGCGGACCGCGGGCTTGACGGCGAGGGCATCACCATCTCCGTCGTCGACGACGGGCTCGACCCCCTGCACCCCGAGCTCGCCGGCCGCATCGTGAAGCGCTACGACTACAGCGCGGAGAACACCGTCGTACCGGCCGAGGGCCACGGCACGCACGTGGCGGGCATCCTGGGTGGCAAGGGCGCCGAGATCCCCGCCGCCGGCCGGATGACCGACGGCAACGGATTGCTCTACGGGCTGGGGATTGCGCCGAAGGTCACCTTCGTCGACCAGCCGGTGATCCAGCTGGCGACCAGTGTGACCAGCTTCCCGCCGCCCGGCGGCTTCCCACGCATCGCGCAGGAAGCGATCGCCTCGGGAGCGGTGGCGTGGAACGCGTCCTGGACCGACGGCGGCGGCGCCGGCGCGGGGTATGTCGCCAACGCGGCGGTCATGGACAGCATCGTGCGCGACGGCGACGCGTCGACCGAGGAGCACCAGCCGTTCTCCCTGGTCTTCTCCGCGGGCAACTCGGGCGGCCCCGAGCACCGCATCACGTCGCCGAAGGAGGCCAAGAACATCATCAGCGTCGCGTCGTCGCGGGGGCACCGCGCCGGCCACGTCGACATGGTGTCGAGCTTCTCCTCGCGCGGACCCGCCCGGGACGGCCGCGTCGTTCCGACGGTGACCGCCCCCGGCGAGACGATCGCCTCGGCCCGGGCCACAACCGGCGCGCTGTGCGGTACGGAGCCGCTGCTGGACACCGCGGGGCTGTACTCGACGTGCTCAGGCACGTCCATGGCCTCGCCTCAGGTCGCCGGTGCCGTGGCGCTCGTGCACCAGTGGTGGCGCAACGCCAACGACGGCGCGGACCCGTCGCCGGCGATGATCAAGGCGCTGCTGGTCAACTCCGCAAAGGATATGCGCCGGCGTGACATCCCCAACCGGGACGAGGGGTGGGGCCGGGTCGACCTCGGGGCGCTGTTCGACGACGCCGTCGAGCGGGTCGTGGTCGACCAGTCGGTCCTGCTGCGCGACGCCGGCGCCGCCCACCAGCTGGCGGTGGAGCCCGTCGACCCCGCGCGTCCGATGAAGGCGACGCTGGTGTGGACCGACGCCCCGGGCGCGCCAAACGCCAACCCCGCCCTGGTCAACGACCTCGACCTCACCCTGACGGCCGGCGACGGCACCGTGTGGCGTGGCAACAACTTCGCCGACGGCGTGTCACAGCCCGGCGGGACACCGGATCGACTCAACAACGTCGAGAACGTGTTCCTCGACCAGCCCGCTGGCGGCTACGAGGTCACGGTCGCTGCGGCGAACCTGCCCGGTGACGGCGTGCCGGGCAACGGCATCGCGACGGACCAGGACTTCGCGTTGGTGCTGACCAACGCTCGCCTGGTCCCGTAGGTCAGGCGCCCAGCCGGCGTCGCGGCTGGGTTAGCACCAGCAGGCCGAACCCGAATGCGATGAGCAGCACGGACAGCACCGCCGGCACCACGGAGTCCAGGCCGCCGGTGTGCGGCAGGTCGCCCTCGTCGTCGTCGGGCTGGACCTGCTCGTCGACCTCGGGCTCCTCGGTCTCGTCCTCGCCGTTGCCCTCGCCGTTCCCGTTTTCGTCAGCGTCGTCGTCCTCGCCGGCCTGGGCGACGACGATCTCACCGCTCAGCGCCCCGTCCTCGGTGCCGTACGAGTACGTCCCCGGCTGGGTGATCTCGATCGAGAACGTCGCGCCCGGCTCGATCGGCCCGGACTCCCACGACGGCTCCTCGCCCACGAGGCTGACGGGCTCGTCGGTGGTGTTGGTCCACACGATCGGCTCGCGGACGTCGGCCTCGACCGACTCAGGCTCGAACCCGTCGTCGCCGATCGTCACCTCGGCGTCGGCGAGGGCCACACCACTCAACGCGAGCAGCAGGCCGGCGGTCAGGACTGCGAGAACCGTGATGCGGCGCATGGGCGGAGTGTAGACGGCATCTCAGACTCGCCGGGCGAGGACGACCCAGACCGTTCGAGCCAGGATCTGCAGGTCCAGCACCGGCGACCAGTTGACCAGGTACTGCAGGTCGTGGCCCAGCTTGTACTCGGGATCGGTGTGGTACCGGCCGTGGATCTGGGCCAGCCCGGTGATGCCGGGGGGGATCTCGTGGCGGCGGGAGTATCCGGGGATCAGCTCCTCGAACTGGGCGGTCAGCTCAGGGCGCTCGGGGCGCGGGCCGACGATCGACATCTCGCCGCGCAGGACGTTCCACAGCTGCGGCAGCTCGTCGAGGCGTGTGTGGCGCAACCACTGGCAGGCGGGGATGACCCGCGGGTCGCCGCGCTTGGACAGCACCGCGCCGAGGCCTTCCTCGGCGTCCGGGTACATGGTGCGGAACTTCACCATGCGAAACGGCCGGCCCTCCTTGCCGACGCGCTCCTGGAAGAACAGCACCGGGCGCCCGGCGAAGATCCGCACGTACACCGCGGTCAGCGCGATCAGCGGCAGGCTAATCGGCGCCGTCAGCAGGATGACGAGGAACTCCAGCGTCCGCTTGAAGCGCGCCCGCGACAGCGGCAGCGTGTGCGTCCGCAGTGCCACGAAGGGCATGCCGGCGATCTCGCGCACGCCTTCCAGGCCGAGCAGGGTGTCGCGTGCGGTGACCCGCTGCAGTACGCCGACACCGCGCTGCTCCAGCGTCTGCAGCGGTTCGGGGTACACCTCGTCGAGCAGCCGGCCCGACAGGAGCACCACCTCGGTCGCCTCCATCTGCTCGACGCGCTCGCGCAGGTCCCGCACGTCGGCGGCCTGCCCGACCACCATCGCCTTGCTCTGGTCGCCCTGCAGGTGCGCCATCGCCAGGTTCACCTCGTCGGGGGCGCCGACCAGCAGCACCCTGGGCGGCCCGCCCCGGCGCCGACGCAGCCAGCGGGCCAGCGCCCGGTTGCCGGTGACCAGCAGCACCGCCGCCACCAGGAAGAACGGCATGGCCCACAACGGGATGAAGTTGCGCTCGGCGACCAGCTGGAAGAAGCCGATGATCAGCCAGGCGCCGAACGACATGCTCGCCACGTGCGGGAAGGCGGCCCGCTGGCCCAGTCGCAGCTCGCGCTCGTACAGCCCGCCGAAGTAGTACGTGGCCAGGAACACCAGCGTGAAGATGACGTAGGCGATGGCGTAGTTGCGCAACGGCGCCGTCAGTCGGGGGATCCCCTCCTCGGGGAAGACGAAGATCCGGACCCATGACACGGCCGCCATGGACCCGTACAGGGCCAGCGCGTCGGCGACCATCACCAGCCGGAACCCGCGGGCGTTCAGACGCGCGAGCAGAGGAGGCCGCGAAGAGGCCTCCCCCCGGGGGGTCACCGATGCCTCGGTCTCCTGCCGTTGGGACACGCGCGAAAGTCTACGGGGCTGCCCCGCCCCGGACGGTCACCCCTTGACCGGCGGCGGCAGCCGCCGCAGTCCCACCACCGCGAGCTGGGCGTCGTCGACCGGCGCCGGCGCAGCGGTCAGGGGATCCCCGCCGGATTGGGTCTTGGGGAAGGGGATGACGTCACGCAGCGACTGACCGCCGGCCATCAGCATCGCCAGCCGGTCCAGGCCGAAGGCGATGCCGCCGTGGGGCGGCGCCCCGTACGACAGGCCCTCCAGCAGGAAGCCGAACTTCTCCTGCGCCTCCTCCTGCCCGATGCCCAGCAGCGCGAAGACGCGCTCCTGCACGTCGCGGCGGTGGATACGGATCGAGCCGCCGCCCAGCTCCACGCCGTTCAGCGCAAGGTCGTACGCGCGCGACGTCGCCTCGCCGGGTGCCTGCTCCAGGCGCTGCAACGACTCCTCGGTCGGTGCGGTGAACGGATGGTGCGTGGGGTCCCATCGCTGCTCGTCGGCGTTCCAGTCGAACAGCGGCCACTGGGTGACCCACACGAAGTGCCACTGCCCGTCCGGGATCAGCCCCCGGTCCGCGGCCATGGCGACACGGACCGCGCCCATCAGCTCCTGGGTGGCGCGGGTCTCGCCGGCGCCGAAGAACAGGGCGTCGCCGGCCTGCGCGTCCGCCGTCTGCACCATGGCGGCGATCTCGTCGTCGCGCATGAACTTCGAAAGCGGGCTACGGAACCCGCCGTCGTCCTCGACGACACCCCACGCCATGCCCTTCGCTCCGCGGCGCTTGGCGAACTCCACCCACTCGTCGAATTGCTTGCGGGTCAACTCACCCCCGCCCGGCAGACGCACGGCGATCACCGACCCGCCGGCGTCGAGCGCGCCCTTGAAGATGCCGACCTCGGTGCCGGCGAACACCTCGCCGAGGTCGATCAGCTCCATGGCGAACCGGGTGTCGGGCTTGTCCGACCCGTAGCGGCGCATCGCCTCGGCGAAGGTCAGCCGCGGGAACGGCCGCTCGAGCTCGACGCCCAGGACCTCACGCCACAGGGTGACCATGAGCTCCTCGTGGAGGTCGAAGATGTCCTCCTCGTCGATGAAGCTGGCCTCGACGTCGAGCTGCGTGAACTCCGGCTGCCGGTCGGCGCGCAGGTCCTCGTCGCGGAAGCAACGGGCGATCTGGTAGTACCGCTCCATCCCGGCAACCATCAGCAGCTGCTTGAACAGCTGCGGCGACTGGGGCAGCGCGTAGAAGCTGCCCGGCTGCAGCCGCGACGGGACCAGGAAGTCACGGGCGCCTTCCGGGGTCGAGCGCGTCAGCATCGGCGTCTCGATGTCGAGGAAGCCGTTGGCCTCCATGACGCGGCGGATGATGCCGGTGACCTGCGATCGCGTGCGGATCGCGGCCGCCACTGACGGCCGGCGCATGTCGAGGTAGCGGTACTGCAACCGCATGGTCTCGTCAACCTCGGAACCCCGCCCCCCGCCTTCGGTCGCCCGATCGACTCGGTCTTCGAGGGGGAACGGCGGCGTCTGCGCGGCGGAGAGGACTTCCAGCGTCTTGGCGGCGACTTCGACGTCACCGGTGTCCAGTGCCGCGTTGGTCATCCCCTCGGGACGCACGCGGACCGTCCCCTGCACACGGATGACGTACTCGCTGCGGACGTCGTGTGCCGCCGCCAGCGCCTCGCCGGCCTCCGGGTCGGCGACGACCTGGACGATCCCGCTGGCGTCGCGCAGGTCCAAAAACGCCACGCCGCCGTGGTCGCGCCGGCGCGCGACCCAGCCGGCCAGGGTCACCGCCTGCCCCTCGTCGGTGGCGCGCAAGGTGCCGGCGCCGTGCGTCCGCATCGATCCGTATGGGTTCATGGGCGACGAGGGTAGCCGAGCACCCACCGCCCCCCGTCTGGCAGGCTGGGCGGCCGATGAAGACGGTCGTGGCGTTGTTGCGGTGCAGTCACTTCGCCCCGACCGTCGCGGTCACGGCATTCGCCACGCTGCTGGCCTGGCGGGTGGGGCGAGGCGCGGAGGCCGTGTGGGTCGCGGCGGCGGTGTTCGCCGGCCAGCTGTCGGTGGGATGGAGCAACGACTGGCTCGACCGCGAGCGCGACCGCACCGCCGCGCGCACCGACAAGCCGCTGGTGCGCGGTGACGTGCCCGACGCCCTGGTCGGCCGCGGTGCGGTGGTGGCCGTGGTGGCCGCCGTCGCCCTGTCGCTGCTCTCGGGTCTGGCGGCGACCGGCGTGCACGCCGTGGCGCTGGCGATGGCCTGGTCGTACAACCTGGTCCTCAAGCGGACGGTCGCCAGCCCGCTGCCGTACGCGATCGCATTCGCGCTGCTGCCGCCGTTCGTCACCCTGGGCCTGCAACCCCCGGTCTGGCCACCGGCGTGGGCCGTGGCAGCCGGGGCACTGCTCGGCGCGGGCGCACACTTCGCGAACACCCTGCCGGATCTGGCGGTCGACGAACGCACCGGCGTCCGAGGCCTGCCCCACCGCCTCGGGGCGCGCGGTTCCACGGCGCTCGCCACCGCCCTGCTGGGGATGGGCGTGGCCGTCGTCGCCGTCGGCGCCGGGACGCTGACCCGCGCGGCCACGGTGACGGTGGCCGCCTCGGCGGCAGTCGTGCTGGCGGTGCCGCTGGCCTGGGCCGGTGGACGGCAACGGCGCGCGTTCCAGCTGGCCATGGCCGCGGCCGGCGGCGTGGTCGCGACCCTCGTCGTCAGCGGGTCCCGCCTGGTCTGACCCGATACATCCCCTGGCCGGGACGAGCCACCGCGACCGATAATGGCGATCGGCGGGAAGGGGGTGCGATGAGCACAGCGCAGCACGCGGTGGCCCCGACGATCAGAACGCCGGACCAGCGCCTGCGGGTGTTCGTCAGCTCGACGCTTGGCGAGCTGGCGGCCGAGCGCGTGGCGGCCCAGGCGGCCATCGAGTCACTGCAGCTCACGCCGGTGCTGTTCGAGCTGGGCGCGCGGCCCCACGCCCCGCGGGCGCTGTACCGCGCGTACCTGGAGCAAAGCGACATCTTCGTCGCCATCTACTGGCAGCGGTACGGCTGGGTCGCGCCGGACATGGACATCTCCGGCCTGGAGGACGAGTACCGCCTCTCGACGGGGATGCCGCGACTGGTGTACCTCAAGCGGCCGGCGCCGGCCGTCGAACCGGGGCTGCAGGCGCTCATCGACGACCTGCAGAACGACGGGACGGTCTCGTACCGCCCGTTCGGCGACGCCCAGGAGCTGGGTCGTCTGCTCACCCAGGACCTTGCCGTACTGCTCAGCGAGCGCTTCGTCGCCGCCACGGCCCCGGCCGGCCCCACCGGGTGGCAGGCGCCACCGCCACCCGAACCCAGCACACCGCTGATCGGCCGAGACACCGACGTCGAGGGAATCCTCGATCTCCTGGGCCGCGCACGCCTGGTGACCCTCACCGGCCCCGGCGGGGTGGGCAAGACCCGTCTGGCACTGGCAGCTCTCGCCGCAGCGAAAGGCGCCAGGGACCGGGCGTTCATCGACCTGTCGGCTGTGGTCGACCCCCAGCAGGTCCCCATGGCGATCGCCGCGCACCTCGGCGTCGTTCCCGAAGGCACCCAGACCCCTCTCGACGCGATCATCCGACAGCTGGCCGACACCGACGCGCTGCTGGCGTTGGACAACTTCGAGCAGGTCGCCGGCGCCGCCCCCACCCTCGGCACCCTGCTCGCTGGTTGCCCCCGGGTGCGCTTGCTGGTCACCAGCCGCACCGTGCTGCACCTGCGGGGGGAGACGGAGTGGGCCGTTGCGCCCTTGCCCGTCACCGGTGAGGGGTCCCTCGATCAGGTCCGGTCCTCGCCGGCGGTCGCGCTGCTGGTGTCCCGCGTGCAGGCGGTCCGGCCCTCCTTCGAGGTGACGCAGGACAATGCCGAGGACGTCGCCCGGTTGGCGGCCCGCCTCGACGGGCTGCCGCTGGCGCTGGAGCTGGCGGCCGTGCAGCTGCGCCTGCTGCCGCCTCGCGCCCTGCTACAGCGCCTGGACGGGCATCAGGACCTGACCGGGTCCTATGCCGACCTGCCCGACCGCCAGCGCAGCCTCTCGGCGACACTGGACTGGAGCCACGAGCCGCTCACCCCCCGCCAGCGGAGCATCTTCGCGCGCCTGTCGGTGTTCGCCGGCGGGTGCAGCCTGGATTCCGCTGCGGCGGTGTGCGACATCGAGGGCGTCGGCGACGTGATGGAGGTCGTCTCGGCGCTGGTCGAGTGCAGCCTCGTGACGGTGCAGGACGCCGGCGGCGACCAGCTGCGTCTGCGGATGCTCGAGACGATCCGTGAGTACGCACGGGAGAAGTTGGAGCAGCGGGGCGAGAGCGACGCGGTGCACCGCCGCCTGCTCGATCACCTGACCGACTTCGCGCAGCGCGCCGACGTCGGGATGGTGAGCCAGGCGCGGTCGCGGACGTGGATGCGCCACTTGGACGCCGAAGTCGACAACATGAAGGCCATCACCGACTGGGCCGTGTCCCACGGTGACATCGCGGCCGCAGCGAAGGTCACGGCGTCGATCTGGCTGTACTGGTGGATCCGTGGGCACACGTCATGGATGGAGGACCTGCTGCGGCGGGTGACCGCGGCCGGGGGCGACGACCTGGAGGGTGAGGCGCAGCTGCAGGTGTCCTGGCTGCACAGCGGCGTGCACTTCATGGCCGGCCGCTTCGACGAGGCCATCCCCCACCTGCGCGCCGGCATCGAGGGGGCCCGCGCAGGCGGGGACACCGACATCCTCGCCTGGGGCCTCGCCGCCCTCGGCGCCTGCCTGACCCACGACCAGGACTACACCGAGGCGCAAGGGGTGCTCACCGAAGCGGCGGCGCTGTTCGAGCAGATGGGCTCCCCGCTGGGCGTCGGCTACGCCCAGACGCACCTCGGCGACATCCGCCTCCTGGGTGGCGACCCCGCCGGGGCGCTGCGCATCCACACCGAGTGCCTGGACGCCGCATTGGCCGCGGATCACGATCACCTCGCGGGCCAGGCGCTGTGCCACCTCGGCTTCGACCTGCTGGTGGCCGGCGACCTGACCGGTGCCCGCGAGCGGTTCGCCCAGGCCGGCGACCGCTTCCGCGTGGTTCGGCATGTGGAAGGCGCCACGTACTGCATGGCGGGCCTTGCTGGGGTCGCGCACCGGCTCGAACGACACGAGGCGGCGGCGCGCATCCTGGGGGCGATCACCGCCACCCGCGCCGCGCTCGGTCTGGGCGCGTGGCCGCTGATGGCGCAGCTCGAGGCGATGATCGCCGCCGACGTGCGCGACTCGATCGGCCCGCAGACCTTTGACCTCGCCACCGCGGCCGGGGCGGCGCTGCCGGCCGGCGACGCGCTGGACTACGCCCTGGAAGTCACCGGGCCAGCCGACGTCACGGCCGCGACCACCTCGCCGGCCGCGACGGTGCGCTGATCGCCGGCCTCGAGGTCTTTCAGGGTGACCACGTCGGCCTCGAGCTCGGTGGTGCCGATCACGGCGGCCCAGCGGGCGCCTGATCGGTCGGCGACCTTGAACTGCGCCTTGACGCTGCGGCCGTCGAACCCCAGGTCCGTCGCGACGCCGGCCCGTCGCAGCGTCGTCACCAGCGAGAATGCCGCCGGGCGGGCGGCCGGGTCCGCGATCACGACGAACACGTCGACACGGCTGGAGCCTTGCGG
>DATLGM010000159.1:0-10901 GCA_035540515.1 Egibacteraceae bacterium | reverse complement strand
CGGCAGCTGCAGGACCGCGTCCGCCGCCTGCTGCCGTCCAATCCCGCACTGGACGCAGGGGTAGTCGCCGTCGAGCCGTCGACCGGTGACGTGATCGCGGCGCACTCGGGGCGCAGCTTCGCCAACAGCCAGGTCGACCTGGCGTTGGGCCGTGGGACCGACGGGCGCCCGTCGGGATCGACGTTCAAGGTGTTCGCGCTGGTCACCGCGCTGGAAGAGGGCCGCACGCTGACCTCGACGTACCCGGCGCCGGGGCGGATCACCATCGGCGGCTGGTCGCCGCGTGGCAACGGCGGCTGCGGATCGCCGTGCTCGCTGCTGACCGCGACCGCCGTGTCGGCGAACACCGTGTACGCCCAGGTCGCCGAGGACGTGGGCGCGAAGGACTTCACACAGATGGCGCGGCGCATGGGTGTGCGCCAGCGGTTCCGCGAACCCAACCTCGCCGAGGTGCTGGGCACCGCCGACGTGACGCCGCTGGACATGGCCTCGGCGATGGCGACGCTGGCCAACGACGGTGTCGCGTGCCCGGCGCGGCTGGTGACGCGGGTGCGCGGTCCTGAAGGCGCAAGGCTGCGACCGCCCGATCCGCGCCGGCCGGGCCGCAAGGAGCTGCAGGCGTTCGACCGGCGCCTGCGTGACCAGGGTTACCGCTTCGACGACGAGGGCCTGGGCCGCTGCTACCGGGCGATCGCACCGTCCATCGCGCGGACGGCGACCAAGGCGCTCGAGGAGGTCGTCGCGCGCGGGACGGGGCGCCGGGCGAACATCGGCCGGCCGCAGGCCGGCAAGACCGGCACGGCGCAGCGCAACCAGGAGGCGTGGTTCGTCGGCTACACCCCGGACCTTGCGATGGCGGTTGCGTTTTTCAACCGCGACAGCCAGAAGCCACTGGTGGGCGTGCCGGGCTGCGCCAGCGTGTGCTACGGCGGTGACCTGCCGGCGCTGATCTGGCGCGACGCGGCGTCGGTGCTGCTGCGGGGGGTCAAGGCGAGGGACTTCAAGGAGCCCGGACGCGACGAGCGGGAGTTCCCCGACCGCCGGCGACTGCGTGAACCGACGGGCCTGTCCTCGCCGGCGCCGTCGTCCGACGACGAGCCTGACCAGCCCGAGCCCGCGTCCGAGGCGCCGCAGGAGCCGGCCGAGGACGGCACCTCCCAACCCCGCCGGCGCCCCTCACCGGAGGAGCCTGACCGGGGCGGTGGCGGCGGGTCCGGCGGCGACGAGCCGTCGGACGAGGACGACGATGGGGACGACCGGAGGCGTTTGCTCCCGATTCCGATCGATCCGTAACTTTTTAAACCATCATCGGCCCGACGCAACGTATTGAAATGACTAAATCGGGCTAGCGACAGATTCCATCACGCTGCGTACTGTGCTCCGATCGGACGGGGGAGCCCCGTTCTTGCGTGAGTTGCGGGAGAGTCTGTATGCGCGGGTTGCTGCGTGTTCTTCGTGCTGCGTTCGCCCAGCGGGGCCGTCGCCTGCTGCTGCTCGGGGCGCTGATCGGGTTGCTGCTGGCCGCGGGCTCGGCGATGGCGTTCGAAGGGGGCGAGTCGGACGGGGGGGACTCGCCCTCGGCGTCCAAGGCTGCTGGGCGGCCCGCGGCCCCGCCCGCGCCGTCGCCAAAGACCGACATCGCCGACCTCAAGGGCAAGGACTTCGTGCCCGGCGAGGTCCTCGTCCGGTTCGACGCCACCGTCGACGCCAACGGCAAGGCGGAGACCCGCCGTGCGGCCGGCACCAAGCTGCTGCAGCACCTGCCGGTACGCGGTCTCGAGTACCTGAAGATCACCGACGGACGGAGTGTCGCCAAGGCCATCGAGGCCCTGCAGCGCCGGCCCGGCGTGCAGTACGCGCAGCCGAACTACATCTACGAGACGACCGCGACGCCCAACGACCCTCGGTTCTCACAGACGTGGGGCCTGCACAACCCCGGCGGGACCATCGGGGGTGTGGCGGCCAAGGCAGACGCGGACATCGACGCTCCCGAGGCGTGGGACTGGACGACGAGCGCCAGCCCGATCACCGTCGCGGTCGTCGACACCGGCGTCGACTACAACCACCCGGATCTCGCCGGGAACATGTGGACGAACCCCGGCGAGATTCCCGGCAACGGCATCGACGACGACGGCAACGGACGGATCGACGACGTCCGGGGCTGGGACTTCGTCGGTCAAGACAACAACCCTCTGGACGGCCACGGACACGGTACGCATGTCGCCGGCACCATCGGGGCGGTGGGGAACAACGGCATCGGCGTGGCCGGTGTGGCGTGGAACGTGCAGTTGATGGCGGTCCAAGTCTTCGACGCGGCAGGTACGGCGACCAGCGTGTCGGTCAGCCAGGGCCTCGCATACGCGGCGCGGGCAGGTGCACAGGTCGTCAACGCCAGCCTCGGCGGCACTGGGTTTGACCAGGCCGAGCGCGACGCGATCGCGGCCTGGCCGTCGTCGCTGTTCGTCGTCGCCGCCGGCAACAATCGCTCGAACAACGAGACCACGGCGTTTTATCCGTGCAGCTTCGACCTGGCGAACATCTTGTGCGTCGCGGCGACCGACGAGCAGGACGCGCTGTCGGTGTGGCCGGGCGCAAACTCCGGGTCCAACTGGGGTGCGACCCGTGTCGACATGGGCGCGCCCGGCAGCAACATCATGAGCACGCTTCCGAACAACACCTACGGGGCACAAAACGGCACCTCGATGGCCACGCCCCATGTCGCCGGCGCGGCAGCGTTGGTATGGGCGCAAGAGCCGATGCTCGAGCCCACCCAGCTCAAGCAGCGCCTAATGGACAGCGGTGACCCGTTGCCCTCGCTGGCGGGCATCACCGTCTCGGGAAAGCGCCTGAACCTGTATCGGGCGCTGAACGTGTACGGGGTTTCCGACATCGATTGTCAAGACGCCAACGGCACGGACGACGTGTCCTGGGACGACGAGACCAACCCCACGTTCGGGCCACAGTCCGCCGAGGTCTACACCTGCACGGTGACGGACCCAGCGGGCGACCCAGTCGACCAGATGCGGGTGAACCTCGAGAACCTCAACGGCGCCAACGACCTCGACAACGACGCCGACGGGGGGCCGGGATCGAAGGCGGACGCCCACTGCGTCACCGGCAGCAACGGTCGCTGCACCATCACGGTGGCCCCCACCCAGGGGGAATCGGGTACCGCCAACCTGTGCTTCTGGGCGGACACGGTCGGCGACGACGACTTCGACCGCAATGGCCCTGAGGAAGACGGCGGGAAGTGCCACAGCGAGGGGGTGCACCAGAATCTTGACGACGCCCGGCTGACGGACGTCACCACGATCACCTGGACCGACCCGGCGATGTACCTGGACTGCGACGACAGCACCGGTGACGACGACCAGCTCAACAGCCTGGCGGCCAAGACCACCGAGACGTACACCTGCAAGGTCACGAACCAGGGCGGCCAGCCGCTGAGCGGGTTGTGGATCGACTACGAGAACATGGCCGGCGTCAACGACCTGGACAACGACGCGGTTGGGGGGCCCGGCGACCAGGCCGACGGCGGCTGCCAGTACCAGACCAACGGCAGCGGCGAATGCACGGTGCAAGTCGCTGCGCACAAGAACGCGGTGGGGATCGATCAGTACTGCTTCTGGGTCGACCGTGACGGCGACCACGGCTTCGACATCTCATCGACCGAAACCGCGGGCGCCGACGATGGCGGCTACTGCGACGACTCGGAAGAGCCGTGGAACGAACCGGAGAACACCGACCGCGAGGACAAGACCCGGATCAAGTGGACTGACTGCACGGCTGTCTGGGACGGTTCGTTGGGTACGGCGAACAACCTCAACGGCTGGCGCTCGTACCACGCTGACAGCAACGGCGTCATCTACGACACCAACTGGACGTTCCTGGTCCCCCGCAGTTCGTACTTCCCCACGGCCGACGACCGGGTGTGCATCGACGAGGGCTTCACCGTCAACACCGACCTCGACGAGACCATCGGTGCGCTGGACAACGAGGGCACCGTCAACATGTCGGGTGGGTCCCTGACGATCCAGGGACTGGGCAGCGAAGCACGCGCGTCGCAGGCGGGAACGTTCAACCTGTCGGGCGGCGAGATCAGGGGTGACGGCCCGCTGCACGTCAACAAGGTGCTGACCTGGTCCGGTGGTCACATGTCGGGCGCAGGGCTGACGTCGGTTGTGCCGAACGGCTTCCTGCAGGTCACGGGCGACGCTCGCGTGATCAACGGCCGCGTGATCGAGAACGCCGGCACCGTGCAGCTGTTCAACGGCGGCGCTATGGGCTCACACTCCGGCACGGGCACGCTGCGCAACCTTGCGAACGGCACGGTCCGCAAGGCCGGGACGGGGCTGAGCCACTTCTGCGGCTACTGGTGCATCGAGCTCGTCAACAACGGGTTGGTGACCGCCGAATCCGGCGAGTTGCGCCTGCACAACCACGGCAGTGGCAACGGTGACTGGGAAACGACTGGCACCGGCCAGATCACCTTCCACGGCACCTACCAGCTCGGTGGGGGTACGACGTTCCGCGGCACCGGGGTCTCCATCGACAACGGCACGACCACGCTGTCGGGGACGGTGGACATACCAGGCGGCTCGATCCTGCACTTCAACGGAGGCGTGATCGAGGGCACGCACACCATCACGGGGTCGGGAACCCTTCGATGGGCCGACGGGCACCTGAACGCCAGCGAGACGCACAAGGTGACGACGTTCGCCGCCGACCTCCTGGTGCAGCTCGCGGCCGACGCCCGTGTGATCAACGGTCGTCGGATCGAGAACCACGGACGGATCGAGTTCACCGGTGACACCAAAATCGGGAGCCACTCCGGCACCGGTACCGTCCACAACAACACGGGCGGACGGGTGTTCAAAAGCGGGGGGACGGGCGAGGCGCACTTCTGCGCCTACTGGTGCGTGAACTTCGACAACGACGGCCGCGCGTGGTCAACGGCGGGCACATTGCGGATGGACTACGGCACGTCGTCCGGGCGATTCGAGAGCATCGGCACGGGCGGCATCCGCTTCAACAGCGAGTACAACCTCGCCGCCGGCACCCGGTTTGACGGCACGAACAACCTCTTGAACGGGAGGACACGGGCCACCGGAGCCATCACCTTGACCGATGGCTCGGTCGCGACGTTGCATGGAGACTTGGTCGGCAACCCCACGTTCACCGGTCCGGGCACGCTGCGCTGGACCGGCGGAACCATGGACGAGGCGCAGTCCACCACCATCGCCGCCGGCACCACGTTGGAGATCCGTGGCAGCACGCGACTGATCAACGGGCGCGTCCTCGACAACCACGGAACCATCGACTTCGTTGGCGACCACGCCGTCGGCAGTCACTCAGGGCTCGGCACGATCCACAATCACCCCAACGCGCTCATCGTGAAGAGCGCGGGTAGCGATAGGGCCCATTTCACGGACTACTGGGGGGTGGGGCTGGAGAACGACGGTGTGGTCCGGTCCGACTCCGGCCTGTTGGACCTCAGCGGCGGCAGCAACGACCGCATCAGCACTGGTGCCTACCGTGCCTCCGCCGGCGCAGAACTGCGCTTCGGCGGCGGTGACCATCGCCTCGGGCAGAACGCCAAGCTGACCGGCGCGGGCACCATCGGTCTGACCGGCGGACGGGTGTTCATCAACGCGACAACGCTGTTGACGTCGTCTAGCGACTTCACGGGTCTGCTCGACATGACTGGTGGTGAGCTGTCCATCCAGGGCACCAGCCGCATTGGTGCCGGGACGGTCGCCCGGCTCGCAGGCGCCACCGTGAGCGGCACGGGCACGCTTGAGGTGGCTGGCATGCTGTCGTGGCCTAGCGGTCACATGACCGACGCCGGTACCACAAAGGTGCTGACCACTGGTGAGCTGCGCCTTACCGACCTGTGGCCGCGTCTGATCAACGATCGCGTGCTGAGCAACGAAGGCACGCTGACGTTCGTGGGCAAGTCAGCCATCGGCTCGCACAGCGGTGGCGGAACCGTGAACAACCAGTCCACGGGGCTGATCCGCAAGATCGGCAACGAGTACGGCTCGTTCTGCGGTTACTGGTGCGTGCCGCTGAACAACAACGGCACGGTCAGCGGCGACGACGGCCGGTTCGTGATGGACAGCTCCGGCGCCGGCAATGGCGCATGGCGGACCACCAGCACAGGAACGCTTGAGTTCCACGGTGCCTTCGCGCTCAACAGCGGAACGAGCTACTCAGGCACCGGCATCTCGTTCGAGGCCAACCATCTGAACCTGCAGGGCAACCAGACGATCAGTGAAAACGGCACGCTGACGTTCAAGGGCGGAACGGCGCACGGGACGCACACGTTCCACGGTCCCGGCACGCTGCGCCTGGTCGGCGGCGAGTTGACCGCTGACGCCACGCACCACGTCACCACGCTCGCCAGCACGGCACGCGTCGCGGTCGCAGGGGACTTCCGACTCGTCAACGGCCGGATCCTGGACAACTTCGGTGTTGTGGACTTCGTCGGCGACACCAAGCTGGGAAGCCACTCGGGTACCGGGACGGTGAACAACAAGCCTGGCGGCGTTGTGCGCAAGTCGGCTGGCACCGGCGAAGCGCACTTCTGCGCGTACTGGTGCGTGAGCTTCAACAACGCCGGGCAAGCAACTGCCGCCAGCGGCACGCTGCGAATCAACGAAGGGACGTCATCCGGCCGCTTCACCAGCAACGCCGGCGTCGTCAAGCAGGTCGGTACGCACACCTTCGACGGTGCCACCTTCGCAGGGACCGGCGCCCTGCTCGAGGGGCACACCGTCGCGACCGGCGCGCTCACCGTGGAGCCCAGCGCAGACCTGACCCTCAACGGCACCCTGACCGGCGATCACACGATCGCAGGCGGCGGCACGCTGCGATGGATCGGAGGAAGCCTCAACGGTGAGGGAACCACCGCCGTCGCCTCGGGCACCCGGCTTCGCGTGCAAGCACCTGTCAGCATCCTCAACGGCAGAGTCCTCGACAACGCGGGGATCATCGAGTTCGCCGGGGACCACTCCTTCGGTTCGCACTCGGGCATCGGGCGCGTGTGGAACCGCACCGGCGGCCTCATCACCAAGACGTCCGGCACCGGCCAAGCGCACTTCGCCAACTACTGGGGCGTGTCGCTGCAGAACGACGGAACGCTGGAAAGCCGTAGCGGCCGTCTCAATGTCAACGGCGGACTCGATGCCTACGACGGCGCGACCAAGACGCTGACCAAGGGTCGGTACGTCGCACGCAACGGCGCCGCCATCGTGCTCGAGGGGATGACTGTCGAGCAGAACAAGGCAGCCATCGAGCTGCGCGGCGCAGGCGCCGCCCTCCGGCCGTACGAGACCGGCAACGCACTGGCCAACCTGGGCAGCAACGCGGCCGGGGCTTCGCTCACCGTGGCCGACGGCGCCGAGCTGAGCACCTCCGCGCCCGAGCTGGTCAACGCCGGCACCGTCTACGTCGGATCGGACAGCACGCTGACCGCGCCGGCATACCGCCAGACCGGCGGGCTGACCCACCTGGAGGACACCACACCGGACAACGAGACCACGGCGCGACTCGTCGCGCCGACGGTGACGCTGACCGGTGGCACCTTCAAGGGCAACGGGGAGGTCGTCGGCAACGTCACCAACACGGGCGCCGTCATGGCACCGGGCAACTCCCCCGGAACCCTGACGGTTGACGGCACCTACACCCAGAGCGGCACCGGTGTGCTGCAGATCGAGGTCAATGGAAAGGACGCCGGGCAGTTCGACGTCCTGAACGTCAAGGGGACCGCCACCCTCGGAGGGACCATGCAGCTGGTGCCGTCGAACGGCTTCGACCCGATCTGGGGCTTGACCCTGCCAGTGCTGACGACCACGGAGTCGACCGGGTCGTTCCAGTCGATCGAGGGGTTGACCATCGCGCCGGGCGCCTCCTACGACGTCGAGGTGGTCGACGGTGTCCTGACGGTCATCACCAAAGACACCGCGGCGCCGACGAACCCGCCGCTGTCCAGTCCCAGCCACACGTTGTCGACGTGGTCGGCGACGGACACAGTCACGCTGTCGCTGGCCGGCGCTACCGACAACTTCTCCGGGGTCGACGGCTTCTCCGTGACGTGGGACACGTCGGCGACCTCCACTCCCCCGGCGACGGTGAGCCACGCGGCGAACCAGGCGACGGCGACCTCGCCGAAGCTGGCGGCCGGCTCGGCGCACTACGCCCATGTCCGCACGGTCGACAAGGCGGGGAACTGGAGCGGGGCGGCCCACCTCGGGCCGTTCCACATCGACGCGGCAACGCCGGTTGGTCCCGGTGCCACCAGCGGCAGCCACTCGGCGTCGCAGTGGTCGACCGACCCGACCGTCGACGTCGCGCTCACGGCTCCCAGCAGCGTCTCGGGCATCGATGGCTACGCCGTGGTGTGGGACACCTCGGCGTCGACGGTGCCCGGCACAACCAAGACTCATCCCGCAACCACCGCGGCGTTGACGTCACCGACGCTGGTCGCCGGCAACAGCCACTACGTCCACATCCGCGCGGTCAACAAGGCCGGCACCTGGGGGGCAACCACCCACCTGGGGCCGTTCTTCATCGACACCGCTGCGGTGGCGGGGCCGACGCTGGCCAGCGAAAGCCACTCCGTCTCGCAGTGGTCGGCCGATCCGACCATCGACATCGCGTTGACCGCACCGGCCACCACCTCCGGTGTCGACGGCTACGCCGTGGTGTGGGACACCTCGGCGTCGACGGTGCCCGGGACGACCAAGACGCACGGGGCGGTGACGACGGTCACGTCACCGACGCTGGCCGCGGGCAACAGCCACTTCGTCCACATCCGCGCGGTCAACAAGGCCGGCACCTGGGGTGCAACCACACACCTGGGGCCGTTCTTCATCGACCCGGGCGCGACGGCCGCGCCCGGACTGTCAAGCACCAGCCACAAGACATCGCAGTGGTCGAACGTGCCAACGGTCGACGTCAGCGTGACTGCCCCCACCCCACCGTCGGGCGTGGCCGGCTACGCCGTGGTGTGGGACAGCTCGCCGACCACGACACCAGGCAGCACCGTGACGCATGCGGCCTCGACGAAGACGCTGGCGTCGCCGGCCCTGCCCTCGGGCAACGCGCACTACGTGCACGTCCGGGCGCGGACGAACTCGGGCAGCTGGGGCCCCGCGTCACACCTGGGCCCGTTCTGGATCGACACCTCGGCCCCGGCCAAGGTGGCGTTGACCGCTCCCAGCGCGAAGCAGCCGTTCTCGCTGGTGGCCAACGCGAAGGGGATCCCGCAGGTCAAGGCGGCGTGGAAGGCGCCGGCCGAGGCCGACAGCGGGATCGCCACGTACCGCGTCGGTCAGCGAGTGATGGGGCCGACCTCGACGAAGTTCTCGTCGGTCACGTGGTCCGCGGCGACGACGGCCACCTCGTTCACCGTCGCCAAGGCGACACCCGGGGCGACCTACTGCTTCCAGGTGCAGGCCACGGACAAGGCCGGCAACCAGTCGGTGGGCGCCGAGCGCTGCGCCGGCGTGCCGATCGACGACACGGCGCTGGCCATGTCCAAGACCGGCAAGAAGTCGCACTGGAAGACCGTCAAGGCCGCCGCGCTGTACCGCGGGGCGGCCCGGTCGACGACGACCAAGGGCGCGACTCTGACCGCCAAGACCGTGCAGACCCGACGCCTGTCGCTGGTGGCCACGCGCTGTGCGACGTGCGGCAGCGTGCAGGTGCTGTGGAAGGGCAAGTCGCTGGGCACCTTCAGCCTGGCGGGCAAGGCGGCCAACAAGGTCGTCATCCCGATCAAGACCTTCAAGAAGGTCGAGACCGGGGCGCTGGTCGTGAAGGTCACCACGGCGAAGAAGACGGTGACCATCGACGGCATCGCCGTCAGCACTCGCTGACGGGGCCGCCGCGGGGTGGCGTGGTACTGCTACCCCCGCGGCCGGCCCCACTTCACGGAGCGTGACAGCACGCCTTTCCGCTCCCAGCGGTCACCTGGGGAGCAGGTGCTTCTTGAACCGCGCGTCCGGCCACCCGGCTTCGGATCCCAGGTACAGCAGTAAGACCCCGATCCAGACGCGTGTTCCGCATGGCGAAATACACGAAATCATCCGAAAGGGTTCGCCTGGTTCGCCACTGCAGGCCCCAGTCGGCGCCGGCCTCGGCTCCGTGGAGCTGGCCTCCGCGGAGCCGCTTCAGCGTCGCAGTAGTCATTTTTGGTGAAAAGCGTTGAGGCGGCTCAACGTTCATCAATTCTGCGGATGGCAACCGCGGTGACGCTCCGTACTTTGCTCCCACGAGGGCGCGGGACGACCTGCCCGAGCCACAGACAAGGAACAAGGAGCAAACGCATGTCTCACGCAATCAAGCGGCGGGTCACTGTCCTCGCCACCATGATCTCGGTCCTGCTACTCGCCGGCGTCGTCTCGGCCGCCTGGCTCGCCAATGGTTCGGGCTCCGGCTCCGCAAAGGCGATCACGTCTTCGGGCACCGTCTCCACCGACACGGCCACGCCCACGGCGCAGCTGTACCCCGGGAAGACCGCCGACCTGAAGATCAAGCTTACGAACACCCACCTGTTCCCCGTGAAGGTGACGGCGCTGGCCGGTGACGGCGCCATCACCGCGACCCCTGTGAACGGCGAGACGTGCGAAGTTCACGGTGTGGAGCTGGTCGCGGGCGCGCTGTCCAACCTGAATCTGACCGTTGACGCAAGCAGCAACGGGACAACCCCGGCTACCGCGGAGCACACCGTGAGCAACGCGGTGAAGATGACCAACGCTTCGCAAGACGGCTGCCAAGGCGCCACCTTCACCATCCCGGTGACCATCACCGGCGAGAGCAACGCGCAGTAGCACATCGGCGGAGCGGGGAGGCACTCCCTTCCCGCTCCGCCACTCAAGTTTCACCCTCCCCCCACC
>DATLGM010000158.1:0-18287 GCA_035540515.1 Egibacteraceae bacterium | reverse complement strand
GGTGGGTGGTGGGGCCGGCGCTACGGGAGCTGCAGGTCGGGTGCCGGCAGCTTGGGCAGTGGCGTGGGCGACAGCTTCGGCAGTGGCAGGGGCGTCGACGTGTCCACCGGCGGGTTCTTCAGCACGTCCTTGACGACGTCTTCGACCTCGTCCTTGGCGTCCTGCACCGGCTTGGGGGCCTTCGGCAGCGGGTTGTCCCCGGTCGACGGCTTGTTGGGTTCCTGGACGGTTGGGAGGTCGCCGCCGGTCCCCGTGCCCGTCTCGCCGCCCGTCGGGCTGTCACCGGTGGCGGTGCCGGCCGTTCCGCCGGTCTTGCCGCCGGCCTTGCCGGCCGTGTCGCCCGCCTTCTTGCCGCCGGCCTTGGCCCCGGACTGCTTGCCTGCCTTGCCAGCCTTGCCCGCCGCCGGCTCGTCGGTCACGCAGGGGCACGCGGCGAACGGCTCGGACGCCGGCGGGATCTCCGCGAAGTCGAACGACGCGGCATCGACGCCGCCGCCCTGTACCTCGCACTCGCCACACGGCCCGGTCAGCACGGTCACGCGCTGACCGATGCGTCTCAGGACCACCAGGGCGTCTTCGGCGGCCGCGACGGCGCCACCGCCGAGCAGTGGCAGCAGGTCGGTCAGGCGCTGCTGCTGCAGCTGGGTGAACTCGTCGAGGACGTCGAGCAGCTGGGGCTCACCGCGCTCCTGTGCTGCGCGGATGATGTAACCGGCAGCCTCACGGCTGGAGGTGTCGGACTCTGCCAGCGCCTTGGCCGCGGCGTCCATGTCGCCGAGGGCCGCCATCGCCTCGGCCTCTTGCATCCGCCGCACCGCGTACGACAGCAGCTGCTCGCCGCGGGCGACCTCGTCACCGATGAACGCCAGACGCGCATCCTCCAGCGCCAGCTTCACGCCGTACAGCGGGTCACTGGGCATCGAGCGGTGCGCGGCCAGGGCAGTGCCGCCCGTCGACAGCGCCATGGCGGCCGCACCGGTGGCGGCCGTCACGCGCATCGAGTAGCGGACCCGTGCGGTCACGTCGTCGACGGTGCCGCGCAGGCGACTCAGAAAGGGAACGTGCTGCTGCTGCTCGCGGGCCGCCTCGACCAACGCCGCCCGCAGCTCCAGGCGGTTGGACATCTGAGGGGCGCGCGGCGCGGTCGCGGCGCTGTCCAGCGCCTTGGCCAGCATGCCGAGGGCGCGCGCCTCATCGGTGGCCTGGGTGTCGTCCAGGTCACCGTCGAGCAGTCGCGCGAGGGCGTCGATGTCAGTGCGTGTCATGTCTCTGTACGGTCCAACGACTCAATGTTCGGCAGGACACGGGCTATTTCCGAATAGTCCCTTTGGGCTACGTGCCTGGTCATGACGGCAACAACCCCTCCGGCATCAGCTTCGCCAGCGACTTCAGCGCCCGGTACTGCAGGGCCTTGATGGCCCCGTCGGTCTTGCCCATCACCGCGGCGGTCTCTGCCACATTCAGGTGCTGGATGAACCGCAGGTACAGCACCTCGGCCTGCTCGCCCTTGAGCTTGCGGATGGCGTCGTGGACCTGCCGGGTGACGTCGGCGGTCAGCAGCGCCTGCTCGGGATCGTCGGGGTGGCCCTGGACCGGGGTGTCGAACACCTCGTCCACGGTCGCCTCGAGCCGGAACTTGGCGCTCTTGAAGTGGTCGTGGACCCGGTTGCGGGCGATGGTCATCAGCCACGCCCCGAAGTCCACCCCCTGCCACTTGAACGTGGAGATCCGGCGCAACGCCCGCAAGAACACGTCGCCGACGAGGTCCTCGGCGGTCTGGCGGTGCCCGACACGGTGGTAGACGTACGCGAAGATCTGGTCTACGTAGCGGTCGTACAGCAGCGCGAAGGCGTGGGCCGAGCCCTCCTGCGCCAGGCGCACCTGTTCGACGACATCCGGGTCGCCGGCGCTGTCCGCCTCCGTCCGATTCACGATGCTGATCGCACTCACGCGCCCCGAGCCCCCACCAGCTGGAACACGAACGCCCCGACGAGCACGACGAGCAGCACCGCGATCGCAACGGTGGTAGCGGGCCTCACGTCGTTCCCCCCATCAGCTCAGGGGGCGTGGCGCCGGCGGCGCCAGCCCCTTCGGGGTCCATGGTGACGTTACCCAGCCTGACCAACAATGGTTCAAAAGGAGCATTTCGCGGGTCAGGGGGCGGAGGAGGCCTCCGAGGGTGCCCCGGCGAGCAGCTCCTCGGCCTTCTCCCGCTCGCGGCGGAGGAACGCCACGAGCTCCTCGCGGCTGTCCATGTAGGCCCGGCAGTCCAGCTCCAGGGTGATCGTGCCGTCGTATCCCGAGGCGGTGACTTCGGCCATGAAATCGGTCAGTGGCAGCACGCCGGCGCCCAGCGGGGCGTGGCTGTCCTTGCCGTTGCCGAAGTTGTCCGACAGGTGCAGGTGGACGACGCGGTCCTTGACCGCGTCCCAGGCCTCGAACAGGTCGATCTCGGCGACGCCGAAGTGGCTGGTGTCGAACACGACGTGCTCGAAGGCGGCCAGCTGCGCCGGCGTGACGACCGAGGAGAACGCACGTCCGGCGTAGGGAAACAGGTTCTCCATGGCAAAGGTGGTGCCGGCCTCGGCCGCCTCGTCGTTCACCTCGCCCGTGACCCAGCTCCTGGCCGCTCGCTCCCACCGGAACGGGGCGTGGGCGACCATGGTCGTCGCGCCCAGCTCGCCGGCCACCTCCAGGCTGCGCCGCGTCTTGTCGATGTACTTCGCGCCGAAGACGTTGCGCAGCAGCACCATGTACGGGCCGTGTACCACGGGGATGTCCAGACCCGCCTCCTGCGCGTAGGCCGCCACCTTGGCCGGGTCACGGCTGTCCGGGTTGTGCCCGATGAGGAGCTCCGCCGCGGTGAAGCCGGCGTCGGCGATCGCGTCGAGGACCCAGCCCAGTGGGCTGAGCAGGAGCGGGCCGGTCGACACCAGCAGCCGGGGGCCCGTCGAAGGACTCATGCCGCCAGGGTACGCATCGTGACCCGCGCAGATGACGGCTTCGGCACCGTCGGTGACGTCCACTAGGCTCTGGCGGTGCTCGGGTGAGGGTGGAAGGGTGACAACGACGTGAACCTGGCTGACCGGCTTCGTGCCACGGCTGCGCGGCTTCCCGACAAAGCTGCACTCGTCTTGCGCCCGTCGTCGGGGGGCGGCAGCGAGGTGACCTACGGTGACCTCGACCAGCGGGTGGACGCGGCCGCCGCCGCGTTCCAGGCGGCCGGTCTGGCCAAGGGCGACCGGGTGGCCCTGATGCTCGGCAACGGGGCAACGTTCGTCGAGGCGTTCTATGGCGCCCTGCGCGCAGGCCTGGTCGTGGTCCCGCTGAACATCACGTTCACCACCAACGAGGTCGCGCAGATCCTCATGGACGCCGAGGCCTCGGCGATCGTGGTGGACCAGACCTACCACGACCGCATCGCCGGGATCCACGAGACGTTGCCGGCGCTGGCCAACGTGGTGGTGGCCGGGGCCTCGTCGCCGCCGATGGGGGCCCAGACGTGGAAGCAGTTCACCGAAGGTGGCGGCGCGCCGGAGCCGGTCGAGACCGACGGTGAGGACCTGGCACTGCTGCCCTACACGTCCGGGACCACCGGTGTGCCCAAGGGCGCGATGCTGTCGCACCGCAACCTGCTGGCCAACCACGAGCAGATGGAGCAGACGCGGCTGTCGATTGGCGAACGCGACGTCGTGCTGTGCGTCCTGCCGCTGTTCCACATCTACGCGCTCAACGTGGTGATGGCGTTCTCGCTGTCGCGTGGGGCCACCGTGCTCCTGATGGAGCGGTTCGACCCGCTGCAGACGATGGAGGCGGTGTCGCGCCAGCGCGCGTCAGTCGTCATCGGCGCGCCGCCGATCTTCATCGCGTGGATCAACACCCCCGGCATCGAGCAGTACGACCTGGCGAGCGTCCGCTACGCCGTGTCCGGGGCGGCGCCACTGCCCGCCAAGGTGCTCGAGCGGTTCTCCGACGAGCTGGGCATCGCGATCTGGGAGGGCTACGGGCTGACCGAGACAGCGCCGCTGCTGACCACGGTGGCGATGGGCGAGAAGGTCCTGCCCGGCAGCGTTGGCAAGCCCGTACCCAACGTCGAGCTGAAGCTGCTCGACGATCGCGGGGAGGAAGTGCGCGCGGGGGACCCCGGCGAGGTGGTTGTCCGGGGGCCCAATGTCTTCCGGGGCTACTGGCGCCAGCCGGAGGCCACGGCGGAGGTTCTCGACAACGACGGCTGGTTCCGTACGGGCGACATCGGGATCCTCGACGACGGCAACCTGTACCTGGTTGACCGCAAGAAGGACCTGATCATCGTCAGCGGGTTCAACGTGTACCCGCGGGAGGTCGAGGAGGTGCTGTTCCGGCACCCCAAGGTCGCTCAGGCGGCGGTCATCGGGGCGCCGCACCCGTACACCGGCGAGCAGGTCAAGGCCGTGGTGGTGCTCCGCGAGGGCGAAGAGGCGACGCAGGACGAGATCAGCGACTACTGCCGGCGCTACCTCGCGCGGTTCAAGTGCCCGGAGGTGGTCGAGTTCGTCGACGAGCTCCCGATCAACCCCAGCGGCAAAGTCCTGCGCCGACAGCTGCGGTAGCGGCCCTACCAAGCCGCTCAAGCAGCCGAAGGCGGTAGCGGCCCTAGGTCGAGTCCTCGGCGACGTCGAAGCGGTCCTGATACAGGCGCTTGGCCTCGTCGACGACGGTGTCGGACAGCCAAGCGACCGGCGTGAACTCCGCGACGATCGGCTCGTTGTCCGGCCCGCGGGACACCACCTCGCCGCGCAGGACCCACGGTCGCCGGTCGTCGTCGGCTTCTTCCTGGATGTGGACGTAGTTGCAGATCTGGCGTGCCAGGTACTCCTCGAGCGGACGCTCCCACCACTGCTCCGGATGCAGCGGGTTGACCGACAGGCCGGGGAGGTCCAGTCCGCTCTCGTAGTCCCGGCTGGTGCCGTTGCGGTCGTCCGCGGGCCCGTTGGAGAAGCGGACGAAGGCGTCCTTCGTCACCAGCTCGCACAGCTGGTCGAGACTGTCGACGACCGGGAGCTCATCATCGCCGCCAGGGGGTGTGTTGTGTGTCGGCATGGGCCCATCCCTGCCCTGCCGCGGCGCGCATTACGCTCGTAGCGATGCTCGTTGCCGTCCTGCCCCTGCTCGCCGCCATCGTGGCGTTCGTCTTCGCCGCCCAGCTCGCGCGCCAGTACGCCGCACGCCGGCGTGACCACGCCCTTGCGTGGGCCCTGGCGCTCGGCCTGTTCGGGGTCGCCTCGGCCATGGTGACCGTCGGCGTGGGATTGGGCTGGACGCCCCCGGTGTTCGGCCTGTACTGGATCGCGGGCGCGCTACTGAACGTCCCTCTGCTCGCCGTCGGCCAGCTGATGCTGATGGACCCCAAGCGCACAGTCCTGTACTGGACGCTGGCCGGCGTGTTCACCGTGTGGGCGGTCGCGTTCACCCTCATGGCCGGTTTCGACCAGGCGGTGCTGGCGCAGGCGTCGCAGCAGCGCAGCATCCCACTGGGCCGTGAGGTGCTCGACGGGGAGCTGGCTTACGCGCTGGCCCGGCCGTTCAGCTACACGTTCGCGGTCGTCGTCGCCGGGTCGCTGTGGTCCGCCATCCGCACGCGCCGGTGGGGGGTCCTGCTCATCGCACTGGGCGTCACCGTGGCGGCGATGAGCTCGGCGTTCATCCGGGTCGGACACGGCGAGCTGTTCTCCGTGCTGCTGGCCGCCGGCGTCGCCGTGATGTACGGCGGCTTCCGCGCCGCCGCCCGGCCGGCCCGGGCTCGCCGGGCGCCCGTGCCGTCAAGCACGTGAGGACCGTCACGGTCTACACACGCGCCGGCTGCCACCTGTGCGAGGCGGCCGAGCAGGTCGTCGCCCGAGTCGCCGCCGGCCGGGCGCAGGTGGAGCTGGTCGACATCGACACCGATCCCGCGCTGGTCGAGCGCTACACCGTGCGCGTGCCCGTGGTTGCGGTCGACGGCGTGGAGGTCGCCGAGTTCGAGGTCGACGCCGGCCAGCTCGAGGCCGCCCTGCGCTGAGCGTGACGCGGCCGGGGCACCCGGGGCGTCACCGAGGTGTGTGGGTCTGAGCGCAATCAGGGCGGGGTGCGTGGGTCCGAACGCACGCACGTCGACTCAGGCCCACATACCCCAGACTGCGTGCGGTCAGCGCACCGCCCCGACGGGCTTTGGCACCAGCAACGCGCACACGTACCATTGTGAATGACATGGCCGTGACCACCGAGGTGCGCCGATGACCAGCCGGCCAATCCCCGAGGCGAGCGTCGCCCGGCTGCCGGTGTACCTGCGCGCGCTGGTCGAGATGGCCGAGCAGGGCACCCACACGGCGTCGTCGGAGGGGCTCGCGACCGCGGCGGGCGTGAACTCGGCGAAGGTCCGCAAGGACCTGTCCTATCTGGGGTCGTACGGAACCCGGGGGGTCGGCTACGACGTCGAGTACCTGATCCATCAGATCAGCCGCGTCCTCGGGCTGACCCAGGGGTGGGCGACGTGCATCGTCGGTGTCGGCAACCTCGGCCAGGCGCTGGCGAACTACGGCGGGTTCGAGGAGCGGGGCTTTCGGGTCGCGGCGCTGTTCGACACCGACGAGACCAAGGTCGGTCAGACCGTCGCCGGGTTGGACATCCACCACTTCGACGACGTCGAGCGCGTCGTGAAGGAAGAGGACATCTCCATCGCGGTGCTCGCCCTCCCGGGTGCGGTGGCGCAAGACGCCGCCGATCGCCTGGTGGCCGCCGGCGTCACCTCGATCCTGAACTTCGCGCCGGCAGTCATCTCCGTGCCGCCGGGCGTCAGTCTGCGCAAGGTCGACCTGTCGATCGAACTCCAGATCCTGGCGTACTACGAGCAGCGCAAGATGGCCGAGGAGTCGGTTCGGCGGGGCACCGTCATCCGCGAGCTCGAGGCCATGGACGACGGTTCGTGACCCACCCGGCCGCGCCGCTGCTGGTGCGGCTGGCCGGCCGGCGGGTGGTCGGCGTGGGCGGCGGGACGGTGGCTGCCGCCAAGCTGCTGCCCCTGGTCCGCGACCACGGCGCACAGGTCGTCGTGATCTCGCCGCAGCTGCACCCGTCGCTGTCGGCCCACGTCACGTGGCGGCAGCGCACCTACGACGGAGCTGAGGACCTCGCGGGGGCGGTGCTGGCAGTCGCCGCGACCGACGACGCTCAGGTCAACGAGCGGGTCGCGGCCGATGCCGAGGCGGCGGGCGTGCTGTGCGTGCGCAGCGACGCCGACGGCGACGGCACCGCGTCGTTTCCGGCCACGGTCCGGCGCGGGCCCTTGACGATCGCCGTGGGAACCGACGGGCGGTCGCCGACGGTCGCGCGCTGGTTGCGTGAGCAGATCGAGCGGGAGTACGGCGCGGAGTACGGGGCGCTGGTGGAGCTGCTCGGCGAGCTGCGGGACGACCCCGCCATTCGTGCGCACCTGTCGTCGCTACCGGCCTCGGCGCGGCGGACCGCTTGGCGGTCCATCCCGCTGCTCGATATCCTCGCCATGCTGCGCTCCGGCTCGGTCGAAACCGCGAAAGAAGTTGCCGCCGCGTGTCTGTCCTCGTCCTCGGACTGAACTACAAAACCGCACCCATCGGACTCCTTGAGCGGGTGGCGGTGCCGGCTGAGCGCCTGTCCAAGGCGCTGACGTCGCTCACCGACCGAGAACACGTGCTGGAAGCGGTCGTGCTGTCGACGTGCAACCGGGTCGAGGTCTACGCCCACGTCACCAAGTTCCACGGCGGGGTCGCCGACGTCCGCAACTTCTTCTCGGAGTGGAGCGGGCTGCCGCCCGAGGACTTCGTCGACGCGACCTACGACCACTTCGACGAGCGCGCGGCGGCGCACCTGTTCCGTGTGATCAGCGGGCTGGACTCGATGGTGGTCGGCGAGCGGCAGATCCACCTCCAGGTCAAAGAGGCGTTCAAGACCGCGGAGGCCGAGCAGGCGTGCGGACGGGTCCTGCAGGGGCTGTTCCGCCAGGCGCTGACCGTCGGCCGACGGACTCGGGTCGAGACCGGCATCTCCGAGGGCGCCGCCTCCATGGTGGACGTCGGGCTGGATGCGGCGGCCAGGGTTCTGGGAGACCTTCGCGGGCGGACCGTGCTGGTGGTCGGCGCCGGGAAGATGGGGGGCATGGCCGCGGGCCGTGTCCGCGGCAGCGCCGACGAGATCCTGATCGTCAACCGCAGCCGGGACAAAGCACTGCGGCTGGCTGACCGTGTCGGCGGTCGGATCCTGACCTTCGCCGAGCTGGACGAGGCGCTGGCGGCCGCTGACCTCGTGCTCACGTCGACCGGTGCGTCGATGCCAATCATCGATCAGGACCTTGTCGCCGAGGCGATGAAGCGCCGCCCCGACCGGCCCCTGGTCCTGGTGGACCTGGCCGTTCCCCGAGATGTCGAACCAGGTTGCTCGTTCGTGCCGGGTGTCACCGTGCTCGACGTCGACGCGATCCGCACCGTCACCGACACCGGACAGACGGGCGCCGAGGTCGCCAAGGCCGCCGAGCTCGTCGAGCAGGCGGCGCAGCGCTTCGCTGCCTGGCGCCGATCGGTGCGCGTCGAACCGACGATCGCCGCCCTCCGGGCTCGTGCAGAGGCGGTCCGCGTCGGTGAGATCGAGCGGTTCGGCGCGCGGCTGGCCGACCTCGACGAGCGCCAACGAGCGGCGCTCGACGCGCTGACCAAGGGCATCGTGAACACCCTGCTGCACGAGCCTTCGGTCCGGTTGAAGGAGATCGCCGACGCCCGCGGCGACGACGCGCATGCGGTTGCCGTGCGCGACCTGTTCGATCTGCCTGACTAGCGTGCCGGCGTCCCTGCCGTGATACGCATCGCGACGCGCCGTTCGGCGTTGGCGCAGGCGCAGGCATTCCAGACCGGCCGGCTGCTGCAGCGCCGGACGGGCGAGCCGTTCGAGCTCGTTCCGATGGCGACCAGCGGTGACCTCGCCGTGGATGTGCCGGTCGAGCAGGTCGACGTCAAGGGCATGTTCGTCGACACCATCCGCAACGCGGTGCTCACCGGCGACTGCGACGTCGCGATCCACTCCTACAAGGACTTGCCCACCGAGGCGGTGCCGGGACTGGTCGTCGCCGCCGTCCCCGAACGCGAGGATCCTCGGGACATCCTGATCAGCCGCGACGGTTACGCGCTGGCGACGTTGCCGGCGCTGGCCACGGTCGGCACGTCGTCGCAGCGCCGACGCCTGCAGCTGCTGCGGGCCAAGCCGGGGCTGCAGGTGCTGCCGATCCGCGGCAACCTCGACACGCGTCTGCGCAAGGTCGCCGATGGCGAGTACGACGCCGTGGTGGTCGCGTACGCCGGCCTGCGTCGCCTGTACGCGCCCAAGGAGGCAATGGGCCTGGGCCCACTCGGCCTGCCGCTGAAAGCCGCGCCGCTGGAGCCCGGTGAGTGCCTGCCTGCCGCGGCGCAGGGGGCGCTGGCGGTCGAGTGCCGCCTGGACGACGAGCGTGCGCTTTCGCTGTGCCGGCAGGTCGACCACGTCCCCACCCGCCGCGCGGTCGCAGCCGAACGCGCGATGCTCGACGCCATCGGTGGCGGCTGCTTGGCGGCGGTCGGTGCGTTGGCCAGCGCAACCCCCACGGGCGGGTTGGAGCTGCTCGGCCTTGCGGGTGACCCCGACCGCCGCCGAGTCGTGCGGCTGTCGTGGCAGGGCAGCCTGGACCGTCCCGAGGAGCTGGGCCGCCAGCTCGCCGAGGAGCTGCGCTCCGCGCTCGGGTGGGCCTGATGGACCTGCCGTTCGGTGGACCGGCCGCCGTGCCCGGAACCGTGTACCTCGTCGGCGGCGGACCCGGCGATCCGGGCCTGCTGACACTGCGCGGCGCGCGGTTGCTGTCGACGGCCACGTTCGTGGCGCACGACCGGCTGTCGCCGCCCGAGGCCCTGTCGCTGTGCCGCGACGACGCCGAGGTGGTCGATGTCGGCAAGCAGCCGGACCGCCATGCGTTGAAGCAGGACGAGATCAACGCCCTGCTCGTCGAGCGCGCGGCGGCCGGCGCCGCCGTCGTGCGGTTCAAGGGCGGCGACCCCTTCGTCCTGGCCCGCGGTTCGGAGGAGGCGCAGTCGTGTCACGCGGCCGGCGTCCCGTTCGAGGTGGTGCCGGGCATCACGTCGGGGATCGCCGCGCCGGCATACGCCGGGATCCCGGTGACCCACCGCGGCACGGTCCCCGCGTTCGCCGTCGTCACCGGCCACGAAGACCCGACCAAGGGCGACACCCAGGTCGACTACGACGCCCTGGCCAGGTTCCCCGGCACGCTGCTGCTGTACATGGGTGTCGGTCGGCTCGCCGAGATCGCCGGCGCGCTGGTCGCCGCTGGCAGACCCGAGGACACACCGGTCGCGCTGGTGCAGTGGGGGACGACGCCGGGCCAGCGCACCGTCACGGGGACCTTGCGGAACATCGCGCAGCGTCGCGACGAGGCCGGGCTGGCGAACCCGGCAATGATCGTGGTGGGCGACGTCGTGGCGCTGCGCGACGAGATCGCCTGGTTCGAGCAGCGTCCGCTGCACGGCCGCTGCGTGCTGGTGCCACGCACCCGGCACCAAGCCGGCGAGCTGACCGAGCGGCTGCGCGGCCTCGGCGCCCGCGTGATCGAGGCGCCCACCATCGCCATCGAGCCGTCGCGGGACCCCCACCGGCTGCGCGACGCGGTCGCGGCCGCCGCGGACGGGGCCTACGACTGGGTCGTGTTCACGTCGGCCAACGGTGTCGAGGGGACATGGGCGCAGGTCGATGCGCTGGGTGGCGACACCCGGTTGTTCGCCCGGGTGGCCGTCGCCGCGGTGGGCGAGGCGACCGCGGCAGCGCTGCGCGACCGCGGACTGCGCGCCGACCTCGTGCCGCAGCGGCAGACCGCCCAGGCCCTGGGTGAGGCGCTCATCAACCAGCACGGTGGGCCCGCGAGGGCGTTGCTGCCCCGGGCCGACATCGCGACACCGGTGCTGGCACAGGCACTGACGGGCGCCGGCTGGACGGTGGACGACGTCGAGACGTACCGGACGGTGCCGGCCGGCGCCCTGCCCACGCCGGCCGTCGAGGCCCTGACCGGCGGCGCGGTCGACGCCGTGGCCTTCGCCTCGTCGTCGACGGCGCGCAACCTCGTGTCGCTGCTCGGGCGTGGGCTGCCGGAGACCACGCGCGTGGTGTCGATCGGCCCGTCGACCTCGGCGACGTGCCAGGAGCTCGGGCTGCGGGTCGACGCCGAGGCGCAGCCGCACGACATCGACGGCCTGACCGCCGCGGTGGTGCGAGCGCTCAGCTGAACGGGTGGAAGCGCCCGAGACCGTCGACGCCCAGCCACAGGTACAGGCCGGCGGCCGCGACGACGGCCATCACGAGCTTGAGCACGGTCTTGCCCAGTCGCAGCGCCAGCAGGATGCCGACGGCGAGCAGGGCGAAGCCCAGCGGGTCGGACAGATCGATGCCACCCATGGCCTCACCGTAACCGCAATCGGCAGCGCCGTGGCCGTGCTACCGCCGCGGTGGCGGATTCACGGCAACCCGGGTTACGGGGCCTCGACGATGCGCACGGTGCCGTTGCGGATGCGCACCAGCGCGTGCGACGTGTTGTCGCTGCGATCGGATTCGAACAGCAGGCCGTCGGGGTCGACGGTGAACACCAGTGCGTACACCCCGTCGTCGATGCCGGTCAGGGGGATCTGCTGGCCGGTGCGTCCGTAGTGGTAGATGTCCTGATAGCCGGGCGTGATGCCCTGCCAGCCGGCGCGGGCGATGCACGACACGTAGAACGGCGTCGCGTAGGCGGGGTCCGCCTCGCTGTGCTTGTCCGAGTCGATCAGGCAGAAGCTGATCTTCTCGCTGGTGCGCACCAGCCCGTCGTCGTCCATCACGGGCCGGCCTGACGCGTCAACGCGTCGCAGCTCGTACTGCGCGTAGTCCTCGAAGTGGAAGTGCCCGTGCGGCTCGTGCCACTGGATGCCGCCGACCTCCTCGCGGGCCAGGCACACGCGGGGCGCAGCCCACCGGACGCACTGGTGGGCCGGCGCCAGCTCCTCCCCGGTGACCTCGGCCATGATGTCCAGTGGCGCGGCCCCGACGTTGGCCGTGGCGTAGTTGAAGCGCAACGCCGGTCCGCTGCGATCGTCGGCCTGGCCGATCACGACGACCTGGGGCGCCACGGACACCAGGTTCGGCAGGTGCGCCGGGTCGTGGCGGTGCCCAGCGCCGGCGGAGGCCACCGCCGGGGCTGCCGTCGCGATCGCGCATGCGGCCACCAGTGCTGCGAGCACATATCTGCTCATCGCGTTCCTCCCGCTCGTGCCTGGAGGGTCTTCGCCGCGACCCCGGCACACTCCTGCCGTGGCCTACCCTGGGGCGATGCAACCTGCTCCCTTTCCCGTCGGCCGTCCGCGCCGCCTGCGCGCCACCGCCGCGCTGCGCCGGCTGGTCGCGGAGACCGCACTGGCGCCCGCGGACCTGGTCGCGCCGCTGTTCGTCAAGGAGGGCATCGACGCGCCGCAACCGGTCGCGTCGATGCCCGGCGTCGAGCAGCACACCACCGAGTCGCTGCTGGCCGAGGTGAAGGAGCTGCGGTCCGCCGGCGTGGGCGCGGTCCTGCTGTTCGGTGTCCCGTCGGGCAAGGACGCCACCGGGACCGAGGCGTGGAACCCCCAGGGGGCGCTGCAGAACGCCGTCCGAGCGCTGCGGGACGCGCACGGCGACGATCTGGCCATCCTCACCGACACGTGCCTGGACGAGTACACCGACCACGGCCACTGCGGCCCGCTGCGCGACGACGGCAGCGTCGACAACGACGCCGCCCTGGAGTGCTACGCGCGGGCGGCGGTCACCCAGGCGGAGGCCGGCGCCGACCTCGTCGCCCCCTCCGGGATGATGGACGGGCAGGTCGCGGCGATCCGAGCGGCCCTCGACGATGCCGGCTTCGCCGACCGCGTGGGGATCATGGCGTACTGCACGAAGTACGCCTCGGCGTTCTACGGCCCGTTCCGCGACGCCGCCGAGTGCGCCCCGCAGTTCGGCGACCGCTCTGGCTACCAGATGGATCCTGCCAACGCCGACGAAGGGGTCCGCGAGGCGTTGGCCGACGTCGCCGAAGGTGCTGACGTGCTGCTGGTCAAGCCGGCCGTCGCGTACCTGGACGTCGTGCGTTCCGTGAAGGACGCCACCCGCATGCCCTTGGCGGCGTACCACGTGTCGGGGGAGTACGCGATGGTCCACGCCGCCGCAGAGCGAGGCTGGATCGACGGCGATCGGGTCATGGCGGAGACGCTGCTGGGCATCAAGCGGGCCGGCGCCGACATGGTCATCACGTACGCCGCGGGCTGGATGGCCCGTCGCCTGGGCTGAGCAGCCGGCGCGTGACGGGGGAGCACAGCGACATCCCGGTCCTCGACGTCGTCCAGGCGCACTTCGAGGCGTTCAACACCGGCGACGTCAACGCGCTGATGGCCGGCTTCGCCGACGACGCCGTGTTCGCCACGGGCGATCACATCGTCGTCGGCAACCGCGGCATCCGCGCCATGTTCACCGACGCCCTGCGCAGCCTGTCCCCGACGCTGGCCCTGCGTGCCGCCGTCGTGCAGGGCGAGGTCGTCGCCTGCGAGCTGTCCGAGACGATCCGCGTCGACGGCGGCGCCATGGAGTTCGCTCTGGCTGCCTTCTACACGGTGCGTCGCGGTCAGATCGTCCGGGTCAAGGTCTACCGGGAGGGGTCCGCCGAGGCGCCGGGGGGAACTCCGGCCTGACGGCAGGAGGCGGCGGGGCCGGCGGCGAAGACCCCGCCGGACCGGTGCCTTCTTCGCCGGTCGCCCACTCGCATGCCCGGAAGGACCGCGCCGTGACCCACCCCCGCCTGGACACCGTCTCGCTGTCGCGCCGCGACCTGCTGCGCTCCATGGGCGCGGGCGCCGCGCTCACGGCCGTGGCGACCGCCGTCCCCGCTGCGTTGGCGGCGCCGGCCTCGGCTGCCACGACGACCGTCGCCGGTGCGAAGGGGGCCGCTGCGCCGCTGCAGCTCGCACGCGTCTGGGCGTTCTCACGCGCTCACCGCGCGCTGCTGGCGGAGCTCGACGACACGCACCGCGTGTTCGCCGACGGGTCCGCCGAGTACCTGCTGTGGCCCGGTGACGAGCTGAAGCTGCAGACCGCGGGCATGTCCTACGAGATCACCGTCGCCGACGTCGCGGCGCGTGACGCCGCCATCGCCGCGGCGGCGCCGGCTCGGCCGGTCGACCTGCCCCTGCAACCGGGCGAGACCAACGGTGAGTACCGCCGCCTGCCGGACTTCGAGGCTGACATGCGCTCGCTCGCCGAGCGCTTCCCGGACAAGGCCCGGCTCATCGAGCTGCCCGAGAAGACGCTGGAGGGCCGCACCGTCTACGGGCTGGAGATCGCCACCGACGTGGAGCGCAACGACGGGCGGCCCGTGTTCTACAACGACGGCATCCACCACGCCCGTGAGTGGCCCGCCGCCGAGGTCCCGATCATGTGGGCGTTCGACCTGCTGGAGAACTACGGGGTCGACCCGCGGATCACGAACATCGTCGACCACGTGCGGAACATCGTCGTGCCGGTGGTCAACCCCGACGGGTTCAACCTCTCGCGTGAGTTCCCGGTCAACCAGTCGGTGATGGGCAGCGCCCCGTACCAGATCGGCCAGGGCCAGTACGTCCGCAAGAACCGCCGCAGCGAGCTGGGCGACGCCGTCGGACAGCACGGTCCCGGCAACCTGACCTCCTACGGCGTGGACCCCAACCGCAACTACGCCTACGCGTGGGGGGACAACATCGGCGGCTCCTCGTCGTCGAAGACGTCGCAGACGTACCGGGGCACCGAGCCGTTCAGCGAGGCCGAGTCGCGCAACGTCTCCCATCTGCTGCGCACGCACCACGCCACGGCGATGATCACCCACCACACCTCGGGTGACCTGGTGCTGTGGGCCTGGGGCGACACCACCGACGATGCGCCTGACGACGGGCTGCTGCAAGGCCTGGGGCGCGCCTGCGCCGCGTTCAACCGCTACCGGCCCCAGAAGAGCATCCAGCTGTACGCCACGACCGGGACCACCTCGGACTACGCGTACGGGGTGTTCGGCTCGATCGGCTACACGTTCGAGCACGCCGGCTCGAGCTTCCACCCGCCGTATCCGTCGACCGTGCCCGCGATGTACGCCAAGAACCGCGAGGCGCTGATCCTGCTGTGCGAGGAAGGGTGCCTGCCCCCGGAGAAGCGCCCCGCCGACCGCACCATCCCGCCGGTCCTGACCCAGCACACCTCCCTGGGCGTCCTCAACCACTGCATCATCCTCGGCCGGTTGGTCGACGCGGACGGCAACGGGGTCGCGGGGACGGTGCGCCTGCACAAGGAGTTCGAGACGCTGTTGTGGAAGGACGGCAACGGCGGCAACCCGACGGGCAAGGCCAGCGTCACCGAGGTGGTCGACACCGTGATGGAGACCAACGCCGACGGCACCTTCGAGTACCACGTCAACCCGAGCACCCGCCCGTACCTGACGTTCAAGGGTGAGCGCGAGACCTACGAGCTGACGGCCACCGCCGCCGGCGGCGGTGCCTCGGCCACCCGCGACGTGTTCGTCGCTCGCGGGCAGTGGCTCAACCTGGGCGACGTGCAGCTCGGCTGAAGTGGCCGGTGGGGCGCCCGCTAGCATCGGGGTGTCGCCGTCGAAGGAGCTGAGCGCCGCATGCAGTACCGCCAGATCGCACCGGGCATCGAGGTCAGCGAGGTCGGGTTCGGCAACTGGACCGTGACGACCGGCTGGTGGGGCGACTACACCGAGGACGAGGCGATCGCCCTGCACCGCGCCGCGTTTGACGCCGGCATCACCTTCTTCGACACGTCCAACGCCTACCGGGAGGGCTACGCCGAGCAGGTGCTCGGCAGGGCACTTGGGGACGTGCGCGACTCGATCGTCATCGCCACGAAGTTCGGCTACGAGTTGGAATCCACCAACAGCCGCCGCGGCCAGCAGGAGCGCCCGCACCGGACCGACATCCCGTACGTCCGCGCCGCGCTGGAGGACAGCCTGCGGCGGTTGGGGGTGGACACGATCGACGTGTGGCAGCTGCACAACCCCCGCATGGCACACCTCGACGACGACGACCTGTTCGCCTTTCTGGAGCAGGTGAAGGCGGAGGGGAAGATCCGCAGCTATGGCATCGCGTTGGGCCCCAAGATCGGGTGGCTCGACGAGGGCGTCCGCGGGATGCGGACCCGCGCCGGCATCGACGTGCTGCACATGATCTACAACCTGCTCGAGCAGGATCCCGGCCGCGAGCTGCTCTCGGTGGCCGCAGAGACCGGCGTCAAGACCATCGTCCGGGTGCCCCACTCGTCGGGGATGCTCGAGGGCAACCTCACCGAGGACACTGTCTTCCCGGCCAACGACCACCGCCGCCACCGCCCCCGCAGCTGGCTGGTCGAGGGCGTCCGCAAGGTGGCCGCGCTGGACTTCCTCACTGCGGACATGACGCTGGGACAGGCGGCGCTGAAGTGGATCCTGGCCGACCCCGGTGTCGCGACGACACTGCCGAACATCTACGGCGACGAGCAGCTCAAGGAGTTCGCCGCCGCCCCTGACCAGCGCGACCTCACCGCCGACGAGCTGCAGCGTGTGGCCAACCTGTACGCCGACAACTTCGGCGTCGTACCCGAAGTCGACCAGGCCACCAAGGTCAACGCGTGACCGCTGGCCCCACCGGGCGGTCCGAGGAGCTGTTCGAGCGGGCGCGGCAGGTCATCCCGGGTGGGGTCAACTCGCCCGTCCGCGCCTTTCGATCGGTCGGCGGCACGCCCCGGTTCATCGCTTCGGGTAGCGGCAGCCGGATCACCGACGTCGACGGGAACTCCTACGTGGACTACGTGGGCAGCTGGGGCCCGATGATCCTGGGTCACGCCCACCCCCAGATCGCTGCTGCGGCGACGGCGGCGGTGCAGCGCAGCTCATCGTTCGGTGCCCCGACGGCCGCGGAGGTCGAGCTGGCCGAGCAGATCGTCGCCGCGGTGCCCGGCATCGAGGCCGTCCGGTGTGTGTCGTCGGGGACCGAGGCCACGATGAGCGCGATCCGCCTGGCGCGCGGCGCCACCGGCCGCGATGCCATCGTCAAGTTCGCGGGGCACTACCACGGCCACGGGGACTCACTGCTGGCCAGCGCCGGCAGCGGCGTCGCCACCTTCGGGCTGCCCGACAGCCCTGGGGTGACCGCCGGCGCAGCCGCGGACACCATCGTGGTGCCCTGGAACGATGCCGACGCCGTGGACGCGGCCCTTGCGGCGCGCGAGGTGGCGGCGGTCATCTGCGAACCCGTGCCCGGGAACATGGGGGTCGTCCCGCCGGCGCCGGGCTTTCTCGAGGGGCTGCGCGACCGCACGCGCCAGGCTGGTGCGCTGCTGATCTTCGACGAGGTGATGTCGGGGTTCCGTGTGGCTCGCGGCGGCGCGTCGGAGTACTTCGGCGTGACTGCCGACCTGGTGACCCTCGGCAAGGTCGTCGGCGGCGGATTCCCCCTCGCCGCGTTCGGCGGTTCCGCTGAGATCATGCGGCAGCTCGCGCCCGAGGGGCCGGTCTATCAGGCGGGGACGCTGTCCGGGAACCCGGTTGCGGTCGCCGCCGGCCTGGAGCAGCTGCGGCTGCTCGACAGTCAGGCGTACGCGGCGCTGCAGCAGCGCGCGGACCGTCTCATGGTGGGGCTGATGTCGGCGTTTGCGGCTGTCGGCGTCGCTGCCCAGATCCAGTCGGTGAACAGCATGTTCAGCATCTTCTTCGCCGACGGTGCCGTCACGGACTACGCCGGGGCGGCGAAGGCCGACCACGACCGGTACGCGCGGTTCTTCACCGGCATGCTCGACCGCGGTCACTACCTGCCGCCTTCGGGCTACGAGGCCATCTTCGTCAGCGTCGCCCACAGCGACGACGACATCGACCGCACCGTCGTCGCTGCTGCCGACGTCGCCCGCGGTCTGTAGCCCGCGACTCGGGAACTGCCGTCGGTCACGGCGCGTTACCGTGGGGACATGTCCTCCGACGCCACCACCGAGCGCCGACGTTCGAGCGTGCGGACCATGCTCGTGGGCGTGGTGCTGGTCGTCGTGATCCTCGCCGCGGTGGCGGTCGCTGTCGCGATGGACGGGCCGCAGCAACAGGGCGCCCAGACGGCGGCGTCCGGTGAAGCAGTGGAGGGCCTGCAGACCGAGGCGCCGCCGCCGGACCGCTCCTTCGCGCTGCCACCACAGACGTTGCAGGGTTTCGC
>DATLGM010000157.1:0-17896 GCA_035540515.1 Egibacteraceae bacterium | reverse complement strand
GGTCAGGTCCGCGGCGACCTCGTCCACGGCGTCGTAGAGCTCTTCGTGGGTGCCCTCGTTCCACACCACGTGCGTGGCGATGGCCAGCTTGGACTCCAGCGGGGCCTGCGCGTCGACGCGGGCCTGGGCCTGCTCGGGGGTTAGGCCGCGCCGCTCGACGAGACGCTGCACCTGAGTCTCGGGCTTCGCAGCGACCACCAGAACGGCGTCGTAGCCTCGGTCCACGCCGGCCTCGACCAGCAGGGGCACGTCCAACACCACGACACCGTCGAACGCCTGCAGCACCTCGAGGCGGCTCGCGATCTCTGCGATCACCGGGGGGTGGGTGATCTCGTTGAGCGTCGTCCGGCGGGCTTCGTCGGCGAAGACGACCGCCCCCAGCGCCGCCCGGTCGATGAACCCGTCGGCGTCGAGGACGTCGACGCCGAAGTGATCGACGATCTTGCGGTAGGCGGGTTTCCCCGGCTCCACGACCTCGCGCGCGATCTGGTCGGCGTCAATCAGCTCCGCGCCGTGCATGACCAAACGCTCGGCGACGGTCGACTTGCCGGCGCCGATGCCACCGGTGAGCCCGACGAGGAACACGACGTGCCGTCCCTACCCGGGCTGCTCGGTCTCCGGCGTGTCCTCGCCGCCCGTGGCCTCTGCGTCCGCAGCCGCCACATCGGGGTCCTTGGCCTCGTCGGCGAGCTCGTCGTTGCTGGGCTCAGCCGACGCTTCGGTCGCGTCCGCCGAGTCCGTCGTGTCCGCCGCGTCCGGGCTGTCCGCCGCGTCCGGGCTGTCCGGCGAATCCGGGCTGTCCGGCGAATCCGGGCTGTCCGGCGAGTCCGGGGAGGTGACCTCCTCGGCGTCCTCACCGGACGTCGGCGTCCCACCGAGCTCGGCCACGACGTCTTCCAGCGACAGCCCCGCAACGTCGGAGGGCTGCGAAGTCTCCGTCTCCGCGTCGCGCTGCTGCAGGGCAGCCGCCAGCGCGGCGCCAACCGCAGAACCGCCGGTGCTGTCCGCGTCGATCGAGGCCTCGGAAAGGTCGGCTGCGGGAGCCTGCTCGATCTCCGGCTCCTCGCCGTAGCCAGCCTTGACGGCCTGCTTCAGCGACAGTGAGATGCGTCGCCGGACGTCGTCGATGTCGATGATCTTGACGGTGACGCGGTCGTTGACCTTGACGACCTGCTCGGGCAGCTCGACGTGAGCCTCGGCCAGCTCCGAGATGTGGATCAGACCCTCGATGCCTTCCTCGACCTTCACGAAGGCGCCGAAGGGCACGAGCTTGGTGACGTTGCCCTCGATGAACTCGCCGACGTAGTGCTGCCGGGCGAACTGGCGCCACGGGTCTTCCTGCGTCGCCTTCAGCGACAGGCTGACCCGCTCACGCTCCAGGTCGACGTCGAGCACCTCCACCTCGACCTCGTCGCCGACCTCGACGACCTCACCCGGGTGGTCGATGTGCTTCCACGACAGCTCGGACACGTGGACCAGGCCGTCCACGCCGCCGAGGTCGACGAACGCACCGAAGTTGACGATCGACGAGACGGTCCCCTTGCGGACCTCGCCCTTCTGCAGCGTCTCCAGGAACTCTCTCCTGAACTCAGACTGTGTTTCCTCCAGGAACTTGCGCCGCGACAGGACGACGTTGTTGCGGTTCTTGTCCAGCTCGATGACCTTGCACTCGAGCTCGCGGCCGACGTACGGGTGCAGGTCGCGCACGCGGCGCATCTCCACCAGCGACGCGGGGAGGAACCCGCGCAGCCCGATGTCGAGGATGAGCCCGCCCTTGACGACTTCGATGACCGTGCCGGTGACGGTGGCCTCGTTCTGGTAGATCTGCTCGATCTTGCCCCAGGCGCGCTCGTACTGGGCGCGCTTCTTCGACAGGATCAGTCGGCCGTCCTTGTCCTCCTTCTGGAGGACGAGCGCCTCGATGAGGTCACCGACCTGCACGACCTCGTGCGGGTTCACGTCGTGCTTGATCGACAGCTCGCGCGACGGGATGACGCCCTCGGACTTGTAGCCGATGTCGAGCAGCACCTCGTCGGCGTCGACCTTGACGACCACCCCCTCGACGATGTCGCCGTCGTCGAACTCCTTGACGGTCTCCTCGAGGGCCTGCAGGAACGCCTCCTCGGAGCCGAACTCCTCGAGGATGATCTGGGCGCCACGCTCCCGCTCGGTGCGGGGGCCCAGGTCCAGCGTCTGGGTCGGCGTCTCCTGCGGTGCTGCGGTCGGGTCGTCGGTGCTCATGGGATGGGGTCGTCCGGTCTCGTCGGTTTTCCTGGGCATGCGCCGGCTCGTGGACGGTGCGCGCAAACACGGCAACGCACCCGGCAGCGCGGGCGAAGGCCCGAGTGTCGCGGCTGCGTATGTCCGTGTCAACGTGACGACTACGATCCGCCGGTGCCGCCCCGACCCGAGTCCCTGTCGTCGTCGCAGGCACGGCGCATCGCGCTGGCCGCGCAGGGGTTCACCGACCCCCCGCCGACCGGCCGCGTGGACCGCCGCCACTTTCGCCGGGTCCTGGGCCGCGTCGGGCTGCTGCAGCTGGACTCGGTCAACGTCGCGGTCCGGGCGCACTACATGCCACTGTTCTCCCGGCTCGGGCCGTACGACCGCGACGCGCTCGACCGCTGGGCGTACTCGTCGGGAGAGCTGTTCGAGTACTGGGGGCACGAGGCCTCGCTGCTCCCGGTCGAGCTGCACCCGCTGCTGCGGTGGCGGATGACGCGCGCGCTCGACGGCGAGACGTGGGGCGGCGTGCGGAAGGTGGCCCAGGACCGGCCCGAGTTCGTCGCCGCGGTCCTCGACGAGGTCCGCCGGCGAGGGCCCCTGCGCGCAGGCGCCATCGACGACGGCCCGCGGGTCCGCCGCGGCACGATGTGGGACTGGAGCGACGCGAAGAAGGCGCTGGAGTGGCTGTTCTGGACGGGGCAGGTCACGCCTGCCCGCCGCGAGCGGTTCGAGCGGCTGTATGACCTGACCGAGCGGGTGCTACCGGCCAGGGTGCTGGCCATGCCGACGCCGTCGGAGGAGGACGCGCACCGCGAGCTGCTGGTTCGCGCCGCACGCCACCACGGGGTCGGCACGGCCCGCGACCTGGCCGACTACTTCCGTCTGCCGATCATCCACGCGCGGGCACGCTTGGCCGAGGCGGTCGAAGACGGCCGGCTCGTGAAAGCGCAGGTCGAGGGCTGGCGAGAGCCGGCGTACCTGCATCCAGAGGCGCGCCTGCCCCGGCGGGTGCGTGCCCGGGCGCTGCTGTCCCCGTTCGACCCCGTCGTCTGGGAGCGGGGACGCGCCCAGCGGCTGTTCGCGTTCCACTACCGCATCGAGATCTATGTCCCCGCGCCGAAGCGGCAATGGGGCTACTACGTGTACCCGTTCCTCCTGGACGACCGCCTCGTCGCCCGCGTCGACCTCAAGGCCGACCGGCGCGCCGGCCGTCTGCTGGTGCACGGTGCCTGGGGGGAAGAGGACGCCGACCCCGCCTCGACGGCCTCCGCGCTGCATGAACAGCTGCAGGCCATGGCCGGCTGGTTGGGTCTGGACGAGGTCACCGTGGGCGACCGCGGGGATCTCTCCGGCGCGTTGCGAGTCGCCGGGTAGCGGTCAGTCGCCGGTGTCGGCCGCGGCCTTCGCCGCCTCGATCCTGCTGGTCGACAGGCGGCCGACCGCTGCCAGCAGCGCGACGAGGTGGACCGCCGCGCTGACGAAGAACGGCGATCGCAGGGCGAGCTCACGCCCCGCGACTGGCTCGGCGAGGGTGACCAGCAGACCACCGAGCAGCGCACCCAGCGGCATCATCCCCCAGCCGAAGAACCGATAGACGCTGTTGACTCGGCCCAACAGGTGGTCGGGGATGATCGACTGTCGTAGCGAGACGGTGATCACGTTCCACAGGACCGCCGTGAACATGTACACGGCGAACATGGCCCCCACGACGAACGCGTTCGACGTCGAGCCGATCACGGCGGCAGTTACGGCGCCGCCGCCCAGCGTGAGGTACAGCGAGGGGCCGGAGCCGATGCGGCGAGTGATGTCGGCGGCCACCTGACTGCCCAGGATCCCACCCAGCGCGGATGCGGTGGCGAGCAGGCCGAAGCCGCGGGGCCCCAGTCCCAGGATCTCCTGGACGAACAGCACCTCGGTGGCCAGCATCATCGCGCCCATGCCGTTCATGACGCCGAGAAGGATGGCCAGCGTGCGGATGAGCCGGTGACCCCACAGCCATCGCAACCCCTCGGCGATCTCCGCCCGCATCGGGCGTCGGGGCGCCGCGACGTCCGCGGCCGCGGCCGGGGCCCGGAACGTGCCGGCGATCCACACCATGAGCAGTGCCGAGATCCCGAACGTCGCGGCGTTGCCGGCGAAGGGCACCGCGATGGCGAGCGCGATCAGAAAGCCTCCCAACGGCGGGCCGACGAACTGGTTCATGATCAGCTCGGCACCCCACAGGTTGCCGTTTGCGCGCTCCAACCGGGACTTGGGCACCAGACGCGGCAGGATCGTCTGTGCGGAGTTGTCGTAGATGACCTCGGCGGCGCCGAGCACCAGCGCGGCCGCGTACAGCGCCGGTATCACCATCACGTCCAGCGCCACGGCGACCGTCACGCCGGCAGTGACGACGAAGCGGGCGCCGTTCATCCAGATCATCAGCAGGCGCCGGTCGCCGCGGTCCACGATGGCGCCCGCGTGCAGGCTGAACAGCAGCCACGGCAACCGCTGCGCGACCGCGACCCCGGCGATGAGCGCGGGGTTGCGCGTCAGCAGAGACGCGAGCCACGGATACGCGATCTGCGCGATGCCGTCGCCGAGGTTGGAGATGACGCTGGCCGACCACAGCTTCCAGTAGCCGGCCCCCAGCCCACGGAACCGTGGCGGCTTGGCGGGCGGCTCGGAAACGACGACCGCACCGGGGCCTGCGCTCATGACTCCCCGCTGGCCGGCCTCAGCCGTGCGCGTGCCCACGCCAGCGTGCCCGCAGCCATGCCCTTGAACTTGGGAACCTCGTCGAGGGCAGCCACCAACAGCGGCGTCTGCGGGGGCAGCTGATCCTTCAATGCGTGATAGACCGCGGAGCGACCCTGGTCGCTGTCCACGAAGACCAGGCCTGGCCGCAGCGGGCGAATCTCCAGCCAGGGGCCCTCGGTGGGCGCGGGCAGCTCGTGTCCGTCGAGATACGCCAGGTACAGCACGCTAGTGCTTTTCGGCCTCGGCCCACGATGGCCCTGTAGCCGTGTCGACCTCCAGCGGAACGGCCATGTCGACCACTCCCGCCATCTCCCGGACGAGCAGCGCATGCAGCTGCTCCTCCTCCCCCGGCGCCGTCTCACACACCAGCTCGTCATGCACCTGCAGCAGCAGCTGCGACTGCAGACCCTCGCGACGCATGGCCTCGTACACCGCGGTCATGGCCTTCTTGATGATGTCGGCGGCGGTGCCCTGGATGGGGGCGTTCAGGGCCATCCGCTCGGCCATCTCCCGGCGCTGCCGGTTGTCGCTCATCAGGTCGGGCAGGTAGCGCCGGCGGCCGAACATCGTCGAGGTGTACCCGTCGACCCGCGCCTGTGTCACCACCCCTCGCAGGTAGTCCCGGACCCCCGGGAAGCGGGCGAAGTAGTCGTCCATCAGCTCGCGCGCCTCGTCGGGCGGGATGCCCAGCTGCTGGCCCAGACCGAACGCGCTCAGCCCGTAGGCCAGGCCGTAGGTCATTCCCTTGATGCGGCTGCGCAGGGTGTTGTCGATCGACGAGACCGGCAGGTCCCACACCATCGAGGCGGTCGTGGCGTGGATGTCCTCGCCGGAGGCAAATGCCTCCAGCAGCCCGTGGTCGTTCGACAGATGGGCCATGACCCGCAGCTCGATCTGGCTGTAGTCGGCGACCAGCAGGGACGTGAAGCCCTCGCCGGGAACGAACGCACGGCGGATCTCCCGCCCCTGGGCCGTGCGAATCGGGATGTTCTGCAAGTTGGGGTTCTGCGACGACAGCCGCCCCGTGACGGCTACCGTCTGGTTCAGCTCTGCGTGGATCCGCCCCGTCGTTGGGTTGATCAGCGGCGGCAGCGCGTCGACGTACGTCCCCTTGAGCTTGGAGACCTCGCGGTACTCCAGCAGCGGCTCGATGATCGGGTGGGTGTCGATCAGCGACTGCAGCGCCGCGGCGTCCGTGGTGTACCCGGTCTTGATGCGCTTGGTCTTGGGCAGCTCCAGGCGCTCGAACAGGATGACCTGCAGCTGCTTGGGCGAGTCGAGGCTGAACTCCTCGCCGGCGTAGCCGTAGATCTCCTCCCGCAGGTCGCGCATGCGGTCGCCGAGCTCGGCGCCCATCTCGTCGAGGACCTGCCGGTCCACGGCGATGCCGGTGTGCTCCATGGCGGCCAGGACAGGCACCAGCGGGAGCTCCAGGTCGTGCAGCAACGCGCGCTGATCTCGCTCGTCGAGCTCGTCGTCGAGCAGCACCGCCAGCTCCAGCAGTGCCTCGGCGGCCAGCGCGCGCTGCTCCCAGCCGTCGTCGACCGCGATGGTCAGCTGGCCGGTGTCCGCCTCGGCCGTGTCCGAGCGCAGCTGCTTGTTCAGGTACTGCAGCGCCAGCGCCTCGAGCTCGTAGGACCGCTGCTGGGGGCTGACCAGGTAGGCGGCGAGCTCGGTGTCCACCGCGATGCCCTCCACCGTCCAGCCACGCGAGCGGGCGGCGTGCAGCAGCGCCTTGGCGTCGTGGACGAACAGCGGCCGGTCCGGGTCGCCGAGAACATCAGCGAGCGTCTTGACGTCGGCGTCGGTCAGGTCGTCCAGTGTCGCGGTCGCCGGCTCCGCGCCACTCACGGCGACAGCGACGGCGTCCCACCGCGTCGCCGGCGGCCGTCCCGAGGTGAACGGCAGGACGGCCACGGGCAGCTCGGCGGTGCAGGCATCGAGCCAGCCGGCGAGCTCACCCGGCCCCAACCGCCGAGGCTGGGCGCTGAAGCTGCCGGCTTCGGCGGTCGTCTGCTCGGCGAGCACCTGCTCGGACAGCCGCTCCCACAGCGAGCGGAACTCCAGCGTGGCGAACAGCCGGCGCACGGCATCGGCGTCGACGTCGCCCATGCGCAGCGCCTCGACGGGGGCGGGTACTTCGAGATCACGTTGGAGCTGGGCGACGGCGTACCCGTCCCGGACGGCCTGCTCGTGCTCGGCCAGCATCGTCGGGAGCTTCTTGCCCTTGACCTTGTCGAGGTTGGCGAAGATGCCGTCGAGGTCGCCGAACTCGTCCAGCAGCTTCGCCGCGGTCTTCTCCCCGACGCCGGGGACACCCGGGATGTTGTCGCTGGGATCGCCGCGGAGCGCGGCGAGCATGGCGTAGCGGTCGGGGCCGACGCCGTACTTCTCCTGCACCGCTCTTGCGTCCATGAGGACCGTGTCGCTGATGCCGCGGCGGGTGTACAGCACCGTGGTGTGGTCGTCGATGAGCTGGAACGCGTCGCGGTCGCCGGTGACGACCAGGGTGTCGATCCCGCCTTCCCGCGCAACCGCGGCGTACGTGGCGATCACGTCGTCGGCTTCGCAGCCGTCGACGCCCACGGTGGGGATCTGCAGGGTCTGCAGGACCTCGAACACCAGGGGGATCTGTGAGCGGAAGTCGTCCGGGCTGTCCTCGCGGTTGGCCTTGTACTCCGGGAGGATCTCGGTCCGGTGCACGGGGCGTCCCCGGTCGAACGCGACGGCCACGTAGTCGGGGCGCTGCTCCCCCAGCAGCTTGATGAGCATCGTCGTGAAGCCGTAGACGGCGTTGGTCACCTGACCGGTGGTGGTGCGCAGGTCCGGCGGCAGAGCGAAGAACGCCCGGTACGCCAGGCTGTAGCCGTCGAGGATGGCCAGCAGGGGCCGGGAGCGGTCAGGCACGCTCCGACCCTACTCGCCGAGGTATGCCTTGCGGACCTCGGGGTTGGTCAGCAGCTTGTCGGCGTCGTCGCTCAGCACGATCTCGCCGGACTCCAGCACGTAGCCACGATGGGCGAGCTTGAGCGCGCCGAAGGCGTTCTGCTCGACCATCAGCACCGTGGTGCCCTGCCCGTTGATCTCACGGATCACGGAGAAGATCGTGTCGATCAGCTTCGGTGCCAGACCGAGTGACGGCTCGTCGAGCATGAGCATCCTGGGGCGGGCCATGAGCGCACGGCCCATGGCGAGCATCTGCTGCTCGCCGCCCGACAGCGTGCCGCCGAGCTGCTTGCGACGCTCCTGCAGGCGGGGGAACAGCTCGAACACCCGGTCGAGGTCCCCTTTGAGGTTGGACTTGTCCCGCCGGCCGTAGGTGCCCATGTCGAGGTTCTCGGTGACCGTCATCCGCGGGAAGATCCGCCGTCCCTCGGGGCTTTGGGAGATCCCCAGCGCGACGATCTCGTGCGACGGCAGGTTGTGGATCGGGTTGCCCCGCCAGCTGATCGAGCCCGTCCGCGGGTTCTTCACCCCGGAGATGGTCCGCAGCGTCGTCGTCTTGCCGGCGCCATTGCCGCCGATCAGGGTGACGATCTCGCCCTCTTCGACATCGAAGCTGACGCCCTTGACGGCCTCGATGTTGCCGTAGAAGACGTGGATGTCGTCGACTTCAAGCAGTGCCATGCGCAGCGGCCTCCGCTCCGAGATAGGCCTCGATGACGTGTGGGTCGTTCTGCACGTCCTTGGGTGGCCCCTCGGCGATCTTCTTGCCGTAGTCGAGGACCGACACGCGATCGGAGATGCGCATCACGACCTTCATGTCGTGCTCGATGAGCACCACGGTGACGCCCGACTCGCGGATCTTCTGGATCAGGTCGTTCAGCCGGCCTTTTTCCACCGGGTTCATGCCGGCCGCCGGCTCGTCGAGGAAGATCAGCTCCGGCTCGGTCGCCAGCGCCCGCGCGATCTCCAGCCGGCGCTGGTCGCCGTACGCGAGGTTCTTCGACAGCTCGTTCTCGGTACGCCCGATACCGACGAAGTTGAGGTACTCGCGCGCGCGGTCGATCGCCTCGCGTTCCTCCCTGCGCTGACGCGGCAGCCGCAGCATCGCCCCGCCGACCATCGACTTGGCCTGGATGTCGGCGCCGACCACGACGTTCTCCAGGGCGGTCATCCCCTGGAACAGGCGGATGTTCTGGAACGTCCTGGCGATCCCCTGTGCCGTGACCTGGTGCGGTTTGAGGCCGACCAGCTTCTTGCCCTTGAAGGTGACCTCGCCCGAGGTCAGCTCGTACAGGCCGGTGATCAGGTTGAAGAAGGTCGTCTTGCCCGCGCCGTTCGGGCCGATGATGGCGACGATCGAGCCCCGGTCCACGACGAAGTCGACGGCGTCGACGGCGGTCAGCCCGCCGAAGCGCTTGGTCGCCTGGCGGACGTCGAGCAGCCGCTCGGGGGCCGTGGCCGCCGCTGCGGTCGCGCCCGTCTCGGTCATCCGGGGCTCCCCTCGGTCATCAGACTCTCGCTGTCACTCTCGGTGGTGGCCAGCTTCTCGTCGGCGGCGGTGGTCTCACCGTGCAGCTCGGCGCGACGCTGTCCGCTCGGGAACAGGCCCTCGGGACGCAGGATCATCACCGCCAGCAGGATGAGTCCCAGGATGAACAGGCGCCAGTCCTCCGGGTTCTCCGCGATGCGCAGGAACGGGATGCGCAACCACGGCGACAATGCGGCGAGCAGCACACCGATGCCCAGCAACCACCAGCCGTACGGTGGACCGACCCTCGTTTTGATCACCCGCAGCACGATCAGAAGGCCCACCACCGCGAGGATCGTTCCGACCGCGATGAAGATCTGGATGAACGGGACGACGTCGAAGTCACGCAGCGCTTCCTGCGTGAAGCCGATGAAGATCGCGCCGGCGATCGCACCCACGATCGAGCCCATTCCGCCGAACACCACCATCGCCAGCACGATGATCGACTGCAGCAGCAGGAAGTTCTGCGGGTTGATGAAGCTGGTCTTCACGGCCAGCATCACACCGGCGAAGCCGGCGGTCGACGCCCCGATGGCGAAGGCCCACACCTTCATCTTCAGGGTGGGGATGCCCATCGCCTCGGCCGCGAGCTCGTCCTCGCGGATGGCGACCCAGGCGCGCCCGACCCGGCTGTCTGCCAGCCGGCGCACGATCAGGACCATGATGATGCAGATCGTGACGGCGAGGTAGTAGTACGGCACGGGGTCGAGCCCGAAGTCCGCGAAGCGGGCACCGAAGGGCGCCAGCTGACGGCCCAGGACCGGTGACAGCGCCAGGAGTGCGATGCCCACGACCGCCGTGGCGATGATGATGGAGCGCAGCTCTGCGCGGCGTTCCCCGCTCCGCCACCACAGGGCCGCGGCGATCGCCAGCACCAGGACACCGACGAAGGCCACCACCACGATGTAGTTCAGCGTCTGCGGGTCGGCGAACGGCAGCTCGAACTGCGGGATGGCGGGCACGCCCCGGGCGCCGTTGGTGATGCCCTCGGCGTTCAGCAGCGTGATGCGGACGATCTCGTGGAAGCCCAGCGTGACGATCGCCAGGTAGTCGCCACGTAGTCGCAGGGTTGGCAGGCCCAGCAGCACACCGGCCAGCATGGTCACCAGCACCGCGATCGGGAAGATCAGGAACGGGTCGATCGTGAACGGCGGCTGCACCGGCATGCTGCCGGTGAAGTACGCAGCGGTGTACGCGCCGATGGCATAGAAGGCGACATACCCGAGGTCCAGCAGGCCGGCGAACCCGACCACGACGTTCAGTCCGAGTGCGAGCAGGACGTAGAAGGCCACCCGGTCGACCAGCACCGTCCGGTAGAACGGCGTCATGAAGGGCAGCTGGGGCAGCACGTACACGATGATGATCGGGATCGCGATGATCAGCGCCCGCTGCAGCGGGGTGGCGTTCGCGAACCGTGCGCGCCGGCGCTCCGCCCGGTGCCCGTACGCCTCTTTGGTGTCGCGCCAGCCAGCCGACAGCGGCGCGTAGATCTTCCGCATCTCCGCACGCGCGTTGCGGATCCGGTTGATCCGGCTGAGCTCCTGCTCGGTCTCTTCGACAGTCGTCATGCTCGCTCAGCCACCTTCTGCCCGAGGATGCCGGTGGGTCGGATCATCAGCACGAGCACGAGGACGGAGAAGGCCAGGGCGTCTTTCCAGCGGGCGCCGTCGGCGATGCACAGCGTCCCGAGGTTCTCCAGCTGTCCGAGCAGCAGTCCGCCGAGCATGGCGCCGCGGATGTTGCCGATGCCTCCGAGGACGGCTGCGGTGAAGGCCTTCAGGCCGGGGATGAAGCCCATGTTGAACCGCACCGACCCGAACACCATGCCTTGCAACATGCCGGCGGCGCCGCCGAGCAGACCGCCGACCACGAAGGTGATCGCAACGATCCGGTCGATGTTGACGCCCATAAGACCGGCGGTCTCTGCGTCCTGGGCGACAGCCCGGATCCCCTTTCCGGTCTTGGTCTTGTTGACGAAGAAGTCCAGGAACGCCAGCAGGATGATCGCGGACACGATGACGATGAGCATCTTGTTGTTCACGACGACGTTGGCGACGCGGAACACCTCGCGCGTCGGCAACAGGTTCGGGAACTGCAGCGCGTTCGCCCCGTACCGGATACGGGCCGCGTTGGACATGATCAAGAACAAGCCCATCGCGGCGATGAGCGCCGCTAGTCGTGGCGCTCCGCTCTTGCGTAGTGGGCGGTAGGCCACCCGTTCGATGAGCATGGCGAGCATGCCGGCGATCACCATCGCCGCCGCCAGCGTGGCGAGCAGCGCCACCGCGGTCCCCCCCAGAGGACCACCTTCGTCCTGGAGGAAGTTGCGGCCGACGAAGGTCGCCGTGAACGCCCCGCTCATGAAGATCTCAGAGTGGGCGAAGTTCAGCAGCTCCAGAACGCCGTACACCAGCGTGTAACCGATGGCGATGACTGCGTACAGCGCGCCGGACTGCAGTCCCAGCACCAGGCCCTGGACGATCCTGGGCGTATCCGTCAAGCAGTCGGGCAAGTCCCGCCTCCCCGGCAGTCGAATGGCCACACGCCGTGCGCCGCGCACGTTGGCGGCGACATGCTAAACGATGAGTGCAAACAGCTGGTGCAATCGGAAGGGGTGGGCGCAACGCCCACCCCTTCCGTCAGTGCACTGCGACGGCTAGGAGGTCTCCTCCTCGGCGCCGCCGTCCTCCATCAGCTCTTCGGGAGCCTCGATCTCGGCCTCGAGCGTCCACTCGCCGTTCTCGACGACGAAGACGTTGAAGGCCTGGCCGGCGATGTCACCGTTCTCGTCGAACGACACGGACCGACCGCCGAAGACCTCACCGTCGAAGTTGCGGATGTGGTCGTTGATGGCAGCACGGTCGCAGCCGACGGTCGCGATCGCGTCGATGATGATCTGGGTCGCCTGGTAGGCCTCGATGGTGAACGCACCCGGGCTCTGGCCACCGGAGATCTCGTCGTAGGCGCTGGTGAACTCCTCGGGGGCCTCGTTCGGGTTGGCACCCGGGTAGCTGGCGTAGGAGCCCTCAGCGGCGTCACCGGCGACCTGGATGAACTCGTCGTCGAACGCACCATCGTCGGAGATGAAGGCCACGTCGCCGGCGCCCTGGTCAGCCAGCTGGCTGCGGATCAGACCGGCCTCGGAGAAGTAGCCACCGAAGAACACCGCGTCAGCGTTGGCCTGCGTCACACGACCGACCGCCGCGCTGTAGTCCTGCTGACCCTGCTCGACGCCCTGGCGGGCGACGATCTCCACGTCCATCTCCTCAAGGCTGGACTCGACGAGGTCGGCCAGGCCCTTGCCGTAGTCGGACGAGTCGTCGAGGACCGCGACGCGCTCGGCGCCCAGGTTCTCGGCGATGAAGCGGGCAACCACGGGGCCCTGCGCGGCGTCGGTGGCGACGACACGCGAGAAGTGGGTCCAGCCCTGCTGGGTCAGGTCGGGGTTGGTAGCCGAGGGGCTGAGCATCGGCAGGCCGGCCTGGTCGTAGATCGGGCCGGACGCGGAGGTCTCACCCGAGAAGGCGGGGCCGACCAGCGCGAGGATCTGCTCATTGGCAGCCGCGTCGTTGGCCAGCGCGGGCGCCTGGTCAGGCAGACCCTGGGAGTCGAAGCGCTCGATGGACAGCTCCACGCCCTCGGGAAGCTGGCCACCGCCGGGCAGCTCGAGCGTGCCCTCCGCGGCCTGGTCGATCGCCAGCTGGATGCCGTTGACCATGTTCTCGCCCAGCGCGGCGTAGTCGCCACTGAGCGGACCCTGGTAGGCGATGTTGTAAGAGCCTTCCTCGCAGCCAGACGCCGCGTCGTCACCACCCTCGGTGGCGGTGTCCTCACCGGTGTCACCGGTGTCACCGGTGTCGCCGGTGTCGTCGGTCGGCGTGCCGCCACAGGCGGCCAGCAGGAGCGCCGACATGATCAGCGCGATCAGATAGGTGAGCTTTTTGCTCAAGGCTCGTTCCTCCCTCAGAGGTTTGTCGTCAGGCCCCGTATAGGAAACGGGCCACCCAGGAAACGCGGCCGGGACGTTACTACACCTGTCGTGCTCCGACCACCACTCCAACGCGGGAGTGCCCCTGGGGAGTTCCCGCGTTTTCCGCGGGCATTTCACCCGCTACAGTGACCGGGCGCAACCGTTCCGGACTGACGACACAGGACAGGGGAGCACCGGTGGGCTACCTCGCGGGAGTCATCGCCATCGCGATCATCGTGTTCGGGTGGCCGTACTGGCCCATCGGCTGGATCGCGATCGCCATCCTGCTGGCGGCCGACTTCGTGCTCGAGACCTAGGACCGGCGCTACAGCACCTGGGACAGGAACGTCTTCAGGCGCTCACTGCGGGGGTTGCCGAAGAACTCCTTGGGCGCCGCTTCTTCCACGATCACGCCGTCGTCCATGAACACGACCCGGTTGGCGACCTCGCGGGCAAAGCCCATCTCGTGGGTGACGACCATCATCGTCATGCCCTCGTTGGCGAGGCTGCGCATGACCGCCAGCACCTCCCCCACCAGTTCCGGGTCGAGCGCCGACGTCGGCTCGTCGAACAGCATCATGTCGGGTTCCATCGACAGCGCCCGCGCGATCGCGACGCGCTGCTGCTGGCCGCCGGACAGGTGGGCCGGGTAGGCGTCGATCTTCTCGATGAGTCCGACACGCTCGAGGTTGCGGGAGGCCACGTCCTTGGCCTCAGCGGTGGAGCGCTTGCGGACCCGCCGCTGCGCGATCGTGAGGTTGCGGAGCACCGACAGGTGCGGGAACAGGTTGAACGACTGGAACACCATGCCGATCTTGCTGCGCAGCATGTCGACGTCGGCGTCCGGGTCGGTGATGTCCTCACCCTCGATGAAGATGTGACCGGCTGTCGGCTCCTCGAGCCGGTTGATGCACCGCAGCAACGTCGACTTTCCGGATCCGGACGGCCCGACCACGCACACGACCTCGCCCAGGCCGACCTCGAAGTCGATCCCCTTGAGCACCTCGAGCTGGTCGAAGGACTTGTGCAGGTCTTCGACCTTGATGGCGGGGGTACCCGGGTTCATCAGCGGGCCCGAGCCTGCCGGCGCTCCAGCGCCGCGACGAGCTGTGTCAGCGGCAGGGTGATGGCGAGGTAGGCCAGTGCGATGACCAGCAGCGGCGTGCCGTTGAACGTGGAGGACATCAGGTCACGGCCGAACTTGGTGAGCTCCTTGCTGCCGACGGTGGTCCCGAGCACGAACAGCAGCGACGTGTCCTTGATCAGCAGGACCAGCTCGTTGGTCAGCGGCGGGATGATGATGCGGAACGCCTGGGGGATCACGATCGAGACCATCGCCCAGCTGCGGGTCATACCCAGCGACCTCGCTGCTTCCATCTGTCCCTTGGGGACCGCCTGGATGCCGGCGCGGATCGTCTCGGCCATGTAGGCCGCCGCGACCAACCCCAGCCCCAGCGTTGCCTTCCCGAGGAAACCGCCGGGGATGTTCACGCCGAAGGCGATGGGGATGCCGAAGCCGACGAAGATGATCGTCACCAGCGCCGGAAGACCGCGGAACAGCTCGATGTAGCCCGTGGCGATCCACCGGTACGGAGCCACGCTCGACAGCTTCATCAACGCCAGCACCAGACCCAGCGTCAGCCCGAAGGCGAACGAGGTGGCCGTGTAGACCACGGTGTTGCGGGCGCCCTCGGTCAGCACGGCGGGCCACATCCGCGCGGCGATGTCGGGGTTGAAGAACGCCCGCTGGATCGTTGCGAAGTCGGCCACGACGGCGGCCGCCACCACGAAGAGGATCAGAACCGCGTACAGGGTCCCTCGAAACAGCCGCGCTCGCTGACGAGGGGTGAGCCGCCGCTTCGGCGGGGGCGGCGCACCGGGGGAGTCGGTGGACTCCCCCGGCCGCTGCGACGGCTCGACGTGGGTCACTCGGCGTTACCGAACCACTCGTTGTAGATCTCGTCGTACCGCCCGTCGTCTCGCAGCGTCTGCAGGGCGCCGTTGACCGCCTCGGTCAGCTGGGTGTTCCCCTCCTCGGCGGCGAACCCGTACTGCTCGTCGGTCTGGTAGGTCTCGACGACCTCGACGCTGTCGTCTTCCAGGGTGCGTCCCTGGTTCACGACGAGGTCCTGGATGACCCCGCTGATGTCGCCGGCCTCCAGCGCGACGAAGATGTCGCCGGGGTTGTCGAACGACACGATCTCCGCGCCGTCCGGGGTGTTCTCGTTGGCGTAGGTCTCACCGGTGGTGCCGCTCTGGACGCCGATGCGCTCGCCGGCCAGGTCGTCGATCGACGCGATGTCGCTGTCACCCTTGACCAGCAGGGACTGCTCGGCCTCGAAGTACGGCTCGGTGAAGTCGATGCTCTCCTCGCGCTCCTCCGTGATGGTGATGGAGGCGGCGGCGATGTCGCATTGGTTCGCCGCGAGCGCGGTGCCGCTGACGATCGGGTCGAAGCCGCTGTTGACGACCTCGGTGTCCAGCCCCAGCTCCTCGGCGATGGCGCGCATCAGCTCGATGTCAAAGCCCGTGAACTCGCCGGTCTCGGGGTCCTCGAACTCCATCGGCGGGTACGGCGAGTCGGTGCAGACCGTCAGCGTTCCGTCGGTGACGAGGTCCAGGTCGGCGCCCGCGGCGCCATCACCCTCGGCCGGTGTGGCCCCGTCATCTGCCGGCTGCTGCGTGTCGCCGTTTCCGCACGCCGCGAGCAGCAGCGCGAGGACAACGAAGGGGACAAGCATCCAACGTGCGGTGGTGGTCACAGCTGTTCCGTCCTTCGGTTCGGTTGGGCGGTTTGGTTGGCCGCGATGCGGCGCCAGATGGTAGAGCAACGGACGAACGCGTCGTTTGTATCCCGCGCCGACCGCGCCTCAGTCGTCTTCGTCCTGATAGCGCTCGATGACCTGGGCGGCGACGGCCTTCATGGACAGACGGCGCTCCATGGCGGTCTTCTGCAACCACCGGAACGCCGCGGGCTCGGCCATGCCCTCGTGCTCCTGCAGCAAGCCTTTGGCGCGCTCGACGACCTTGCGAGCCTCGAGCTGATCGGTGAGGTCACCGACCTGGTCCTCCAGCCCCTGCAGGTCCTTGAACCGGCCGGCGGCGATTTGGATCGCCGGCAGCAGGTCGTGCTTCTGGAACGGCTTGACCAGGTACGCCATGGCGCCGGCGCGTCGTGCCTTCTCGATCAGGTCGCGCTGGCTGAACGCGGTGAGGATGAGTACCGCCGACAGCCGCTCCTTGGTGACCTGCTCGGCCGCCTGGATGCCGTCCATCACGGGCATCTTCAGGTCCAGGATGCACAGATCGGGGCGCAGCTCGCGCGCGAGGCGGACGGCGGTGGCGCCATCGGACACCTCCGCCACGACGTTGAAGCCCTCCTCCAGGAGCATCTCCTTCAGGTCCAGGCGGATCAGCGCCTCGTCCTCGGCGATCAGGACCCTGATCGGCCGATCCGCCGCCTCGTTCACCTGGGTTTCCCCTTCCGGTCTCGTGGCCTGGGCGTTCACCGGTTCCCTCCCGCCGTGTCGAGCAGCCGGTCCAGCAGCTCGTCCTGCTCGGCGCTGAGCTCGGCGACCCGCCGGCGCAGCTCGTCTTGCTCGCGTTGGAGCCGGCGCAGGTCGCCGGTCGCTTCGCGGTGGTCGCGGCTTGCCAGCGGCGTCTCAGCCACGATGGCGCTGGTCTCGGCGTCGTCGGCCACGCCCTGCTGGTAGGCGACCTGCTCCTCGACGATGCGCAGCGATTCGCGTGCCCGCACGAGCTCAGCGCGCGCGACGCTGAGGCGCTGTTGCAGGGTGCCGCGGAGCATGCGGGTCGACCTCCCGGCGTCGGACGGCGGCCAATCGTGCGGGGTGGGGAGTCTAGTCGAGTGCGTCGAGGTCGCCGAAGGTGAGCTGGATCGGCGGTTGGTGCGCCCGGAGGGACTCGAACCCTCAAGCCCGAAGGCAGCCCGGTTTGAGCGGGCCCCGTATACCAGTTCCAGCACGGGCGCCAGGCGGTCGATTCGACCACGGTTCCTGCCACACCAGGTATCGGTCTGTGCACGGCAGTTCGGACAGAGTATCCGAAGGTTCTGCAGCCGGTGATCCGTGCGATCACCGTTGATGTGATCCAACTGCAGCGGGATGGGCTCGCCGTTCCAGTCCACCCGACGGCACTGCTCGCACTTGGCTTCTTTCAGGTCCTCAGACGTCTGGCCGCCCGGCCTCAGCCCCAGCGCGCGGAGAACTCCAGCAACGGACTTGGCTGATGTCACCGCCGCTGCCAGCCGCGCCTCGTCCCACGAGCGACGGCTCCGGATCGGCTGATCTTGACGGGTTTGGAGAACCGGACCTGGCCGAAGTGGGCCGTATCCAGCCCCAGTCGGAGGATCTGCGCCTTCGCCGCCGACCGTGCATTGCCAAGCAACCGCGGATCATCCAGGCCAAGCTCAAGCATGCGTCGACGAACGCGCGTCATCGTGGCGCCGCCAATCGACAGGCCGAGGC
>DATLGM010000156.1:0-1923 GCA_035540515.1 Egibacteraceae bacterium | reverse complement strand
GCTGGACCGCATCGCCCCGCTGGAGGACCCCGACCTGTCCAAGCAGCTGGCGCGCAACTACCGCAAGCGGGGGATCACGACGGTCGCCGGCGCGATGGTCGAGTCGGTCAAGGTCGAGGGGGACACGGCCACCGTGCGGTTCGGTGACCAGGAGGTGACCGTCGACACCGTCCTCGTCGCCGTCGGCCGCGCCCCGCGCACCGACGGGATCGGCCTGGAGCAGCTCGGTGTGGTCAACGACCGCGGCTACATCGAGGTCGACCAGTGGCAGCGCACCTCCGCCGCGGGGGTCTACGCCGTCGGTGACCTGCTCCCGCCGCCAGCGCTGGCGCTGGCGCACGCCGGTTTCGCCGAGGGCTTCCTCGCCGCCGACGTCATCGCCCAGGACGGCGACCCGCAGCCGATCGACTACGCCCAGGTGCCGCGCGTGACCTACACCTCGCCGGAGGTCGCCTCGGTCGGGCTGACCGAGCCGCAGGCGAAGGAGCGGGTCGGCGAGGTCGTGTCCACGCAGTACTCGTTCCGCGGCAACGCCAAGGGCATCATCCACGAGTCCGATGGCTTCGTGAAGGTGGTGGCGAAGCAGGGCGGCGAGGTCCTGGGGGTCCACGTCATCGGCCCGCACGCCACCGACCTGATCGCCGAGGCGCAGCTCATCACGGCGTGGGGCGCCCTGCCGTCGGAGGTCGCCGCGCTGGTCCACCCGCACCCGACCCTGGCCGAGGCCATGGGCGAGGCGCACCTTGCCGCCGCCGGCACCCCGTTCCACACCCACTGACCGGCCCCATAGACGCTCCCCCGCAAAACCCGATTCCGGGACCAGGTTCTTGCGGGGGAACGGCAAGGAGGGCGTTGTGCGACTGGTGAACCTGTCCCCGCTGCCGGCCGAGGCGGTGGCCGCCAACCTGCCCGAGGGCTTCGAGGTCGTCGTGCCGGCACAGCGGACGACCGCCGCCGCGGCAGCGGCGATGCCAGGCGCTGACCTGGTGCTCGGCGACTACCAGAGCGAGATCGAGGTCACCGCCGAGGTGGTCGCGGCCATGGACCGCGTCCGCCTGTTCCACCAGCCCACCACCGGCTACGACCTGGTCGACGTCGACGCGTGCGCCGCCGCCGGCATCCCGGTCACCAACGCCGGCGACGCGACGTCGGTGGCGATGGGCGAGCACGTCGTGATGGTCACCCTGGCGGTGCTGAAGTCACTGGTGTGGTGCGACGGCCAGGTCCGCGCCGGCGCTTGGCCCCAGCACGACGTCGTCGCCCGCAGCCTGGTCGACCTGCGGGAGAAGACCGTGGGACTCGTCGGCTTCGGGCGAGCGGCGGAGGAGGCGGCGAAGCGGCTGGCGCCGTTCGGGTGCCGGGTGCTGTACACCGCGCGCCGGCGCCGGCCCGCCGAGGTCGAGCAGCAGTTCGGCGTGACCTGGGCCGAGCTGCTGGCACTGCTGGCTCAGGCCGACGTCGTGTGCCTGCTGGTCGACCTCAACGCCCAGACCCGGGGGATGATCGACGCCGCCGCGCTGGCGGCGATGAGGGACTCGGCCTTCCTGGTCAACGTCGCGCGCGGGGCGGTGGTCGACGAGCCGGCGCTGGTCACGGCACTGCGAGACGGGACGATCGCGGGCGCGGCGCTGGACGTGTTCGCCGACGAGCCGCTGCCCGACGGCTCACCGCTGCGCGAGCTCGACAACGTCATCCTCACGCCGCACGTCGCCGGCGCAACCGTCGAGACCCGGCTGCGGATGCTCCAGCGGTCCTTTGCAGTGCTCACCGCGGCCGCCGAGGGCCGGCTGCCCGACGGCGTGGTCAACGGCGTCACCACCCTGCGACGCGCGGGGCGATGACCGCCGCGGCGCCGGCCGCCACGAAGTGCATGACGGTCAGCCACACCCCGGCGCCGGCGCCGAATTCCATGAAGGCAAACGG
>DATLGM010000155.1:0-9589 GCA_035540515.1 Egibacteraceae bacterium | reverse complement strand
TGCTCGGCCAGCGTGGCGGTGGGCGCCGTGGACCTCGTGGCGGTCGGGGTGGACTTGGCCGCCGGCGCGGTCTTGATCTCGTCGATGCCGAAGACGTTCATGCCGTCGTAGGTCTTCCCAGTCAGCACCGCGTGCGTGTCCCCGGCCAGGATCCCGGTCTGGTTGGTGGTGAAGTGCACCATGATCGTGAGGGCGCCGGGACCGCTCTTGTTGACTGACACGACGTTGCACGACCGAGCTGCGGGGTCTGTGGCCGACCCGAAGCAGACAGTCCCCATGTCGATCGTTGCGGGATCGAAGGTGTCCGAACCGAAGATCTTCACCTGTGTGAGTCCGCCGGAGTCCGGGTTGATCGTGTTCACGACGTCGATCACGACGTCAATGGTCCAGACGCCGGCACCGGCGCTGTTGCCGGTCGTGTCGAAGTCGCTCCACGCGCCATAGGTCGTCCCGACCGTCGAGGCACCCCCGAACGCGATCACGGCGGCAAACGCAACCACCGCAAGCTGCCGGATGGCTACCCCCGCCGTACGTTGCAGGCGACTGACGGTCTTCTCCGTCTCATCCAGCACCGAGGTCACCAGGTCTGCAGAGGGGGCCGTGGCCACCGGGACGCCCGCCCGCTGATAGATCGGGTTCAGCGACGGGGTCATCGGGGTCACTTCACACTCGCGGGAACGTCGAGCGAGGACGGCACCCCGTCGTTGCGCGGCGTGGAGCCCTTGCGGATCTCCGTGAGCACGGTGCGGAGCAGTAGCGCCAGTACGTACAGCGCGAAGGCGCCACCCACGGCAAGCATCCCCGCGGGGGTCTTCACCAGCTGTGCGGCGGTGCCGGCGTGGGGGAGGTGGTAGCGGACCTTGCCGCGGACGGCCCCAAACGGGACTGGTTCCAGATCCTCGCCCTTGTTCGCGTCGCCTTTGGTGACGAATGTCTTTGGGGTCGTGTTGTGCTGGACGCGCACCACTCGGTGCGTGACGTATTCCGCCACACCAGGGGCGGTCTGGAACGTGATGACGTCACCGGTCCGAATGGTCTCGGGAGCGGTCGGCTCGACCAGGACCAGGGACCCGACGGGGATCGTGGGAGTCATGCTGCCCGACAGCACGGTGAGCACCGCACCCCCAGTGAGGCGCGGGAGGACCAGCACCACCACCACCGCCAACGTGGCGGTGAGAACCGCGGCCGAGGCGAGGCCCCGTCCGGCCAGTCGGAGCACTGTCGTGAACATCGAACCCCCAGTTGACGTGGATCGGGGGAACCGGCCAGTGCCGGTTCCCCCGACGGCGGTCCTACGACTGCGTCAGGTCGTAACGGAACTCCCAGGTGGCGCTGTCACCCTGTGACGCGTTGTTGGCCGTCGCGGGCAGCTCCAACCCCATGGCGACACAGATGCCCTCGCCGGGGGCGAGCTTGACGCCTGCAGGAAGCAGGTTGACCTCATTGAGGCTCTCGAAGGACTTCAGAGAACGGCTCGACACCCGGCCGCCGCGCGGGTACGCGGATGAGTTGCAGGGGTTGGCCACGCTCGCAATGTTCGCGATCGGCGCCGAAGCGTTGACGGTGATCCGCGCGTCGTGGATGAAGTTCCCCTTGTTGTTGCCGGTGCCGGGCGTGTTGCACTCCCCGCCGTCGTCCAGCACCTCGGAGTTGCCCTTGCAGCCGTCCTCGGTGCCCAGCAACTTCTGCAGCTTGATCGTCAGGTCAGCCGCGGGGACGACCTGACCGTCGCGGCTCGCCACGACGAAGTCGAACTCACGGTTGACGCCGGGTGCCATAGCCGTCTGCGAGAAGCCGATGACGCCGGAGTTCGCATTCGTGTCGAGCGTGAGGTGCTCGGCACCCGCGCTGTTGCTGTACTCGTCGAAGTCCGACCACGCGGCGAACGTGCCGCCGGCGACGAGGGCGAGAACGGCGACCATCGCGGCGATGGAGCCAAAGATCTTCTTCCGGTTCATTGCAATCCCCCTCAGGGTTGTTTGTCTGTTGTCCGCTGCCCGCCGCTTCGCAAGTCAGAGCTGCTGACGGAATCCCGTCGTGAACGCGAGCCACTCGAAAGTGCTAGCCGTTCCGTTGCTTTGATTGCCCGCAAAGCCACGTGCTGTTCGTTGATGACGGCACGGTATTGGCATCACTCTGCAGGCACATGACTGCAATGAGTCATTACATCGTTCATGCGATTGAACGCAATTGGGGCGCTAACAAATAAAGAAACGCGGCCGCAGGCCACAAAGAGCCATTTGTGCGTTCACGACGTTGAACGCACAACCTAAGGGAATGCCTGCGACGGTGGGTCGCGACGGTGGGTCGCGTCAGCGCTGTTCGTTGAGCAGGCGCAGCGCGGCCTGGCGATCCGGCACGCGGAGCTTCTTGAACGCCGACGACAGATGCCGGCGTACCGTTACAGGGGACAGGAACAGCTGCTCGGCCATCTGCTGGGTGGTGAACCCGTCCCGCAGCCGCATCAGCACCTCCCACTCCCGCCCGGTGAACTCCACGGTGCGCGCCCCCACCGACAGCCGGCGGTGTCCCGACCCACGGAACTCCTCCACGAGCCGCGCCACCAGCGACCGCGGCACCGCGGCCTCGCCGGAGAGGATCCCCTCCAGCGCGGACGGCAGCCGGTCCGGGTCCATGTCCTTGAGCAGGTACCCCGATGCTCCGGCCCGGATGGCCGCAAATAGATCCGTGTCAGCGTTCGACACGGTGAGCATCACGACCGCGGTCCCGTACAGCTTGGTGGTGATCTCCGAGGCGGCCGCGATCCCTCCGCCTGGCATGTGGACGTCGAGCAGGCAGACGTCGGGTTCGTGCTGCAGAGCGAGGGTCACCGCGCTTGGCGCGTCCTCGGCTTCGGCGACGATCGTAGAGCCGGCCCCTTCCAGCGCCTCGCGCACGCCAGCCCTGGTAGAGGGGTGGTCGTCGGCGATGAGCACGCGCATGTTCGGCACCTGTGAAGATTGAGATGTGTCGTTCGAACCCTAGGCGACTGCACAGGCCGTGGGCGTGACTCGCGTGGGTCACCCGGGCGTTCAACCACTTGAACGACCAGGGGGCGTTACGGGTGAAGCGGACGAATGGCGCCCCGCCACACCGAGCCGGCGCCGGGCTGCTTGTGGTCCTCGGCACCGGCTACCAGGTCGGGCAGCGCGATTTCGCCGCCCTCGTCCAAACCACGAAGCTCAGAGATGGTGCGCCGAGATTCGTCCAGGGCGTGCTGCGCCACGGTCGCGACGAACTTGAGGTCGTCCGCCGTCGGTGTCCTGTGCGAGAGCATGCGGCTCTGCGCGGTGAGCAGGGCCAGGTCCTGTGCGATCCCGTCGTGGAGCTTGCTGGCCACGACCAGGCGCTCGTCGATGGCGCGCTGCACGGACGCGCGGTGCCAGTGCTCGATCAGCGCCCATGTGACCCCCCACAAGATGACAACGTGCCCGAGACCACGGGCGACGTCGCCCGGGTGCAGCGCGTTGGGCACGGCGGGGTTGATGAGCAGGTAGACGCGTGCCATCGCGAGAAGCACGAGTCCCACGGACATGTGCCGGGCGAGACCGTCATCGTCGCCGACGGCTTTGAGTCGGGCGGCGTACGCCCCGGCCAGCGTCAGGGCCACAAGCCCGAGCTGAATGATGGACATCAGCCACGGGATGGCCAGGGCGCGCTCTGCCGGCACACCCCCACTACCGATCAACACACCGGCAACCTCCGAGCGGGTCCATAACGCCAGGGAAAGCGTGAGCACGACCGTCGGGATGACAGCACCGTAGAGCAGGAGCACCCACCCATCCCCGTGCGTGTGTCCGCGTGGGATGTCCAGGCAGGCCAGCGCGATGACGGCCACCCCCAGAACTCGGCCACCGAATGCGATTGCCATGACTGTCGTCGCCTCAGCGGGCGGGACCGAGCGCCCGTATGCCAAGAGCAGTGAGCTGATGCCGATGAGCGCGAGCCCGTACGCAACTGCAGCAACCGACACGTCCCGCTCGGATCGGAACCGGAGGACGAACAACGCCGCAGTGAGGAAGCTGACACTGCCCAGGACGGTGTCGAACATCGTCTTGCCGCCAGCGGTGGTTTGGATCTCCGCTCCCCCATGGAGCGCCAGCCCAGCAGCGACCAGTAAACCGATCGCAGCCGAGATGCCCCCTACGCCCAGCACTGCGTCCTCACTCATGGTTCCGACAGTGGCCGCGACTGTACGGGGGGTGATGTCGGCGTGCCGTCCTCAATGTTGATGAAACGAACGTTCAGTCCTATGAACGCGCCCGAGCCGTTGGCGCCCTAGGAAGGCGACACGTCCGCAGATCAGCCGATTCGCCCCGAGTGGTCAGGCGAAGGCGCGGTCGGTGTCGCTGATCAGGCGCCGGCCGAACAGCTTCTCGGACAGGCCGGTCTCGTCGGCGTACTTGCAGATGCCACCCATGAAGAACGGCCAGCCGGCGCCGAGCAGCAGGCCCGTGTCGATGTCGCGGGCGTCGGCGACCACGCCGTCGTCGAGCATGATCTTGGCCTCCTCGGCCGTCGCCTCGATGGCGGCGGCGCGGATCTGCTCGGCGGACAGCTTCTCCCCCTCGGCCGGCGGGACCAGCGCGGCGATCTCGTCGAACGGCACCCGCCCCTTCGACCAGTCGTAGATCCCGGGCGTGCCCAGGTCGGCGATCTGGCGGAACGTCTCGTCGATCGGGAAGCGGTCGGGAAACGCTTCGTTCAGCGTCTCGGCGGTGTGGAACGCCACCTTCGTACCGACCAGCCCCAGCAGCTCGAACGGCCCCATCGGCAGACCGAGCTCCTTGATGGCGTCATCGATCTCGGCGAAGTCGTTGCCGTGGCGCAGCGCTTCGATGCACGCCCCGTTGAAGCGGGTCAGCAGCCGGTTGACGATGAACGAAGGCGTGTCGGCGCACATCACGCCGGACTTGCGCAGCTTCTTGGAGACGTCGAAGGCCGTTGCCAGGGTCGTGTCGTCGGTGCGCTCGGCCTTGATGATCTCCAGGAACGGCATCACGGCGACCGGGTTGAAGAAGTGGAAGCCGACGACCCGCTCGGGGTGGTCGAGGTCTGCCGCCATCTCGGCGATCGACAGCGACGAGGTGTTCGACGCCAGCACGGCGCCGTCGTCGACGACCTTTTCGACGTCAGCGAAGATCGCCTTCTTCAGGTCCATGCGCTCGAGCACGGCCTCGATGACGAAGTCGGCCCCCGCCAGGGGCTGGTAGTCGGTGGTGTAGGTCACCAGCGACTTGAGGAACTCGGCCTTGCCAGGCTTCATGCGCTTGCGCTGCACGCGCTTGTCCAGCTCACCTTCGATGTGCGACTTGGCGCGCTCCAGGACGCCCTCGTCGATGTCCTTCATCACCAGCGGCACCTCGTAGCGCTGCAGGAACAGCGAGCCGAGCTGCGCGCCCATCAGCCCCGAACCGACGACGGCGATCTTGCGCACATCCCGCGCCTGAGCAGCGGGCTTCCACGGCTGCTTCTTGACGCGCTGCTGGGTGAGGTTGAACGAGTAGATGGCCGACTGTGCCTGGCGAGCCGGCAGCAGCTCGGCAAGCGCGTCGGCCTCCCCGGCGTACCCCTGGTCCAGCGACCCGTTGCGGGCCGCCATCTCGATCAGGTCGATCGCGAGGTACGGGGCCCGCGTCGCGCCGCGCACCTTGTCGTCGGCGAACTGCCGCGCGTTGGCGACCACCTCGTCGAGGTCGCTGTTGTCGGGCGCGGACCGCTCGATGGTCTCCTCGCCGGTCACCAGCCGCTCGAGGAGCTCGACGGACTTGTCGAGGAACTCCACGCCGTCGATCAGCCGGTCGGCCAGCCCCAGATCGAACGCGTCGCGCGCCGACAGCATCTTGTTCATGTTCAGCGGGTTGTGGACGATGATCTGCAGCGCTTTGGCGGCACCGATCAGACGGGGCGCCAGCTGCGTGCCGCCCCAGGCCGGCAAGATCGACAGGAACACCTCGGGAAACGCGATCGGCGCCGCCGCCGAGGAGATCGTGCGGTAGTCGCAGTGCAGCGCGATCTCCAGGCCGCCACCCATCGCCGCGCCATTGATGGCAGCAAGGGTCGTAAAGGGCAGCCCCGCCAGCCGGCGGAACGCGGCGTGCCCGCCCTGCGCGGCGGTGCGGGCGAAGTCGGCGTCCGCGCCCTTGGACTGATCGAGGTCTGCGCCCACGGCGAAGATGAACGGCTTGCCGGTCAGCAGCAGCCCCTTGACGTCGGACTGCGACTCGACGTCGTCCAGCGCGGCGTCCAGTGACCGCAGGGCCTCCTCGCCGAACGTGCTCGGCTTGCGGTAGTCCGCCCCGTTGTCCATGGTCACCAAGGCGAGGCGCCCGGCCCGGGGCGAGTCGAAGTAGCGGACCTTGAACTGCGTGATCGCGTCGGTCATCAGACCCTCTCCCAGAGCACGGTGCATCCCATGCCGAGGCCCACGCACAGCGTCGTGAGCCCGTAGCGGATGCTGTCGTCGGTGTCGAAGCGGTACGCCAGCTGCATCGCCAGGCGCGCCCCGGACATCGCCAGCGGGTGGCCCAACGCGATGGCCCCCCCGAACGGGTTCACCTTGGTCGAGTCCAGCGGGATGCCGAAGTGGTTGAGGAATGCCACGCACTGCACCGCGAAGGCCTCGTTCATCTCGACCGCGTCGATGTCGTCGATGGACAGCCCGGTCTTGGCGAGCAGCTTCTCGGTGGCCGGGATGGGACCCCAACCCATCGTCTCCGGTTCGACGCCGACGAAGGCGTAGTCGACCAGGCGCATCTTCGGACGCAGGCCCACCTGCTCGGCGACCTGGGGGCTGGTCAGCAGCACGCAGCCGGCGCCGTCGTTCAGACCGGCGGCGTTGCCGGCGGTGACGCGCCCGCCAGCGCGGAACGGCGCCTTGAGCGACGCCAAGCTCTCCAGGGTCGTGCCGGGACGCGGGTGCTCGTCGACCGACACGACCCGCCAACCGTCCTCGGTCCACACGGTCATCGGGACGACGTGCGTGTCGAACACCCCGTCGGCCTGCGCCTTGGCGACGCGCTCCTGCGACTGCAGGGCGTACAGGTCGGCCTGCTCCCGGGTGATGTCGGGCGCCTCGTCGTGGAGGTTCTCAGCCGTGTTGCCCATGACCAGGGCCGACGGGTCGACGAGCTTCTCGGACAGGAACCGTGGGTTGGGATCGACCGTCGAGCCCATCGGGTGATGCCCCATGTGCTCGACGCCGCCCGCGACCACGACGTCTTGTGCCCCGACGCGGATGGCGTTGCCGGCGTTGGTGATCGACGTGAGCGCGCCGGCGCACATCCGGTCCACGGCGTAGCCCGGGACGGACTTCGGCAGCCCGGCGAGCACGGCCGTCGATCGGCCCATCGTCAATCCCTGGTCACCGACCTGCGAGGTCGCCGCCCACACGTTGTCGTCGATCAGCGCCGGATCCAGCTGCGGCACCCGGTCGAGGAGGGCACGCAGTGCCCGCACCGCCATGTCGTCGGCCCGCGTGTGGGCGTAGTAGCCGTCGGGGCGCGCTCGCCCGATCGGGAGTCGGACGCCGTCGATGTACAGCGCGTCGCGGAGCTCGGCCATGGGGTCGTCCTTTCGCCGCCGGCAGACCACCGATGTTACCGGCCGGTAACTTGCGAGACCAAACCCGGCTCAACCCGGACGTCGTTCGTGACGAAACATCTCCCGATGGCCCCGCCCCGGACATTCGGCGACGGCCCCACCCTGCGGTCGCGGTGGGGCCACATCGTCGCGGCCGTAGCCACCCTTGCGGTCGGGCTGACCGTGACGATCGTCGTCGCCGCGCACGAGCGCAGCACCGCCGCGGAAGCGGCCGCGCGGTCGTTCAACATCAGCGCCGGCAACGTCACCCAGCACACCCGGCTGCACCTGTCGCGCTACGCCGAGATGCTCGAGGGTTTCCAGGCGCTGCACCGCGAGGCCGGCCACCACGGCGCGGACTTCGGCCACGACCTGGCCGAGCAGCTCGGCAAGCACCACTACCCCGGCTACGCGGCCGTGATCGTGACGCTGCACGAGGGGCCCGGCCCGGCGGCAACCACGCTGACCGGCAGCCACATCGAACCGCACCGGTTCTCACCCGCCGACCTGGGGCTGGCGGGCGACAACCTGCCGGCGGTCGAGGAGGCGATGCGGCAGGCCGCCGAGACCGGGCTGCCGGTCATGACCTCACCGCTGCAGATCCCGGAGCGCTCGGCGAACCTCGCGCTGTTCGCGCCGCTGTATCGAGGTGGCATCACCCCGCCGACCACCGAGGAACGTCGCGCCGACTGCGTGGGCTGGGTCGGCGTCGTGTTCCGCACCGAGGCGTTCTTCAACGAGGTACTCGTCCGGTCGACGCAGGGGCTGGGCACCGAGGTCTTCGACGGCACCGTGGCGGACGGGGAACGGGTCGCCATCCGGCCACGCTCGATCGACTACGAGACGCCGTTGCACCGCACCATCGCCGTGGCCGCGTCGGGGCGGCTGTGGAGTCTGCGGATGCAGGCGCTGCCCACCGGCCAGGACCAGAACGCGGCACGGATCATCCTGATCGCCGGCATCCTGCTCAGCGTGCTGCTCGCCGTGACCATCGGCGCGCTGGGCGGTTCCAAGAACCGCGCGGTGAAGCTGGTCAAGCAGATGACCGGCGACCTGCGCCGCAGCGAGCAGCGGTTCCGCTCGCTGGCGACCGCCTCACCTCTGGGGATCTTCAGCCTCGCGGCAGACGGCCACTGCGAGTACGTCAACGAGCGCCTGTGCCAGCTCACCGGGCGGACGCCCGAGCAGCTCCGCGGGGACGGGCTGAGCTCGGCGTACCACCCTGACGACCGCGCGGCCCTGCGCAAGGCGGTCACCGGCGACCAGGACCGCTACGCGTCCTTGCGCCTGCGGGTGTCTCTGCCAGACGGGGCGACCCGCTGGGTCAAGACGCATGCCGCGCCACTGCGTGACGACACCGACGAGCTCACCGGTTGGGTTGGGTCGGTCGAGGACGTGACGGCCGAGGTCGAGGCGCAGATCGCCAGCCAGCGCCTGTCCGTTGAGCTCGCGCACCAGGCACGACACGACCACCTCACGGGCCTGCCCAACCGCACGTTCTTCACCGAGCAGGTGACCGAGCTGCTCGGCGACGGCCAGGGTGTGGCGGTGCTGTTCTTCGACATCGACCGGTTCAAGGTGGTCAACGACAGCCTCGGCCACGGCGCCGGCGACCGACTGCTGGTCGCCATTGCCAACCGGCTGCGTGACGCCGTCCGCCCGGGCGACCTCGCCGCGCGGTTCGGCGGCGACGAGTTCGTCGTGGGCCTCGTTGACGTGCCGTCGCCGGACGACGCCGTCCAGGTCGCCGAGCGGCTCGCCACGGCGCTGAACCACACCCTTGTGGTCGACGGACACGAGGTGACGGTGACCGTCAGCATGGGCGTCGCGGTGGGGACCCGTGGCGCCGATGTGAGCGCCGAGACGCTGCTGACCCAGGCCGACTCGGCGATGTACCGGGCAAAGGCCCGCGGCCGCGCTCGGGTGGAGCTCTACCGACCCTCGCCCACCCCGGTCGGGGCACCACAGACGACGTTGGACCTCGAGCGGCAGCTGCGGCAGGCAGTGG
>DATLGM010000154.1:0-3835 GCA_035540515.1 Egibacteraceae bacterium | reverse complement strand
TTCGGACGCCGCGGGCGCCACCGCCCCACAAAACCCGCGCCGGGGCGGGTTCCGCGATTCTCTAGGCTGTCGCTGTCCGCGAGATGCCGAGGGGGAGCGATGCCGGAACCTGCGATCGAGAACCTGTACCGCGAGGGCCGCACCTTCCCGCCGCCGGAGGGCTTCGCCGAGCAGGCGCTGATCAACGACCCGGCGGTGTACGACGAGGCCGAGGCCGACCCGGTCGCCTGGTGGGAGTCGCAAGCGGACCGCCTGCGCTGGATGCGCCGCTGGGACACCCCTGTCGAGTGGAACCCGCCCCACGTGAAGTGGTTCCTGGGGGGGCAGCTCAACGTCAGCGACAACTGCCTGGACCGCCACATCGACGACGGCTACGGCGACCAGGTCGCGTTCCACTGGGAGGGGGAGCCAGGGGACACCCGCACCGTCACCTACGCCGAGCTGCGCGACGAGGTGAGCCGGTTCGCCAACGCGCTCAAGCGTCTGGGCGTCGCCAAGGGCGATCGGGTCATGATCTACCTGCCGATGATCCCCGAGCTGCCGGTCGCGATGCTGGCGTGCGCGCGCATCGGAGCGATCCACTCCGTGGTGTTCGCCGGGTTCTCGTCCAAGGCGCTCATCGACCGCATCGACGACGCGGACGCCCATGTCGTCATCACCGCGGACGGCGCCTACCGCAAGGGCAATGTGGTCGCGCTGAAGGACTCGGCGGACAAGGCCATGGACGCCGAACCGCGCGTCACCACCTGCGTCGTCGTGCGCCGCACCGGCGACGAGGTCCCCATGCGCGACGGGCGCGACCACTGGTATCACGAGCTGGTCGCTGACGAGTCGACGCAGTGCCCGCCGGAGCCGATGGACGCCGAGGACGTGCTGTACATCCTCTACACCTCGGGCACCACGGGGAAGCCGAAGGGCATCGTGCACACCACCGGCGGGTACCTGACGGGCGCCGCGGCGACACACCGTCTGGTCTTCGACCTCAAGCCCGACAGCGACGTCTACTGGTGCGCCGCCGACATCGGCTGGGTCACCGGTCACAGCTACATCGTCTACGGACCGCTGGCGAACCGCGCCACCTCGGTCATGTACGAGGGCGCGCCGGACCACCCCGGCAAGGACCGCTTCTGGGACATCATCGAGCGGTACAAGGTCACGATCCTGTACACCGCCCCCACGGCGATCCGCAGCTTCATGAAGTGGGGGACCGAGCACGTCGAGAAGCACGACCTGTCCAGCCTGCGGCTGCTCGGCAGCGTCGGCGAGCCCATCAACCCCGAAGCCTGGATGTGGTACCACGAGCAGATCGGCGGCGGCCGGTGCCCGGTGGTCGACACGTGGTGGCAGACCGAGACCGGCGCGATCATGATCACGCCGCTGCCGGGCATCACCGCGGCCAAGCCCGGTTCAGCCATGCGCGCGTTCCCGGGCGTGAAGGCCGTCGTCGTCGACGAGCAAGGGGAGCCGGTCGGCCCCGGCGGCGGTGGTTACCTGACCCTGCAGCGGCCGTGCCCGTCGATGCTGCGGACACTGTGGGGTGACGACGCCCGCTACCGGCAGACCTACTGGTCGCGGTTCGGCAGCCAGGACGTGTACTTCGCCGGCGACGGCGCCAAGCTCGACGAGGACGGGCACATCTGGCTGCTCGGCCGAGTCGACGACGTCATGAACGTGTCGGGTCACCGCATCTCGACCACAGAGGTGGAAAGCGCACTGGTCGACCATCCCGCGGTCGCCGAGGCGGCGGTGACCGGCCGCAGCGACGAGACCACCGGACAGGCGATCGCCGCGTTCGTGACCCTACGCGGCGACCGGCAGGGCGACGAGTCGCTGGCCAAAGAGCTCCGTGAGCACGTCGCCGACCGGATCGGCAAGATCGCCCGCCCCGCCAACATCCTGTTCACCGACGACCTGCCCAAGACCCGATCCGGCAAGATCATGCGCCGGCTGCTGCGCGACATCGCCGAGGGCCGCGAGCTCGGGGACGTCACGACCCTGGCCAACGCCGACATCGTCGACTCGATCAAGTCGCGCTCGGAGCAGCCCACATCCTAGTGGTCTGACCTCTTGACCATCGGTCCTGGGCGTGGGATGCTGCGCGCATGCCGCTGCAACCGGTCGCCCGCCGTTCTGTCGCCGATGAGGTCTTCGACCAGCTGCTCGACGGGATGCTCGCGGGGGAGCTGGCGCCGGGGGCGCCGCTGCCCGCCGAACGAGCGCTGACCGAGACCCTCGGCGTCAACCGCCAGGCCGTGCGCGAGGCCCTGCAGCGCCTGGCGGCCGCGGGGCTGGTCGAGATCCGCCACGGCGACAAGACGCGCGTGCGCGACTACCGCCGCGGCGCCGGGCTTGACCTCCTGGCGCGACTGCTGGTGCGCGGCGACGGCTCAGTGGATCCCGAGGTCGTCCGTTCGGTCATGGAGCTGCGTGCGTGCCTGGGCCCGGAGATCGCCCGGCGCTGCGCCCAGCGAGCGACGCCGCAGGTGGCCGAGGCGGTGGCTGCCGCAGCGGGGCGGATGGCCGACACCGACGATCTTGTGGCGCTGGCCGCCCTCGACCTGCAGTTCTGGGACGTCCTGGTGGAGGGCTCGGAGAACATCGCGTACCGGCTGGCGTTCAACGGCCTGCGCCAGACCTACGAGCCGGTGGCCGGCGTCCTCGGCGCGACCCTGGCCGAGGAACTGGCTGACCACGACAGCCGTGCGGCCATCGCCGCCGCGATCTCCGCCGGCGACGGCGAGGCAGCCGCCGGCGCGGCCCAGCGCCTGCTTGAGCGGGGCCAAAGCGCCGTCCTGCACCTGCTCGAGACCATCGCCGGCGAGGAGCAGCCATGACAGCAACGGTCCCCCTCGACCGACGCGCGCCGCGGGCGACCACGCTGCGCGACGAGTGGCGCTTCTTCCGCGGTCACGTCAATCCCCGCATCCAGGCGACGGCGCTGGCGGTGACGCTGACCGCCCGGCTGGCGGTGGGGGACTGGGGCGCCGGCGACGCGATCGTCGCTGCGGCGATGCTCGCTGCCCAGCCGTTCTTCGAGTGGACGTTCCACGTCTACGTCCTGCACTACCGCCCGATCACCGTCTTCGGCCGGACCATCGACTTCGAGCTTGCCCGCAAGCACCGCGAGCACCACGCTGATCCCACCGACGTGGCCCTGATCTTCGTGCCGCTGCGCAGCATGTTGATCGCGATGGGGGTGTCAACCGTCGTCGCGTTCGTGGCGCTGCCGACACTGCAGGCGTCGCTGACCGCGCTCGCCCTCGGCTCGGCGCTGCTGCTGGCGTATGAGTGGTCGCACTACCTGGTCCACTCCCGGTACCGGCCGAAGACGAGGCTGTTCAAGGCGATCTGCCGGGCGCACCGGCTGCACCACTACAAGAACGAGCAGTACTGGTTCGGCGTGACCAACCACACCGCCGACCGTGTGCTGCGGACCTATCCGGACGCCGGCGACGTGCCGACGTCACCGACCGCGCGCGACCTTGGGGCCCGGTGACCGTCGCGGCTACTCCCCGCGGACCAGCACCGCGTCGGCGGTCGCCTGCAAGGGAAACGACTCGGCGACAGGCCCGCTGACCCAGGCCTGCACCCGGGCGCCCTCGCGTAGGCGAGCGAAGTCGCCCGGCTCGTAGCCGCCGCCGAACTCCTCGAGGATCTGGGTGCCGCCCGTGATGGTCAGCGCCGCCTTGTTCCCGTCACCCGGCTCCTCGACGAGGATCCGACCGACCACGTCGTTGGCCGGATCGGTGCACACCGGCGGATCGTCGCTGCTGACCGGCGTATCCGGGTCCAGTTGGTCGGCGGGAAGGCAGTTCTCGGTGACGGGGACGAACGG
>DATLGM010000153.1:0-44152 GCA_035540515.1 Egibacteraceae bacterium | reverse complement strand
CAGGATCACCAGCCGCGAGGACGCGAAGCTGAACAAGACCGTCTACGAGTACGACCGCAACGACAACGTCACGGCGGTGGCCGACCCGGAGGGCAAGACCACCCGGACCTCCCACGACCAGCGCGACATGCCAGTCGAGGTCAGCGAGCCACTGACCGCCAGCCGCCGTGTGGTGACCCGCATGGAGTACGACGCCGTCGGCAACCTGACGCGCACCGTGCACCCGCGCGGCTACGACGTAGCCGGCGGGACCGGCCCGTTCGACCGGTTCACGACCACCTACACCTATGACGACGCCGACCAGCTCGTCCGCGTCAACCTGCCCTCCGCGACCGCGGCCGGCGACAGCAGCGACAAGTACTACGTCCACCGCCGCTACGACGCCAACGGCAACCTGCGCCTGACGACATTGCCGACCGGCGTGCTCGACACCAGCGACGACCTCGACGCGGTCCCCGCCGAGGCGAAAACCCGCATCACCCACTTCGACACCGGGTGGATCCGCACCTCCGACGAAAACCTCGCCTCCGGTGACAACGACCCGCAGCCGACCGTGCAGTTCGACTACTGGCCGGAGGGCTGGCAGAAGGAGCGCACACCGCTCAAGCGCGACGGCACGGGCCGCGACGACGAAGAGACGATGACCTGGGCGTACTTCAACGACGGCCAGCTTCGGGAGCGCAAGGACAACGACGGCCAGGCGTCCGAGTACAAGTACGACGCCAACAACAACCTTCGTCACGCACTCGACGGCGGTGTGGAAGGAACCGCGGTGTACCCCCGCGTCATCCGCCTGGGCCACGACCCGCTCGACCGGGTCAGCGTCAGCCGCGAACGGGAACGCAGGCCGGACGGCGACACGTCGCCGAAGGGCAACTTCAACACGACCGAGTTCGGCTACGACCTGAACCACAACGTGCTCACGCGCGTGGAGAACATCGTGGAAAAGCCCGACCTGACCAGGGTCGAGGACGGCCGCACCCACACGTTCACCTACGAGCCCAACGACTGGCTGGCATCCCACCTCGACGGCGGCAAGACCACCGCCGTGACCGACGACCGGCGCATCCTCAACGAGTTCGACAAGACCGGCCGCGAGCTGCGGCGCCGCGTCCAGAAGCGCACCGGCAGCGACAGCTACACGCTGAAGCAGACCACCGAGTGGACGTGGTTCGACAACGGCAAGCTCGAGACGCTCAAGACGTCCACGCCAGCGTCGGGGATCATCGAGCAGCACACCGTCGGCTACGTCGACAACAACATATACATGAACGGGCACAGGGTCACCGACACGTTCCTGCGCAAGGGCCCAGGCGTCACCTCCTGCGCGTCGAGCACCTGCACCGCCCGCTACGAGTACGACGCCCGCGACCGTCTCACCAAGGAGACACCGGGGCACGGCCCGTACACCACGTACAAGCTCGACGCCGCAGGCAACGTCGAGCTGGAGGAGACGTTCACCGCGGCCGGCGCGAAAACCAAGTCGACGACGATGACCTACGCCGGCAACCAGCTCCAGACCGTCAAGACGGGCTCCGACACCCCGCAGCGCCACCACTACGACCTGCAGGGCCGCCTTGAGTGCGTCGTCCTCGAACCGCAGCCGAGCACCCGAGACATCTGCGCGACCGCGACGAACGGCTCGCTCAACCCGCGGATGCTCGCCCACTACCGGTACGACTACCTCGACCGCATGATCCGGTTCCGCAGCTTCCGCTCCGACGGCGTGAACGCCCCCAGGAACGACGACGACTCCCGCTACGTCTACGACGCCCTGGACCGGGTCGACACCCAGCGCGAGCAGCACTGGGACCCGGCAGGCGCGCTCACCTCCGCGCGCACGACCGCCTACTCCTACCTCGGGCTGACGTCGATGGTGTCCACAGAGACCCACACGCAGGGTGTGGCGCAGACCCCGGGCGCGGAGATCCGCACCCGCAGCTACGGCTACGACGCGTTCGGCCACCGCGTGTCGATGACCGACGACCCGGCCGGCCCGGAGGCGCCGAAGGACTACACGTACGGCTACGACGTGCACGGCAGCGTGTCCCAGCTCGTCGCCGACGCCGGCACCGTGTCCGCCGCGTACGGCTACAAGGCGTACGGCGCCGCCGACCCCGCCCTGTCCGGCGGCGACACCAGCACGGACGACCCGGTCAACCCGTACCGCTACACCGCCAAGCGGCTGGACTCCGGCTCGGGTCAGCTCGACATGGGCGCGCGGCGGTTCACCCCCGACACCGGCCGGTTCGTCCAGCGCGACCAGTACCACGACGCCCTGGGCGACCTGCGGCTGGGCACCGACCCGCTGACCGGCAACCGCTACGCCCTCGCCGCCGGCAACCCGCTGTCGTTCGTCGAGGCCGACGGCCACGCCCCAATCCCGGACGGCGGCGGCGGCTCCACGTCAAGCCCCACAACGTCGGAAAACGACGAGCTGTGGGGATGGGAACGCACGGCTGTGGCGACGTCAGGAACCACACCCACGCAGAAGCGGACCTCCGCATCCTCAGGAGGGGGAGGCACTCCCAGCGGAACGAGCGACTGGCGGCGGGGCGAGCAGGCGTCGCGACGCGACTACCAGACGCTACAGCGGACTCAGAACTACGCCGAGGCGGGTACTGCTTCGGGTCTAGCTTTGCATGAAGCCGGCCTAATGACGCGGGACCGTGCGTCAAGGGCGGCACGGGAAATGCGGTTAGGCCATGATGCGTTGACGCGATCCCAGGGGGCCAAGACCCTGGCCGAGTACCGGCACTCTCGCTGGGGGACCGGCATCTCCCGCGCGTGGAGTAACCCTGCCTTGCGCGGCCTTACTCGCGGCGGTGCTGTGATCGGCGCAGGTGCGTCCTACGCATCTAATGTCAGCGAAGGCGAGGACTGGAAGGTCGCCGCAGCGGAGACTGCCGCCGAGACTGCGGGAGCGTGGGGTGGAGCCAAACTCGGCTTTGTCATCGGGTGTGCTGCCGGTCCGGTGGGCTGCTTCGTTGGCGCTGCGCTCGGAGGGATCGTCGGCGGCGTGGCGACGGCGTTCGCCGTCGACCAAACACAGGAGTACGTTCGACGAGACTAAAAGTTAACGCAAAGGGGTTGCTGCCTTGACAGCGTTCCAGGGAATCGCCATCGTCGTGTTGGCAGTGATGGTAGTGCTGGGTTCATGGCTCCTTCCCCGGGTCTGGAGAGGTGATTTCTATGAGCTTCACGAACGAGGTTCGACTGCATGGTGGCCCGCAGGGGAAGGTCTGCGCCGCGGATTCCTGCGGGGACTCCCACTTGGGATTATCCAAAGTGGGGTTCTCTTGCTTATCATCTTGGTTTTACTACTCGCCAACCAGCGCACGCCGTTCTCCGACGCTATCCTTATAGGCCTAGGGACGATTTGGTTTTTTGTCGTAGCCCTGGATGTGTGCGTAGTTCTCTTTAACCATCCAAAATGGGCTGTTCCACGAAAGTACCGTTCAGAACCTGGCGCCTTGCAGTCTTGGATCGGACGGCGACGCGACTCGCAGACCGATGCCTCCGACCGTCGCTGCTAAAGCGGCCCACCTGGTGCCGAAACCCCTGGGCGCCCTCGGAAGCGCCGGTCACCTCCAGCTCGTGCACTGGGCTGGCCAGGGCGCGGCGGAGTTCGCGGCGGATAGGTACCCGGGCGGCGTGATGCTGCTCAAATGACACGGCGGTGTCGATGACCGACGACCCGGCCGGGCCGGAGGCGCCGAAGGACTACACGTACGGCTACGACGTGCACGGCAGCGTGTCCCAGCTCGTCGCCGACGCCGGCACCGTGTCCGCCGCGTACGGCTACAAGGCGTACGGCGGCGCCGACCCCGCCCTGTCCGGTGGTGATAAGAACGAGGACGACCCGGTCAACCCGTACCGCTACACCGCCAAGCGGCTGGACTCCGGCTCGGGTCAGCTCGACATGGGCGCGCGGCGGTTCTCCCCCGACACACCCGGCCGGTTCGTCCAGCGCGACCAGTACCACGACGCCCTGGCCGACCTGCGCCTGGGCACCGACCCGCTGACCTGCAACCGCTACGGGCAGCCAGAGGGTGGGCCAGGAGTGTCAACAGCCGGTAGACCCGTCTAATCGAGGTTCCGTCCTGGCAGCGAAGATCGTGGAGCACCGCGATGCAATCGGCGGCTTCACCGAAGTCGGTCAGCTCCGTGACGTCAGCGGCATCGGAGAGAAGACCTTCCAGTCGCTCGCCCCGCTCGTCGGGCTGTGAGGGGTGCAGGTCGACCGGTCGAGCGCGAGCGGTCTACGTGCGGCATCATGTGCACCGCAGCGGCAGAAGAAGCCTTCGTCCGCCCACGCCGTTCGCTCCTGGCACACCTCGCATGCCGATACGACAAGCAGGGCGGCCGTGATGACTGCAGACTCGGAGAGCCGCGGGACGCGCCGCATGTCGGCAGCTGAGGTCGAGCGCCTCTTGACCGGCGCCGTGGTCGACGACTCGGGCGAGCGCCGACGCAGGCGCATCCGCTGGGCCGTCGCGGTGCTCGCCCTTGCCGTCGTCACGGCACTGTGTGCCACGCGGGGTCTGTCGCCGTGGGAGGTCGAGTCGCGGGTTGCCGAAGTCGTCCGGGCGCACCCGGACCGCACACCTCGGGAGCTGGCGATCGCCGTGGCCGATGCGTTTGCCGGCAGCGGGGCTCGCTTCGGCGGCGGAGACGGTACGCCCTTCTCGCCGGTGCGTTCCAGCGGTGTGATCGGCGAACCCGCGGTGCGTCGGGACCGAGGAGACGGGACGGTACGCGTGGCTGTCATCTACGCCGAGGCCGCGGTCATCCCGACTGGCTGGGGAGACATCTACTGCCTGGTGGTCGAGGTCCCCGTGCATGGGGACACACGCCGCCGCGCCGTGTGGGCGGACTTCAGTCGTCCCGACCACTGCGCCCATGCCAACGCCGAGGTGGGGGCCGGGAAGTGAGGTCGGTCGCGGCAGGGATCGGTGGGGCGGTGGTCGGCGCGATTGCCGGCGCCGCGCTGGGCTGGTACGCCATCGGCACCCGCGCCGGCGCGCCGGCGCGAGACGCGCTCATCGGCCTCGTGCTCGGCGCGCTGGGAGGATTCGCGTTGCTCGGCCCGCGCGACAGCTGGCTGGTGGCCGTGTTCGGCACGGTGGGGTTGGTTGGGGGCGGATTCGGCGGTGTGCTGTTCGCCCAGCGTCCGCCGGGTGGTGGCGGCGGCTTCGAGGACATCGGCTACATGCTCGGCGGTGCGGTCATCGGGCTGCTGTGCGGCATCTGGTTCGGCGGGCTGGTGATGGCCAACCGCCGGCAGTGAGCGGCGGGACCCCTGGCCCGCGCTCGCGGGCCTTCCGGCCATTCCTTGTCGCGACGCCGGCGCGATCATGGGGGTCGACCGGCATCAGCCCGGGGACGCGCCGCACGAGGAGACGGACATGCGAGTACAGGGCAAGGTTGTCGTCGTCACGGGCGCAGGCAGCGGCATCGGCCGCTCTGTCGCACTCGAAGCGCTCGCTCGCGGCGCCCGCGTGGCCGCTGTCGACCTCAATGAGACGACGCTGAAGGAGACCGCGACGCTCGCGCCGATCGAGGAGCGGGTAACCACCCATGTCCTCGACATCACCGACCCGTCATCCGTGGCGACGCTGCCGGCGGGCATCGCTGAGCAGCACGGCAGCGTCGACGCGCTGATCCACTGCGCCGGCATCATTCAGCCGTTCACGAAGGTCGCCGAGCTCGACGACGCGGCCATCCAACGCGTGTTCGACGTGAACTGGTGGGGGACGGTCCACCTGACCCGCGCCTTCCTGCCGGTCTTCTTCGACCGGCCGACGGCGCACATCGTGCATGTGTCGAGCATGGGCGGCTTCCTTCCCGTGCCGGGGCAGACCATCTACGGCGCCTCGAAGGCGGCTGTGAAGCTGTTCACGGAGGGGCTGCACGCGGAGTGCTCCGGTACCAACGTGCGGGTGACCGTTGTGTTTCCCGGCGCGGTCGCGACGAACATCACGGCGAACTCCGGGGTGGAGATCCCGTCCATGGCCTCGGCGAAGGCGCACCGGACAACGTCAGCCGACGACGCTGCGCGGATGATCCTGGATGGCATGGAATCGGATGCCTACCGGGTGCTCGTTGGTAGGGACGCGAAGATCATGGACGCCCTGTACCGTCTGTCGCCGCGGCGTGCGGCGGCACTCATCACCCGCCAGATGCAGGACTTGTTGCGCTCCTGAGTCGTCCAGTCGTACAAGAGCAGGCATCCCGCACCCGGGAAATCTCGCATCGGGCCCGGTACGGCAGGTTAATCGCCAGTGACGCCGGGTAGTCCGCGGCCATGGACGTCGCTGCACTGCCCCTCGTGGTCCCCACCGTCGCTTTGATGGCGTGGATCCTGCTGCCCGGTCGCTGATCTGCCACCCGGTGGCATCGTCACCGAGATGGCTGAACTGACCGACGAGCAGCGCCAGCAGCTGCGCCGCCATATCGCAGCCGAGCGCCGTCGGGCCGAGGGCCGCGTCGCGGCGCTGCAGCGTGAGTTCGACAACATCGTCGACGCGTCCGCCGAGTCGGTCCGCGACGACGAGCACGATCCCGAAGGCGCCACGATCGCGTTCGAGCGCGCTCAGGTGGCGGCACTGCTGGCCGCCGCACGGGTGCAACAGGTGGCGTTGACGCAGGCCGCCGAACGGCTGGAGGGGCCCGACGCCGGTCGGTGCACCCGCTGCGCTGCGACCATCGGCTTCGAACGGCTGCTCGCGCGACCGTCGACGTCGAGGTGCGTCGCGTGTGCTGCGGCGTAGGCGGGGGCTGGCTGTCCACAGGGTGACCATCCCGAACGCGCTGGGCCCGGCCGCGTAGGCCTACCGTCGCCGGCGTGCGACAAGGTGCGCCATGACCGCCGCGGCGCTGTGGTTGGTCACCGCGGCGTTCTGGGCGGGCTGCCTGCTGCCGGGGGATTGGCGGCTGGCAGTGGCAGGCTGTGTGGCCGCGGCCGCCGCCGGTGTTGTGCGGGCGGCTCCGGCCCGGCTGTCGGTGCTCGTCGCGGGGGTCGCGTTGATCGCCTCCGGGGTGACCGGTGCGCGGGTGATGCTGTTGTCCTCGGGGCCGCTCGCCGAGCTGGCGTCGCGCGGCGGGGTGGGGGCAATGGAGGCCTTCGTGGCGACCGACGCGCGACCGAGCGACGCCGGCGCCTGGTACCTGGTCCGGGTGACCCAGGTGGACGGCATGCCCGTGGGGCGACGGGCACTCCTGCGCGTGGCGCACACCGAGGACGCGCCACCGCTGGGCGCGACCGTCCGGTTCTCCGCCTCTGCCCAGCCGGTGGAGGAGGGTGGGTTCGACGACCACCTGCGGCGCCTTCACGTCGCCGCGGTGCTCACACCGGCGGGCGATGTGGCGGTGGTGCGACCCCCGCCGTCGCCCCTGGTCGCTACGAATACGGTGCGCGAGCGGGTCCGCGCAGCGGCGTGGGCGCGGCTGCCCGCCGACCAGGCCGCCCTCCTGTCGGGCCTGGTGACCGGTGACACGCTCGGACTGTCGGAGGCGGCCGAGGACCACATGCTCGCGTCGGGGCTGACGCACCTGGTCGCGGTGTCCGGCTCCAACGTGGCGCTGGTCCTGGCCGGCGCGATCGGGGCAGCGGCGACCGTAGGACTCGGCGCGCGAGGACGCCGGCGGGTCGCGGTCGCGGCGCTGGTGTGGTTCGCCGTCCTGGTGCGTGGCGAGCCGTCGGTGCTGCGCGCCACGGTGATGGCGCTGCTGGTGCTCGCGGCGCAGGCATCGGGGCGCGGCCGGGACAGCCGGCATGTGCTCGGCGCCGCTGCGTTGCTGCTGCTGGTCGTCGACCCCTTTCTGGCCGCGCAGCTCGGGTTCGTGCTTTCGGTCCTGGCGACCGCAGGCGTCCTCGTGGCGGGTCCCGTCATCGCACAGCGGGTGCCGCTGCCCAAACCGGTGGCCACGTTGGTGGGCGCAACCGTGGGCGCGCAACTCGGGGTCGCGCCGGTCCTGATCGCCACGGAAGGGGGCCTGCCGCTGGGGGCGCTGCCCGCCAACCTCGTCGCGGTCCCGGCGGCGGCAGCAGCCTCGGCGGTGGGTGTGGTCGCCGCGGTGGTCGCGCAGGTGTGGGTGCCGGCCGGCGGGGTGATCGCGGCCCTGGCACGCCCGGCCACCGCGACGGTGCTCTGGGCAGGCACGACCTTCGCCGACGCCCCGGCGCTGACGCCCGGAATGCTGATCTCACCGGCTGCTGTGGCGTTGGCCGTCGTGGTGGTGTTGCAGCGTCGACGCCGGTTCGCGGCCGCGGGCAGCGTGGCACTGGTTGCCCTTGTCGCGACGTGCGGGCCGTGGGCCCGTCCCCCGGCGGTCGACCAGTTGCAGGTCACCGCGCTGTCGGTGGGACAGGGCGACGCGCTGCTCGTGGAGGTCCCTGCGGTCCAGCCCGGCGATGCTCCGGCGAGGATGTTGGTCGACGGCGGTCCCGACCAGCAGCTTGCGGCAACCCTGCTGCGACGTCGAGGCATCCGCTACCTCGATGCAGTCGCCGTGTCGCACCCGCACGCCGATCACACCGACGGTTTGCCCGCGGTCCTGTCGCGGATACCAGCAGGAGCGCTGCTCGTGGGTCCGGACCCACCGCGCGACCTCGACGGTGTCGCGGCGTCGGCCACGGCGACCGAGGCCGTGGCCGTGCAGCGGGGCGTGCCGGTGGTCCGGCTCAGCGCGGGACAGCAGTTCGTCCTGGGCAGCGCGGTCGTCCAGGTGCTCAGTCCGCCGGCCGATGGGACCCTGGGCAGGGAACCCAACGACAACTCGCTGGTGCTGCGGGTGGTGTCGCCGGACGGGGCGCTGCTGCTGACCGGGGACGCCGAGGAGGGGGCCCAGCGACGCCTGCTGGCGCGTCCGGACCTGCTCCGCGCCGACACGATCAAGGTGCCGCATCACGGGGGCAACACGAACACCACCGGGTTCTTCGACGCGGTGGGCGCCCACACGGCGGTCATCGGTGTGGGAGCCGACAACGGCTACGGCCACCCCCATCCGGACGTCCTCGACGCACTCGCGGGAGCGACGATCGTGCGGACCGACACCGACGGAACGGTGACGGTGCCGGTCAGCGCCGGCGCGTCGGCTGGATCACCGGGGCCGTGACGCCTGGGACGCGCAGCACCTCGATGCGGTGCTCGTAGACCTCGCTGAGCACAACGGGATCCAGCACAGCCGACGGCAGCCCCTGGGCGACCAGGCGTCCCGCGCTGAGCAGGGCGATCCGGTTGGCGTAGGCCGCCGCGACGGACAGGTCGTGCAGGACGGCCACGACCGCGTCTCCCGCTTCTGCCCGACGGCGGGCGACGGCCATCACCAGCTCCTGGTGGCGCACGTCCAGCGCGGCGGTCGGCTCGTCAAGCAGCAGCAGCGGTGTCTGCTGGGCCAATACCCGTGCCAGCGCCACCCGCGCGCGTTCGCCACCGGACAGGGTGGGGTACCGGCGGTCGGCCAGGTGCGCCGTGTCGGTCTGCTCCAGCGCGGCGGCGACGGCGGCGTCGTCCTGGTCCGCGGTGGCGACCCGCGACCAGGGCGCCCGCCCCATCTCGACGACCTCGCGCACACGGAACGGAAACGCGATCTGCGTGTCTTGTGGCAGGACTGCGCGATGGCGGGCCAGCTGCGCCCGGCTCCACTGCTGGGCCGGGCGCCCCGCCACCGTCACCGTCCCGGCGGTCGGCACCACGTCGCCCGCCATGGCATGCAGCGCGGTCGACTTGCCGGCCCCGTTGGGCCCCACGATGGCAAGCAGCTCGCCGTCGCGTGCGGCCAAGTCGAGCTGGTCGAGGATGACCGCGTCACCGATGCGCACGGTGACCGCCGACATCTCCGCCGCGGCGGTGGCCACCGCGCTCATGCCCAGCCCCCCTGCCGTTCACGGGTCCGCAGCAGCAGCCAGAAGAAGAACGGACCGCCGACCAGCGCGGTCAGGACGCCCAGCGGCACCTCGGCCGGGGCGGCGACGGTCCGGGCGACGAGGTCCGCGACGACCAGGAGCAGCGCGCCTCCCAGGGCGCTGGCGGGCAGCAGCAGCCGGTGCCCCGGCCCTGTCGCCAGCCGGATGAGGTGTGGCACCACCAGCCCGACGAACGACACGACCCCGGCCACCGCGACCGCCGCCGCGGTGAGCATCGCGACGACGACGATGACCAGCAGCCGCAGGCGGTTGACGTCCACCCCCAGGTGGCCTGCCACCGGTTCCCCGAGCGCCAGCAGATCCAGCTGCCGGGCGAACCACGGTGCCGTGGCCAGCCCGAGGACCGCCAGCGGCGCGACCGTCGCGACGGCGCCCCACGTCGCGGAGCCCAGGCTGCCGAGGTTCCAAAACGCCACGGCGCGCACCTGCGCATCGGTCGACAGGAACATCAACAGGCCGATCGCCGCTCCCGCCACGGCGTTGATCGCGATGCCGGCGAGCACCAGCGTGACGACCTCCGTGCGCCGGCCGCTGCGCGCGACGGCATACACGAGCAGCGTGGCTACCAGCCCCCCGACGAACGCCGAGGCCGCCGTCGCGCCGCCGCCCAGCGCGCTCAGCCCGGTGACGATCGCGGTCGCCGCTCCCACCGCCGCACCCGCCGACACGCCGATGATGCCCGGCTCGGCGAGCGGGTTGCGGAACAACCCCTGCAGCAGCGCACCGCCCACGCCCAGCGACGCGCCGACGACGACGCCGAGCACCACGCGTGGGAAGCGGATCTGCCACAGCACCGCTTCGGCGGTGGGGTCGGTCGCCGCTGCGGTGGTGAGTCCGAGGCGGCGTCCGACGGATGCCGCGATGTCGGCCGGGGCAATTGGAAACGCGCCCAACGCGCCGGCGGCGAGGCAGGCGACCACCAGTCCGGCGACCAGACCCGTCAGCAGTCCGATCGCCCGCCACCGGTCATGGGTGGCCGAACCGTCGACCCGTGCGGGCGTGCGAGTCGCCGGTCGGGCCGCCAGGTCGGTCACGACGAGGTGCCCCCGTACAGCTCCTGGGACAGCTCGAGCAGGGCCGCTGGCGTGCGTGGACCGAAGTTGAGCAGCAGCCCGTCCTCCACGGCGACGATGCGGCGCTGGCGTCCCGCGGGGGTCTGCGCGACGCCGGCGAGGTCCAGCAGCCCGTCGACCCCGCCGACCGACTCCAGGCCCTTGTCCATGACCAGGATGACGTCGGGCGCGGCGGCGACCAGCGCCTCACTGGTCAACGGTGTGAACGGCTGCAGCCCCGACTCCTTGCCGACATCGACCGCCCCCACCGCTTCGACCATCGCGTCCGCGCCCGACCCCTCGCCGCCGAGCAGGTACACGCCCGCCGTGCCCCGCACGTACAGGAACGCCACCCGCAACGGCGCGTCGCCCGCCTCGGTGCCGACCGCGGCGATCTCGCGCTCGGTTCGGGCATTGAGCTGCTCGCCGAGGTCGCCGACGCCGAGCGCCTCGGCCACCGCGGTGATCCGCGGGGCGATGTCGTCGATCGTCCATGCCTCGTCGAACAGCACCACCGGGACGCCTGCGTCCCGGAGTTGGTCGACGGCCTCCGGGGGGCCGGTGCGGGTGTCGCCCAGCACGACGGTGGGGCGCAGTGACAGGACCCCTTCGGCCGACACGTCGTGCCCACGACTGACCAGGGGCAGGTGCGCCGCCTCCTCGAACGTCGTGGACGCGTCGCGGCCCACAACGCGGTCGCCGAGTCCCAGGAAGAACACGATCTCGGCCAGGCTGCCGTTGAGCGGCACGATGCGATCTGCAGAGGTGACAGTCACCTTGTGCCCGTCAGCCGAGGTGACACTGACCGGCAGCGCGGGGGAGGCGGCGTCCGTGATGGGCCGGATGCGGTTGAGCTCGGCGATCGTGCCGGCCCCGGCATGGGTGTCGCTGCCCGCTGAGACCAGAACCTGCGGCGAACCGCAGGCAGCCAGCGCCACCGTCAGGGCCAGCAGCGCGGGCCAGTGCCGCAGTCTCACCCCTTGCGCTCCTGCAGGGTCCGCACGACGAAGGCCGCACCGCCGGCCAGTGCCGCAGCCCCGGCGACCGCTCCCACGGCGCGACCGGCACCGCCCGTGCCGGCGTCTACGGCAAGCGTGCTCTGGTCGCCAGCCGTGTCATCGTTCGGGTCGTCGAACACCTCGCCGACTCCTGTCGCCCCGCCCTGCGCGGTGATGTCGTCGGAAGCCGCGGACGCGACCAGCGGTGCGGCGTGCTCGTCGATCGCGTCGTCGTTCACGCCCGCAGCCGGCGCGGGAGGCGCCGCCGACGCAGCCGTGCCCGATGACGGCGACGACGCCGGTGCTTGCGCCTGAGCAGCGCGGGGGCCGGACCCCTCCTGCGACGCCGACCGCGAGGTCTTCGCAGGGGCGGTGGCGGTGTTCTTGGGCGCCTTGCCGGCCTTGGCGGCGGTGTCGCCGTCCGGCGCGGGCGGCGCAGCTGCGCGCCGTTTCCCAGCAGGCTTGCGCGAGGTGGCCGTGGTGTCGGGCTGGCCGCGGAAGTGCACTGGCGCGAAGTGGTCCTGTGACCGGTCCTCACTGCGTTCGTGATCGTTGCGGGTCGTGACCGCGCAGGCGACCTTGAAGCAGTCGATGTCGCCGATGTAGCGAGCGACGTTGATCTCTACGGTGAAGCTGCCGCCCTCGTCGTACCCCTCGGCGAGTCCCGTGCCGTAGGCGGGAGGGAACGACGAGACCCATGCAGAGCTGCCGGAGCTGCCGTCGCGGTCTTCACCGCCCCCGCACGGGGTCGGCTTCTGGCCTTTGGGTGGCACCACGCACCAGGCGACGTAGATGCCCTTGCGCTCGTCGTACCCGCTGCCCTTGACCGTCACCCGGTGCCCGTCGGGGTCGAGATTGCGGTTCGGCGTGACCTGCAGCGTCGGCTCCGCCGACGCGCTGCCGGCCCCGAGCGGGAGGCTGACCAGCACCAGCGCCGCGACGGCGAGGCACCGGACCATCCGCCGGGTCATGGCAGCACCACCTCGGCTGACGGTTGCCCCGCGAGGTGCTGCCACAGGTCGGCGAACAGCTCACCGTTGTGGACGAATGCCCGGCGGGCCTCCGCCACGATGCGCTCCCGTTCCTCGTCGTCCCACGGTGCGGTGTCCAGCGCCCGCCGGTAGTGGTCCTTGAACCGCTTGGGCGAGTCGATGGCCTCGAAGACGAAGAACGAGGTACCGACGCCGTCGGGGAGGTCGAGGTGACGCTGCACGGCGACGCGCAGCGCCTGACCGCCGGACAGGTCGCCGAGGTACCGCGTGTAGTGGTGCGCGACGAACCCGCCAGGCCAGTGTGCGGCCACCTCGGCGATGCGGTCGCGGTAACGCAGCGTCGCAGGCAGCGGGGGGCACAGCCCCTGCCAGTCGTCACCGAGCAGGGCTCGCAGGTCTGCGGCCAGCGCCGCGCAGCGGTGCAAGGCCGCGGACTGAAACGGCGCCAGGACCGGGTCCTGCACCACTGCGGCGTGCGGGTCCTCGAGCGCCGAATAGACGTGGTGGAGCTGTCCCAGCAGCGCGGCGTACCCGCGCGCGTCGACCGCGCCGCTCATCAGCGCGCCGACGAAGGGCGCGCTCTCGGTCTCCTGGTGCACGCCGCGCGTCCCGTCGCGCAGCTGCTCGGAGAAGGGTGCCGTGGGTGCGTGCAAGGCCAACCTTCCGTTCGTCCCGCCTGAGGTTAGGTAACCCTAAGACGCCGGGGGCGGACTAGTCAAAGTGGGTCAGCGGTCGTCCATCCGGCCACCGTTTCCCCACCCCGACGCCGGGGACGCTCCCCGCACCGACCGAAAAGGAGAGCAACGATGACACGGCTTCGCATCGTGGGAGCGGCCGCCGCGGCCGCAGCGCTGTCGCTGGCCGCGGTCGGGTGCACGGCCGAGGGCAGGGTCGGCGAGGACGGCATGCAACTCGACGTCGAGAACGACGGTGGCGACGGCGGGGAGGGCGGCGAGGGCGAGGGCGGCTGAGCCGCGTCACCTCCCGCAACTTGCGCTTCACGGGCGGTACGGTGCTGCCGAGGCGACTTGCGGGAGGAGCCGACGTGCCGCATTGGATCATCGAGTGCCAGGTGTGCGGGGCACCGTTCGAGCGTGAGCAGACCGAGGCGCCGACGCGGGCCCTGGTCGGGCTGCACGCGCGTCCCGGCACCGCCGGCAGCGCGTGCGCAGGCAGCGGGCAACTGACCGTGGTCGTCGCCAAAGCGGAGGACTACCGCGCGACGGCGTGACGGCCGCGGCCGTGTGACACACCGGCCGTAGACTGCCGCCATGCCCGCCTCACCCGTCTCTCTGCTCGTGGGGCCCGAAGAACTGCTGCTGCGTCGAGCGGCGGACAAGGTCCTCGACGAGCTCCGCGGCGCCGGCACCCTGGAGGTGACTGACCTGCGGGCGGCGGACATCAAAGAGGGGGATCTCCCGGATCTGCGCACGGGGTCGCTGTTCGGTGACCCCCGGGCGGTGATGATCCGCGACGCGCAGGATCTGCCGTCACACGCCACCGCGTCGCTGCTCGCTGACCTCGAGGGACCACCCCCGGAGGCGACGGTCATCTTGCTGGCCAGCGGCACCAGCCGGATCCAGAAGCTGGCGAAGCGGATCAAGGAGCTGGGCGGTCGCACCGACGTTCTGCCGCCCAAGGAGTGGGACACGAAGGCGTGGTCCCGCCTGGTGACCGAGGAGCTGCGCCGTCATCGGCGGACCGCCGACGCGGCCGCCGTCAACGCGCTGCTGGCCCACGCCGGTCTCGACGTCTCGACCATCGCGCAAAAGGTCGCCCAGGTCGCCGCCACGGCGCCCGCCGGCACCATCACCGCGGACCACGTCGACGCTGTCGTCGTGGGGCACGGCAGCCGCGGTTCCTTCGCGGTGGCCGACGCCATGTGCGACCGCAACCCCACGCAGGCGCTGGAGCTGCTCAGCGGCGTGCTGGACAGCGGCGACGAGCCGGTGATGGTCCTGGGCGCGTTGGCCTACCGCCTACGGTCGATCGTGGCGGTCGCCGGTCGGCTCGACCCCAAGGCCGCAGGCGTCAACGTCAGCGCCGGCCAGGCACGGCGCATGCAGGCGGTGCGCCGCAACTTCGGGCCCGGAGAGCTGACGCGCGCCTACGGGGAGCTGGCGCGCGCCGACCTGGAGATCAAAAGCGGGGAGCTGCCGGCGCGCTTCGTGCTGGAGCGGGCGGTCGTGGCGGTCGCGACCAGAGCCGCGCAGTGACGGACGCTGTGCCGGACGGGGCGGAGGTCGCGTTCGCCTCGGCGCGTGACCTCGCCCGGTGGGTGGCCGACGGCACCGTGACCAGCCGGGCGGCGGTCCAGGCCTACCTGGACCGCATCGAACGGTTCAACCCGACGCTGGGCGCCGTGGTCACCGTCGATGCAGACGCGGCGCTGCGCCGCGCTGACGAATGTGACCGTGCGGTCGCGGCAGGCCTGCCCCTCGGGCCGTTGCACGGCGTGCCGATGACGGTCAAAGATGCGTTCGAGACCGCCGGCATGCGCACGACCGCGGGACTGGAGGAGTACGCCGACCACGTGCCGCAGCACAACGCCGCGGCGGTCGGCCGGCTGGTCGACGCCGGCGCCGTCATCATGGGCAAGACGAACTGCCCTGCGGGGGTCACGGGGCAGGAGACCGCCAACGAGCTGTTCGGCCGCACGAACAACCCGTGGGACACCGACCGCACGTCAGGGGCCTCGTCGGGCGGCGCGGCCGCCGCGCTCGCCGCAGGGCTGACGGCCCTCGAGCTGGGTAGCGACAGCGGCGGGTCGATCCGCCAGCCGGCCTCGTACTGCGGTGTCTACGGTCACTTCCCCACCCAGGGGCTGGTGCCCAGCCGCGGGCACATCCCCCAGGTGGATCGCAGCGAGGTGGACGTCCACATCGACCTGATGTCGGTCGGGCCGATGGCACGCCACCCCGCCGACCTCGCGCTGGCCATGGGCGTGCTCGTGGGACCGGACCTGTACGGGTCGCGCGCGTGGCGCCTGCAGCTGCCGCCTCCGCCGGCGTCGATTCGCGACTACCGGGTGGGCGTGTGGCTCGACGACGGCGACTACCCGGTCGACGCCGCCGTCGTCGACCGACTGGAGGCGACCGCGGCGGCGCTGGTGGACGCCGGCGTCCACGTGGACCGTCGCGCCCGTCCGGCGTTTCGGCTCGCCGACGCCGAGCGCGTCGCGTTCGCGTTGTGGGTGGCGTCCAGTAGCCAGCGCAACTCCGACGAGCACGACGCCGAGATGCGCCGGCGCGCCGCCGCGTTCGCCGCCGACGACCAGACTCACGCAGCCCGCCGCGCACGCGCTGAGATCCTCAGCCACCGCGAGTGGCTGCTGCTCGATGCCGAACGCCGGCGGCTGCAGCGCCGGTGGGAGGACCTGTTCACTTCGGTGGATGTGCTGCTGTGCCCGGTGACGCCGGTGGTCGCCTTCCCGCACGACCCCAAGCCCCACCTCGTGGCCGACATCGACCACCGGGCGGCCAGGACGATCCAGGTCAACGGCCAACCACGGCCCTACCTCGACCAGCTGGTGTGGACGACGGTGGTCGGCATGGCGCGGCTGCCGTCGACGGTGGCCCCTGTGGGCCACAGCGGCGACGGCATGCCCGTGGGTGTGCAGATCGTCGGCCGGGCGCTGGCCGACCGGACCACGATCGCCTTCGCGGACCAGCTGCAGCGGCTCATTGGGGGGTTCGACATCCCGCCGGCGTACGGCCGGGATCACTCCCAGGCGGCGGGATCGCGCGAGTAGCCCAGCTCGGCGGCGACATCGACGGTGGCCTTGTCCACCAGGACTGTGGCCAGCTCGTCGGCGTTGTCGGCCCAGCGCCTTGGCCGGGGCGCCGCCGTTGGCATGACCACGGGCAACCGGTCGTCGCCGACGACCGGTGAGGGGTCGACACCCAGCCAGCTGCACAACCCGCGCAATGCCTTCCAGCGGCGGTCGGCAGCCCCCACGATGTCCTCGAAGGCGAGTCGCGTGCTGTCGTGGCGCCCTCGCGCGACGCGATCGAGTGTCGCTTCCTGGGCCGCACGCCACTGGAACGCGCAGACCTCGGCGAGGGGACGCTGCACCCAGTCCCGCCACCCAGGCGGCACGTCGTAGTTCCACCAGCGATCGCCCCACGCGGGGAAGCGATCGGTGTAGCCGGCGATCTCCAGCGGCACCTCGCTCCTGCAGGAGAAGAACCCCCGGTGCCGCCAACCGTCTATCAGCCCGTTGACCGCCGCAGCCGGGTTGCGGGTCAGGTGCACGATGCGCACCCGCGCGTTGGGAAAGGCGGCTGCGAGCAGGGGGACCCGATAGGCGTTGCGCGGGGTCACGGCGACGACGGGCTTGGTCGCTGCCTCGGCAGCCGTCGCCCGGCGCCACGGCCGGGGGAGCACGAACGGCGCCATCTCCACGACCGGCGCTGCAGTCGGGCCCGCCGGGACGGTGGCCTGGGGAAACGCTTCGGAAACGCGCGCGTCCGGGATGTCGTAGCGGTAGGGATTCACCCCCGGGTGGGCGGCGACGACCCGGCGCAGCAGGTCCAGGCAGAACCCCGCGCGGTCGCGCAGCGCCCCGTCGCCGCGAACCGCCAGGACGTCGGCGACCCAGCCCCGGACACGTCCGGGATCGATCTCCTCGTCGGGCCATTGCATGGTCAACCGCCACGCCACGTGGTCCGCCAGCGCAGCGGTGTCCACCTCGGCCGTCGAGCTGCCCAGGTCGGCGGCCAGCTCGCCGCGGAGGACGTGCAGACCCGAGGGAGTGCCGGCGAGCGGTGTCGGGTCGCCCAGGACGTCGCAGCCGGTGGATCCGATGGTCGGAATGGTGACGTGCGGATTGATCTCCGCGGAGAACGTGAGCAGCTGCGGGGAGCGTCGCAGCAGCTCACCGACCAGGCTGGAGCCGCTCCGTGAGCTCGAGCACACCACGACGAGGTCCCGTACGGCGTCGCAGACGGCATCAGCGTCCGGTGCGCGACGCTGCCGCAGCGCCGCCAGGCGGGCGGCGACGGGCGGTCGCGTCACGCGGTCGCGGCGCCGGCCGTCAGGGGGACGCGCAACGACGACCGACCTTCCCGCCAGGTGCCCAGCAGGTGGCGGGTGAAGCGCGCCTCGACCGCGCTCAGCGCCTGCGCGCCGAACATCACGTCGTGGAACAGGTGCGGCTCGTCGCGCAGGAGCCCGCCGGCGAGGTCGCGTGCCGCCAGCGTCTGGTGGTGGGCGTCCGCGACCACGTGGGTGTCGTAGAACAAGCGGGCCCACGGACCGAAGCCGTGGCGGCGCAGCGCCACCGAGTACCGCCCCATCGGCTCGACCGAGGTCATCTCGAACACGGCCAGGTGACCCACCAGCGCGCCACGCCAGCGGCGGTGCAGTCCGAAGAACGTCGCGACGTTCACGGTCGCCAGGGTCACCGCCGGGACATGGTTCAGGTACGCGCCGTAGGTCGCGTCGAGCCCAACCTCGCGCATGCACAGGGCGAACAGCTCGGAGTGCATGTTCTTCTCGATGCCCTCGCCGTACTCGTCGGCCTGGATCTCCACCAGGGCGGCCTTGGCCGCCCCTGCCAGGCGCGGGAGCGCCCACGTGTGCGCGTCGGCTTCCTTCAGCTGGTAGGGGGAGCGGTGGACGTGGAACTCCAGGAGCTGGTCCAGGCTGCTCTCGGTGGCCATGTACTCCGACAGGGAGGGGCCATGGGAGATCTGCAGCAGCTCGACCAGGCGGTCCTCGACGTCACCGTGCACGACGACCGGACCCGCCACGTCACGAAGGCACGCCAGGAACGCGGCTTCCAGCTCCCGACGCAGCTGCAGCAGCGTCGGTTCCCACTCCCAGTCCTCATCGACGCCGTCGAACCCTCGGTAGTGCAGCTCGTAGCAGACGTACAAGGCGAGCACGGCGTCCTCGTCGGCCAGCAGGTCGCTGGGCACCGCCGGCCACGCGGGGAGCGCCGTCACCGGCCGGCGCAGCCACGAGAACAGGAACTCGCACAGCGGTCCCCGGGGCGTGGGGAGTTGGGGCATACGAACCGAACCGCGGCGCAGCACGCCAAGCTCGAGGGGGGTCATGCTCATCTGGGGTGTGCTCCTGGCTCTACCTCGACCACACAGAGCGGGAGCCGGGCCCTGTCGTTGGTGATCACTACCCCTCAAACGGGGTCAGTACGCACTCGTCATCACGGCCGTGGGTCGGACGGGGCGAGCGCCTTGACGAACATCGCCACCGGGCTGGTCTTGCGATAGCCCAGACGCTCCCAGAACGCCCTGGCCACCGCATTGTCGTCGAAGGTCAGCAGATCGATCTGCGGCACCCCGCGCGAGCGCATCCTGGCCTCGACCACGTCCACCATGCGGCGCCCGACACCGCGACGGCGTAGGGCCGGGTCGACGGCCACCCGCATCAGCCACCCTCGGCGTCCGTCGAACGTGCCGACCGCGACGCCGCGGACCGTGCCGTCAACCTCGGCGACGACCTGCAGCGCGCCGTCGCGCTCCATGACCAGGCGGATGTCGCGCTCCGCCTCCGGGGTGTAGGCCAGCATGCCGGCCCCGTCCCATAGCGCCACGATCGCCGGGATGTCGGCATCGACGGCGGTGCGGACGGTGACACTGTCGCCGGCGTGGGCAACGACGGTTGGATCGAGCAGCTCCGCGAGGGAATCCAGCACGTAGGTCGGGGTGGGGTCGAGGCCTGGCACCTGTTCGCGCCGGGTGGCCCCCGTCAACACCAGCGCGCTGTCAACACCGGCGGCCGCGGCCCCCGCAACATCGGTCTCGTGGCGATCGCCCACGAACAGCACCGGCTCGACGCCCAGGTGCTGCTGCGCCCGGTGAAGCAGCGCCGGCTGGGGCTTTCCGGCGACCTCGGCGACCCGTCCCGAGGCCCGCTCGAGCGCCGCCACCACCGCGCCGTTGCCCGGCCACAGTCCCTCGTGCGTCGGCAGCGTGGCATCGGTGTTGGTCGCCACGAAGCGAGCCCCCCTGTGCAGGGCGAGCGTCGCGCGGCGCAGGTCGTCCCAGCGCAGTTCGTGGTCGAGGCCCACCACGACCGCCTGGGCGGCCTCGGGCTCGGTCACGACAGGACAGCTGCGCTCTGCCAGTGCCTGGTGCAGCCCCTCCATCCCGATCACCAGACACCGCGTGCCGGGATCGAGCAGCCATGCGGCGCCCTGCGCGGAGGTCGTCACCTCCTCGGCCGTTGCCGGCACGCCGAGCTCGGCAAGGTCCTGTGCCACCTGCCGGGGCGTCGCCGCGGCGTTGTTCGTGACGAACCCCACGCGCACGCCGCGGGCTCGAATCTCGGCGACGACCTCACCCGCACCCGGGACCGGAGCCCGGCCATGGCGCAACACCCCGTCGATGTCGAACAGGACACCGCGATAGCGGTCCACCACAGAGACGGAAACGGCACCCCCGTCGGGGGTGCCGGGCGTGGCCATGACGGCCGTCAGCTGCCGAGCGACGCCAGCCGCTTGGCCATCTTGGACTTGTGGTTCGCAGCGAAGTTGGCGTGCACGACGCCCTTCTGCGCGGCCTTGTCCAGGTCCCGGGCGGCCTGCTGGTACGCGACGGCGGCCGCGTCGGCCTCTCCCGCCTCCACGGCGGTGCGGAACTTCTTCAGGCTGGTCTTCAGCGCGCTGCGGGTGTCCTTGTTGCGCTCGCGGCGACGGAGAGCCTGGCGATTGCGCTTGATCTGGCTGGCGATGTTGGCCATGGCGTACTTCAGACCTCGACGATGGGGGGACGCAGAAAAAAGGGCCCGGTCAACGAGCCAATCGACAGTGTAGCGAGGGCTGCGAAGGCCTGTCCATCGGAGTGGCGGTGGGAGCCCGGCGCCCGCTGCAGTCGTTGGGCGATAGCCTTGCGCCACCGCCATGACCTATCCGATCGACCGCATCCGCAACTTCGCCATCATCGCGCACGTCGATCACGGAAAGTCGACGCTCGCGGACCGGATGCTGCAGGAAACCGGGCTGGTCGCCGCCCGCGACATGCGGGCGCAGTACCTGGACCGCATGGACATCGAGCGGGAGCGGGGCATCACCATCAAGGCCCAGGCCGTGCGGATGCCCTACGTCGCCGGCGACGGCACCGAGTACCTGCTCAACCTCATCGACACGCCGGGACACGTTGACTTCTCCTACGAGGTCAGCCGGGCGATGAACGCGTGCGAGGGCGCGATCTTGCTGGTCGACGCGGCACAGGGGATGGAGGCGCAGACCATCGCCAACCTGTACGTCGCGATCGACGCGGGTCTGGAGGTCATCCCGGTCCTGAACAAGATCGACCTGCCGGCGGCGCGGCCGGAGCACGTCGCCGAGGAGATCGCCTCGCTGCTCGGTGGTGACCCGGCCGACATCCTCGCGGTCAGCGCGAAGACCGGGATGGGCGTGCCGGCGGTACTCGAGAAGATCGTCGCGCAGGTCCCACCGCCCGAAGGCGACGCCGACGCCGCGCCCCGAGCGCTGATCTTCGACTCGGTCTTCGACAGCTACCGGGGGGTCGTGACCTACATGCGGGTGGTCGACGGCGTCTTCCGGCCCGGCATGGACATCCGGCTCATGGCGACCGGGTTCCACAATGACATCGACGAGCTGGCCATCATCTCGCCCGAGCCCAAGCCCATCGAGGCGCTGGGGCCGGGGGAGGTCGGCTACTTCACCGCGGCCATCAAGGAGGTGGGGTTGGCAAAGGTCGGTGACACCGTCACCGACCACGCCAACCCTGCGCCCGAGCCGCTGCCCGGATACCGCGAGCCCACGCCGATGGTCTTCTCCGGGCTGTACCCGGTCGACTCCGACGACTTCCCCGATCTGCGCGACGCGCTGGAGAAGCTGCGCCTGAACGACGCGAGCTTCAACTTCGAACCGGAGACCTCCGCGGCACTGGGGTTCGGCTTTCGCTGCGGCTTCCTGGGGCTGCTGCACATGGAGATCATCTCCGAGCGCCTCGACCGCGAGTTCGACATCCCGCTGGTCACCACCGCACCGAACGTCAAGTACGAGGTGCACCTGGACCCCGTATTGCTCAAGCCCAACGAGGAGCCGGTGGCGTTGGTGTCCAATCCGGCGGAGCTGCCGCCGCCGAACAAGATCGACCACATCCTCGAACCGGTCGTGGACGCCATGATCTTGTGCCCGTCGGAGTACGTCGGCGCGGTGATGCAGCTGTGCGAGTCGCGTCGCGGGAACATGCAGAAGATGGACTACCTGTCCGAAGAGCGCGTTGAGCTGCGCTACGAGCTGCCGCTGGCGGAGATCATCTTCGACTTCTTCGACCGGTTGAAGTCGTCCACCCGTGGCTACGCGTCGCTGGACTACGAACCCGCGGGCATGCGCCGCTCGCAGCTGGTGAAGGTCGACATCCTGCTCAACGGCGAGCCGGTCGACGCGTTCAGCTCGATCGTCCACCGCGACAAGGCCTACGAGTACGGCAAGGGCATGGTCAACCGGCTCAAGGAGCTGATCCCGCGGCAGATGTTCGACGTGCCGATCCAAGCCGCGATCGGCTCGAAGATCATCAGCCGGGAGACCGTCAAGGCCAAGCGCAAGGACGTGCTCGCCAAGTGCTACGGCGGCGACATCACACGGAAGAGGAAATTGCTGGAGAAGCAGAAGGAAGGCAAGAAGCGGATGAAGAACGTAGGTGCTGTGGAGATCCCACAGGAGGCCTTCGTTGCCGCGCTTTCCGTAGGAGGCGACTGACGTGAAGACCGGTGATCGCATCCCTGACGTCACCGCGACGCTCGACGACGGACGCACCGCCACCCTTTCCGAGCTGCTCGCCCACGGGCCCGCGGTGTTCTTCTTCTATCCCAAGGCCTTCACGCCGACCTGCACCGCGGAGTCGTGCCACTTCCGCGACCGCGCCGCCGACTTCGCCGCCCTCGGGGCCCAGCGCTTCGGTGTCAGCCGCGACGGCGTCTCGGCACAGGGCGCGTTCCGCGCCCAGTACGGGCTGGACTTCCCGTTGATCGCCGACCCGGACGGCGCGGTCGCCCAGGCGTTCGGCGTCAAACGGCTGGGCCCGCTGCCGAGCAAGCGGCACACGTTCGTCGTCGACCGTGACCGCAGGGTGCTCGGCGTCATCCGGTCCGAGCTCAACGCCGAGATCCATGCGGATCAGGCACTGGAGATCCTGCAGGCCGCGCCGCCGGCCGAGATCGACCTGCGCGACGTCGAGGTCACCGGAGAAGCCGGCTAACCCTCGCGCGCTCCCGAGCGACGCGCATCACGGCGACGCGCACCCTCGGCGGCTGCCCACCACTCCGACGCACCACCCGTGCGATCCTGGGTGCATGCCCGGCGTCTACCTGCACATCCCTTTCTGCGCGCGACGCTGCCACTACTGCGACTTCAACACCTACGCCGGCATCGACGATGTGATGCCTGCGTACGTGTCGGCGCTGACGACGGACATCCGCAAGGTGGCCCAGGCGGGCCCGCAGGCGGTGGCGCCGCCGGGAGCCGATGTCGGCAGCTGGCCGGAGTTCACCAGCGTGTTCGTGGGCGGCGGCACGCCGACGTACCTGCCGGCCGGCGACCTCGCCGGCATCGTGCGGCTGGTCGCCGAAGTCCTCCCGGTGGCCGACGACGCCGAGATCACCGTCGAGGCGAACCCAGAGACGGTCGACGTCGCGTACTTCCGAAAGCTGCGCGACGCGGGCGTCAACCGCGTCAGCATGGGGGCGCAGTCGTTTTCGGATCACGTCCTGCAGGCACTGGGGCGATGGCACGATCCCAAACGTCCCCTTCGCGCCGTCGCGGACGCGCGTCAGGCCGGCATCGCCAACGTCAGCCTCGACCTCATCTACGGCACGCCGGGTGAGACGGACGGCGACTGGCAGCAGACGCTGAGCACAGCGCTGGACGCGCAGACCACGCACATCTCCGCGTACGCCCTGACGGTCGAGCCGAACACCGAGTACGCCGCCAGGGTCCGGCGCGCCACGGCAGCCGCGCCGGACGACGACGTGCAGGCGCGGCGGATGGCGGTCACCGACGACGTGCTGACGGCCGCTGGGTTCACCCGCTACGAGCTGTCCAACTGGGCGCGCCCCGGCATGCAGTGCCGGCACAACCTGACCTACTGGCGCAACGGCGACTGGCTGGGGATCGGCGCAGGCGCGCATGGGCACTGGCAGGGACGCCGGTGGTGGAGCGTGCGCGCCCCCCAGCGCTACGTCGACGAGGTGGTGGCTGGTCGCTCCACGACCTCGGGGGACGAGGTCCTCGACCTCGAGCAACAGCGGACCGAGCGGCTGTTGCTCGGCCTGCGGATGGCCGACGGGGTGCCCCGACGCCTGGTCGAGCCCGTCGACCCCGCCGCCGTGGCGGGACTGGTCGACGCCGGCCTGCTGATCGCCGACGACCGCCTGCGGCTGGCCCCCCAGGGGTGGCCGCTGGCCAACGACGTCACCGTCCGGCTGTTGCCCTGAGCGGCCAGGCGTGATTGAGCCTGCGTGCGCGCGATGCGATCATGGCCTGGCACTCTGCCCAGGACTGTGCCAGGGGGAGGTGAGAGCGTGACGACGCTGGATGAGCGCAGAGCCGCGATCCTCAAAGCCATCGTCCAGGACTACGTGCGCGGCGGCGAGCCGGTCGGCTCCAAGCGCCTGGTCGAGGAGTGGAACCTGGGCGTGTCGCCGGCGACCGTGCGCTCGGACATGGCGGCGCTGGAAGAGGCGGGCCTGATCACCCACCCGCACACCTCCGCGGGGCGGGTGCCCACCGACGCCGGCTACCGGTACTTCGTCGACACCCTCAGCCAGACCGAGCCGCTGCGTCCCGAGCAGGTCGCCGCGCTGGAAGGTCTGCTGATGGGCTCGCCTGACGTCGAGGAGCTGCTGCGACGCACCTCCTCGGTGTTGTCGCGCCTGACGCGGTTCGCGGCGCTGGTGGTGGCCCCCCGGCTCGACCGCAGTCGGCTGCGCCACGTCGAGCTCGTGCAGCTCGCGCCCACCAGCATCCTTGCCGTGTTCATCGTCGACACCGGCCGGGTCGACAAGCGCATGCTCGACCTCGACGCCGCGGTCGCGGAGCACGACGTGCAGCGGGCCCGCCACGCGATCAACGACGCCGTGGCCAACCTCCGCCTGCTGCAGGTCCCCGACGTCATCGCCGGCGTGGCCAACGGCGCCCCGCCCGAGGTCCAGCCGCTGGTGGAGGCCGTCGCCGCTGCCGTCCGCCGTGGTCTCGCCCAGGCCGGTGACGGCGACCAGCTGTTCGTCGGGGGCACCGCCAACATGGCCGGCGGCGGGTACTTCGACCGCATCGAGCAGGTCAAGAGCGTGTTCGAGACCCTCGAGGAGCAGGTGGTCGTCCTGCGCGTGCTGCGCGACGCGCTGCAAGACGACCCCGCCGTGCGAATTGGCAGCGAGCTGCCGCTGGTCGAGCTGGCCGCCTGCTCGGTCGTCGCGGCCCGGTACGACGCGGCCGGTGGCTCGGGCGGGTCCGTCGGTGTGCTCGGCCCCACCCGCATGGACTACCCCAAGACCTTGGCCGCGGTGCAGGCGGTAGCCTCGTCGCTGGAGAAGGCGCTCGCGGAGCTGACCGGCGCATCCACCCCCTCCTGACCGAAAGACCTCCCGCTCGTGCGCGACCTCTACGAGATCCTTGGCGTCAGCCGCGACGCCAGCGAAGACGAGATCAAGCGCGCCTACCGCCGGCGCGCCCGCGAGCTGCATCCCGACGCGGGCGGCGACGAGGAGGAGTTCAAGGAGCTCACCACCGCCTACGAGGTGCTCAAGAACCCGACGGCACGGCAGAACTACGACCGGTTCGGCGACCCCCGCGGTCCCGGTGGCGGGGGCGGCGATCCCTTCGCCGGCTTCGGCGACATCAGCGACCTGATCAACGCCTTCTTCGGGGGCGGGTTCTCCGGCCAGACGTCGCGCGCGCCCACCGGGGCTGGGCGCGACGCGATCGTCGACACGGTCGTGACCCTCGAGGAAGCCTCCGAGGGCGTCCGACGCGACCTCGAGGTGACCGTCCCCAGGACCTGCACCGTGTGCGAGGGCAGCGGCGCCGAGCCCGGCACGCGCCCGGTGCAGTGCACCCGATGCGGTGGCAGCGGCGCCGTCCAGCAGGTCACCCGCAGCCTGTTCGGACAGATGCTGACGTCCACGGTCTGCCCTACGTGCCGTGGCACGGGCGATGAGATCCCGTCACCGTGCCGGGCCTGTGGCGGCGAGGGGCGCGACACCGTCACCGACGTGGTGACTGTCGACATCCCGGCAGGAGTCGACGACGGGACCCGCTTGCGCGTGCTCGGACGCGGCGAGTCAGGACGCCGGGGCGCACCGTCCGGTGACCTGTACGTGCGCGTCCGGGTCCGTCCGCACGAGGTGTTCACCCGCGACGGCAACGATCTGCACTGTGAGCTGCGTCTGTCCATGACACAGGCCGCGCTCGGTGGCGACGTGCCGGTCATGACGCTGTACGGCGAGGAGCTGCTGCGCATCGAGCCAGGCACCCAACCCGGCGAGGTGCTCACCCTGCGACGCCAGGGCATGCCGAAGCTGTCCGGCGGGGGTGCGCGCGGCAACCTGTACGTCCACTGCCGCGTCGAGACGCCGCGGCGGCTCGACGACGAGCAGGCCGAGCTGCTGCGACGGTTCGCCGAGCTGCGCGGCGAGACGGTCGCCGACCTGTCCTCCAACGGGCGAGGGATTCTGGGCCGGCTCCGGGGAGCCTTCGGGGCTTGATCCCGCACTTCCTCGTCGACCCCGGGCAGATCAGCGCCCAGCACGCTGTCCTGGGCGACGAGGACACCCGTCATCTCACCGCCGTGTTGCGCGCCCGGGCCGGCGACGAGATGACCGTCGCCGACGGCGAGGGCACCATCTATGCCGCCCGGTTCGACCGGGTGCGCGACGGCCTGGCCGTGGTCGTACTCGGCGCCTCGCGCTATCAGCCTCCGGAGCGACCGTCGGTCACGGTGGTCCACGCATTGCCCAAGCAACGCAAGCTCGACGGCGTCGTCCAACGGCTGACCGAGCTCGGCGTGGAGCGCATCGTCCCGGTGCACAGCGAGCGCAGCCAGGTCGTGCTCGATGAGCGCAAGGCTGTCAAGGCCGTCGCGCGATGGCGGTCCATCGCGGTGGCCGCCGCCAAGCAGAGCCGCGCGTCGCGAGTCCCGCGCGTCACCGAGGTCGGTGACTGGCGCGAGGCGTTCGCCGAGGGTCTGCCCGGCGTCGTCTGCTGGGAAGAGTCTGCGACGGGGTTCCGCGCCGCGCTCGACGGCGTGCCGGTGGCTGATCGGCTGGTGATCGGGATCGGGCCGGAGGGCGGGTTGACTCACGAGGAGGTCGAGGCGACGGGCCTGGCACACGGTTCGCTCGGACCGACCGTGCTGCGGACGGAGACGGCGGCGCTCGTGGCCGTCGCGGCGCTGCGCTTCCACTACGGACTCATGGAGAACCCGGACACATGACGTTGCGATACCCCGACGCCCGGCGCGACGAGTCGGTCGTCGACGACTACCACGGCGAGAAGGTGGCGGACCCGTACCGCTGGCTGGAGGACGCCGACGCCGACGAGACGCGCGCGTGGATCACGCAGCAAAACGACCTGACGCAGTCGTGGCTGTCGCAGGCGCGCAGCCGTGACGCGATCCGGGAGCGGCTGCGGCGGTTGACCGACCGGCCCCGCGCCGGCGCCCCGTGGCAGCGCGGCGGGCGGTGGTTCCAGCTGCGCAACACCGGACTGCAGAACCAGGACGTGCTGTGGACCATGCCGGAACCCGACGCCGAGGGGGAGGTGCTCCTGGACCCCAACCTGCTGTCGAACGACGGCACGGTGGCGCTGACCGGCCTGGCCGTGACGGACGACGGCAGCACCGTCGCCTACGCCACCTCGACCGCGGGCTCGGATTGGATGACCTGGCGGGTGCGGGACACCGAGACCGGGCAGGAGCTCGGCGACACCGTGCGGTGGAGCAAGTTCAGCGGCGCGGCCTGGGCGCCGGACGGGTCGGGCTTCTACTACGCCCGTTACGACGAGCCCGACCAGAGTCAGGCGTTCGAGGGGATCAACCGGAACCAGCGCCTGCACTTCCACCGGCTGGGTACCCCGCAGGCCGACGATCCGCTGGTCTACGAGCGTCCTGACCAGCCCGAGTGGGGGTTTGCGCCCACGGTCACCACGAACGGGCGCTACCTGGTCATCGAGGTCTGGCAGGGCACCGAGCGGAACAACCGGCTGTACGTCGTCGACCTGGCCGCTGATCCGCAGACCGTCGTTCCGTTGCTCGACGACTTCGATGCCGCATACCACCTGGTCGGGAGCGACGGTGACGTGCTGTATCTGCGCACCGACCTGGGCGCCCCCCGCGGCCGCATCGTCGCCGTCGACGTGCGCCGGCCTGACCGCGAGCACTGGCGCGAGGTCGTGGCCGAGGCCGACGAGGCGCTGGAACGCGCTCGTCTGATCGGGGACCGCCTGCTCGGCGTGTACCTGCACCACGCCGCGCACCGGCTGCGGTGGTTCGCGCTGGACGGCCGGCCGATCGGCCACATCGAGCTGCCCTCCGCCGGTGCGGTCGACGCCATCACCGGCCGGGAGGGCGACCGCACCTGCTGCTTCACGTTCACCACCTTCACCGAGCCCACCGTCGTGTATCGACACGACATGGACAGCGGCGCCACCGAGGTCATCCACCGTGCCGAGGCCGGCATCGACATCGGGGCGCTGGTCACCGAACAGCACTTCATCGACAGCACGGACGGGGCCAAGGTCCCGGTCTTCGTCGTCCACCGGCGGGACGTGGCGGCTGACGGGGCCAACGCCGCCTGGCTGTACGGCTACGGCGGCTTCCAGATCCCGCTGACGCCGATGTTCCGAACCGACTGGCTGGTCTGGCTCGAGCTCGGCGGGGTGCTGGCCGTCGCGAACCTGCGGGGCGGTGGCGAGTACGGCCAGGCGTGGCACGACGCCGGACGGCTGGCCAACAAGCAGCAGGTGTTCGACGACGCCATCGCGGTCGCCGAGTGGCTGGTGGCCCAAGGCTGGGCCGCCCCGCGTCGCGTCGCGATCAATGGCGGCTCCAACGGGGGGTTGCTCGCCGGCGCCTGCCTGACCCAGCGCCCCGAGCTGTTCGGCGCCGCCGTCCCCGAGGTGGGCGTGCTCGACATGCTCCGCTTCCACAAGTTCACGATCGGCTGGGGCTGGGTCAGCGACTACGGCAGCCCGGACGACCCCGAGCACTTCGCCTGGCTGCGCGAGTACTCACCACTGCACCGCGTCGAGTCCGGCGTGTCCTACCCGCCGACGCTGATCACCACCGGAGACCACGACGACCGCGTCGTCCCCGGGCACTCCTTCAAGTTCGCCGCAACGTTGCAGGCGGCGCAGGGCGGTGACGCACCGGTGCTGATCCGCGTCGAGACCGACGCGGGTCACGGCGCCGGCAAGCCGACGGACAAGATCGTGGCCGAGCGGGCGGACGTCGTCGCTTTCCTCGCCCGCGTGCTGGGCCTGGACGACGAGTAAGGTCGACGTGATGAACGAAGCAGCCAACAAGGTGACGTGTCCTGAGTGCGGCAAGGTCCGCCTGGAGACACCCCCGGGCACGACCATCCTCCCGACGCTCGGCATGGCGCTGAAGGCCTCGGGTGCGGCGGGCCGTTGCGACTGCGGTCGTGCACCGCATGAGCAGCCGGGTGCCCAGGCGCATGAGCCGGGTGACCCTGCCGGGCCGGGCACGACGGAGGCCTAGCCATGGCGACGGTCTTCACCAAGATCATCGAAGGGGAGCTCCCCGGGCGGTTCGTGTGGAACGACGACCAGTGCGTCGCGTTCTTGTCCATCAACCCGCTACGGCCCGGCCATGTCCTCGTGGTGCCGCGCCGGGAAGTCGAACACTGGATCGACCTGGACGTTGACCTGTGGGCACACCTGACCGCGGTGTCACAAACCATCGGTGCCGCGCTGCAGAACGCGTACAGCCCCGCCAAGGTCGGGCTGATGCTGGCCGGGCTCGAGGTGCCCCACGTGCACGTCCACCTGGTGCCGATCGACGGTGTCCACGACCTGGATTTCGCCAACGCGGACCCAGATCCCGACCCCGCCGATCTCGACGCGGCGGCCGATGCGATCCGGGAGGCGCTGCGTGCAGCCGGGCACCCCGTCCCGGAGGCCTGACTCGGCTCAGACGGCGGCGACCGCCAGGGAGCCCGCATCACGAACGATCTTGTCCTGGTGGGGCGCAATGTCGGAGAGCAGCCGGTAGGTCAGCGTTCGGGTGCTGATTCCCAGCTCGGCGGCGTGGGCGGGGGACAGGCCTTCGATCAGCTGCTTGGACGCGAGCGTTTGGTGGGCCTGCGCGGCCTGTTCGATTCGAGACGCCTCGTTGACCTCGTCACCGAGTGCGGTGACATCGAGCCGTCCGCCCGGCAGCAGCTGTCCCATGAACAGGTTGGGGCCCCAGTGAAGACCCACTTTCATCAGGCATCCGTCGTCTGTGATGTCCGCGAAGACCTCGCTGCCGATGTCGTGGATCGCCCGCGCCGTCAGCAGCGCGGCGCGAGCGGCGTCCGATCTGCCGCCGACGTCGTCGGCCAGGAAGAACGCCGTCGCCCCGTCGCCCGCGTGCTTGCCCACGATGCCCCCGTTGGCGACGACCGCCGCATCCACGCCGCGCCACAGCCGTCGGACGAGGTCGAAGTACTCGGAGGTCGGGAGGCGACGCGACAGCATCCCTGAACCATGCAGGTCGCAGAACAGGATCGCGGCCTCACGGTGGCCGGGCTCGATCAGGCCTGCCATCCGGTTGTACATGCCGACGTCACCCCGCGCGAGCAGCGCGACGAGATGCGGTGGCACCCCGATGTCGAACAGCCCGACGCAGCCCAGCTCACCGGTGTCGTCGAACAGCCGCAGCCACACCACGTCGACGACATAGATGTCATCCTCGGTGCCGCCTGGCGGCAGGTACTTGAAGGCGAAGCACCACGACAGTGGTGGCTCTTGGGCCTCCACCTGATGCAGGAGCGGCAGGAAGGGTTCGGGGATCTCATCGGCGGGGTCGAGCCTGCTGTGCTCGAACGCCCAGCGGGCATAGGGGGCGAAGGTCTCCAGGAAGTCCTGGACGCTGTCGGGGTGGACCGTGTCAATCCACGGACTGCGCAGGAACGCGCCGGCGATGTGCCTGCCGACCCCAAGGTCGTCGCTTGGGTCGTCGCTGACGAACTGGCGAAGCTCGTCGGACACCCAGCAGATCCGCCACTGCTCGTCGAGCAGCAATGCCGACCATGTCGCGGTGGTCAGCGCCGCCTTCAGCGGCGCGAGCCCCCGCGGAACGTCGTGTCCCTCCACCAACCGGACATCCTAGAGATCCCTTCGGATGACGGGGCAGGCAGTTGCCGCCGGTGTGGCCGGCGGTCGTGGTGTTGGGGTTGGGAGGGTCCGGGGCTGCCGGTCAGCGTCTTCGCGTGGGCGGCGGGCGGCGCAGGCGGGTGCCGGCGGGCAGGGTGGTCCAGGACCGTTCCCCGCGGGTGAAGGTGACCTCCGCGTTGTCGGGGTTGATGGTGATCGCCCAGCCGTGGCGGTGCACCCGCCGGTGCGACTGGGCCGACAGCCCGATCAGGGACTCGGGGTGATGGCCGCGGCCGTCACGGTCGGTGTGATGGATGTGCTCGATGGGCCGGCGCGACCCGGGGAACCGGTCGCGACGGTCTCGGGCGCGGATCGCCCGGCGGATGTTGTCGGGCAACGTCTTGGCGTGGGTCTTGCGGGTCACGGTCAGCGGTCGTGCCCCGTGGGTCAGCACCGCGCGCACCGACGCCGACGACGCTAGCGACTCCAGCAGCGCCGCGGAGATCGTGGGCACACAGCCGGGCGCGTCGAGCAGCACCAGCCCCGCCGCCGACCCGTCCGCGTCCCGCCAGTCCACCATCACGTCGATGTCCGCCCGTGGGGTCAGCCGCCGCAACGGTGCAGTCGGTGCACGCCTGGTCACCGCAAGCCTCGAGGGTCTCGTCGCAGCGGTGCAACGCCAACGCCAGCAGCCCATCGGCACGCCGGCGCCCCAGGCTGCGCCCGTCGTCGGCCGGGGCGGCGTCGTCCATCCCCCGCGTGATCGCCGCCAGCGACGTGTTGTCGAACTCGCCATACACCTTGCCGCGTTCGAACAATCCCGGCTGGGCGTACACGAAGTTCCCCCGCGCCGCCGTCCGCTCATTGCGCTGGACCGTCTGCTCGCCGCGTATCCCCATCGCCGCGACCCGCACCGCGTCCACCGCGGTGTCCGGGTCCCACTTGGCGAACAGGTCCGCGGACGCCCCGATCATCGCGTCCAGCTCACCGCGCTGCTCCCGCGGCAGCCGCTTCGCCTCGGCCACGATCCCGCGGACCTGCCCCCACGACAAAACCCCCTCGGCGAACAACCGCCCGGTGGCGGGCATGTCCCGCAACACCTCCGCCGCGGTCAGCAGCATCGACCGGTCCGCATGCGGCAACCGATGCGTCAGACCGAGCACCTGCTCCAACGGCAGACCCTCGATCCGCTCGATCGTCCCCGACGACACCACCTGCCCGGCCAACCCCACGATTCGCGCGTCCAACCGGGCCCGCGCCGACAACGCCGCCGACAGCTCCGACCACGCCGCCGCCCCCTCCGCCATCGTCGGCGCACCACCACACGGCACCGCCGGCTCCCCCATCACTGACCGCATACCCATATGGTCCCACACCGGTATGACAAGTCCGCCAAGAAGTTGTGACTCTGTGGAGAACCGTGCGACCTGCACTGCCTGGGGCGCGGCGTAGGCTGATGCGCCCCTCGACCTTGATGGAGGCGACGATGACGCAGCTGCCGAGCGGGCACCTCGCGATGCGGGCGTTGAAGCAGGCGGGGGTGGATCACCTGTTCACCCTGTCGGGCGCGCACATCTTCCCCCTGTACGACGGCTGCCGGCACGAGGACGTCCGACTGCTCGACGTGCGCCACGAGCAGACCGCTGGCTTCGGCGCCGAGGGCCTCGCCAAGCTGACGCGCAAGCCGCAGGTGGCGGCGGTCACCGCGGGCCCGGGCGTGACCAACACCATGAGCGTGCTCGCATCGGCGCAGGTCGGTGGCTCTCCGATGCTGCTGCTCGGGGGTCGTGCACCGGTCGGCACCTGGGGGCAGGGCAGCTTGCAGGAGATCGACCACGTGCCGTTCGTCGCACCTCTGACGAAGTTCGCGGCGACCGCCGAGACACCCGACGGGGTCGCGGGCATGACGCTGGACGCCCTGCGCCAGGCGGGTACCGCACGACGCGGCCCGACGTTCGTCGACATCCCGATGGACGTCATCTTCATGCCCGCCGAGGACGACACAGTGCCGACGTGGGTGCCGCCTGACCCCCAGCCGGTCGACCTGGACGCGGTGGCATCTGCCGCCGACGTGCTCCGTTCGGCTCAGCGGCCCGTGCTGATCGGCGGCACGGACGTGTGGTTCGACGGCGCCTGGGAGGCGCTGCGCTCGCTGGCCGAGACGCTGCACGCCCCGGTGCTGACCAACGGCATGGGTCGCGGCTGCATTCCGGCGGACCACGACCTCGCAATCCAGCTGGCACGCGGCGCGGCATTCAAGGAAGCCGACGTCGTCGTGGTGATCGGCACGCCGCTGGACTTCCGGTTGGCGCACGGCCAGTTCGGCGAGGCGAAGGTCGTGCACGTCACCGACCATCCGCACAGCACTGCCGAGCACGTATCGCTGGCCGCGGACGTCAGCGGCGATTTGACGGCGGCGCTGACAGCGCTGGCCGACGCGGTCGACGGTGGCGGTGACGAGCGCCGGGCATGGGCGGAGCGGCTTCGTGATCTCGAGGCTGCCAAGCGCGCCGGGGAGACGGACCTGCTCGAGGCGGACACCGACCCCATCCATCCTGTTCGGGTCTACGGCGAGCTGCGCCGGGCGCTCGACGACGACGCCGTCATCATCTGCGACGGCGGCGATTTCGTGTCCTTCGCGGGCCGCTACATCAGCTCCAGCACGCCGGGTCGCTGGATGGATCCCGGACCCTATGGGTGCCTTGGCACCGGCATGGGCTATGCGATGGCGGCGCGGTTGGCGCACCCCGACGCCCAGGTCTGCGTCCTGCTTGGCGACGGCGCGGCCGGGTTCTCACTGATGGACGTCGACACCCTCGTCCGTCACAACCTGCCGGTGGTGATGGTGTGCGGGAACAACGGCATCTGGGGCCTGGAGAAGTTCCCGATGCAGGCCATGTACGGCGGGTGGGACGTCGCCGCCGATCTGCAGCCGGGGGTGCGGTACGACGAGGTCGTCAAGACGCTCGGCGGCGCCGGCGTGACGGTCGAGAAGGCAGCGGACATCGGACCCGCGCTCGACCGGGCCTTCGCCTCGGGTGTGCCGTACCTGGTCAACGTGCTCACCGACCCGTCCGTGCCGTACCCGCGGGGCGCGTCGTCGCGGGCGTGAGCATGCGGCGCGATGGCTGAGCCGCTGCGGATCGCCGGCGGACAGGGTTTCTACGGCGACGCGACCGGCCCGTTGGCCGACGTGCTGGACGAGTCCCCGGACGTCGTGGTTCTCGAGGCCCTGGCCGAGCTGACCCTGGCGATCCTGGCCAAGGACCGAGCGCGTGACGAGACGTTGGGCTGGACCCGCGACCTGCCGCTGTACCTGATGGCGCTGGTGCCGGCCATGCTCGAGCGCGGCACGACGGTCATCACCAACGCCGGCGGCATCAACCCGGTCGCGGCTGCGAACATGGTGGTCAAGGCCGCCGGCGCGATGGGCGTCACCGGCCTGCGGATCGCCACGGTCGTCGGTGACGACGTCCGTGGCCGCCCCGATCTGCTGCCCGACGAGTTCCCCTCGGCGGACGATCTGTTGTTCGCCAACGCCTACCTCGGCGCTCGTCCGATCGTGGAGGCACTCGAGGCAAACGCGAACCTGGTGATCACGGGCCGGGTCGCGGACGCCGCGCTGTTCCTGGCCCCCTTGGTGCACCACCACGGTTGGGCGTGGGACGACTGGGAGCGGCTGGCAGCCGGCACGGTGGTCGGCCACCTGCTGGAGTGCTCCGGGCAGGCGACGGGAGGCAACCATGCCGGGCAGTGGTGGGAGGTGCCGCAGCCGTGGCGCTTTGGATTCCCCATCGCCGACGTCGCTGCCGACGGCACCGCGGTCATCGGCAAGCCGTCGGCCGCCGGCGGCCGCGTCGACTTCGACACCGTCCGCCAGCAGCTGCTGTACGAGGTCCACGACCCCTCGGCATACGTGACCCCCGACGTCGTCGTGGACATGACGACCGTCCAGCTCGAGGACCTCGGCGACGACCGCGTCCGAGTGTCCGGCGCCACAGGGCGGCCGGCCCCGGCGGGCTACAAGCTGGTTGCGGCCGAGGGCGGGGGATACGCCGCCGATCTCTCGGCGGCATTCGGCTGGCCCGACGCCGAGGCCAAAGCGCGCGCCGCCGCCGACCTCGCCCGAAAGCGGATCGCCGAGGCGGGCCTGGAGCTGGATGGCTGGCATGTCGAGCTGTTCGGCGTCAACGCGCTGCACGGCCCGGCCGTCCCCCCGCTGCCCGACGGGCAACCGTCCGAGGTGGTCCTGCGGATGGCGTGGTCGACCACGGACAAGGACCGCTGCGGACAGGTCGCGCGGCACATCGTCCCGCTGGGCCTTTCGGGGCCGCCGCCGGCGTTCACGCCGGCCAGCCGGGCCCGACCGCGACCCAGCCAGCTGCTGCAGCTGCACACGGGGGTCGTGGACCGGCGGCCGGTGGACGCCGCCGTCGCCGTCAGCGTGGTTCAGCTGTGACCCAGCAGCTGCCGCTGGGCGAGCTGGCGTTCACCCGGGCAGGGGACAAGGGCGACACCAGCGACGTGACGGTCTTCGCCCCCGACCGGGCGGTCTACGACATCGTCGTCGAGCAGGTGACCCCGGAGCGGGTGGCCGCCTGTTACGGCGAGCTGGTGCAGGGATCGGTCCATCGCTACGAAGTGCCAAACGTCCTGGCCGTCAAGTTCGTGCTGGAACGCGCGCTGGGCGGTGGGGGACCGTCCAGCCTGCGGGCGGACAACCTCGGCAAGGCCATGGGTGGGCCGATCCTGCGGCTGTCGATCACCGTGCCCGACGAGGTTGCAGCACAAGCGAGCGGGCGCCCCCGCCCACCGCGGGATCCGTATGCCGAAGCCGCGTGGGTGGTGGAGCGCGCCGGCAGCGCGCACAATGGTCGCTGATCCGCAGCTGCGGCCGACGATCCCGCGAGCGCCATCCTTGCCCACCACCACAACGGTCAAGACGTCCATCCCCGACCACCACGCGATGGTCAACGTGCTGGGAACAGGCGACGAGCTGCTGAAGCTGGTCGAGCAGGCGTTCGACGTCGACATCCTGGTTCGCGGCAACGACATCACCGTTACCGGCGATCCCGCTGTCGGCGAGAAGGTCGTCCACCTGTTCGACGAGTTCGTCAAGCTGCTCGACCGCGGGCAGGGACTGGACGAGTCCAACGTGACGGCCACCATCGCTATGGTCCAGCGAGCCGAACACCCCTCCCCGTCGGAGGTGCTGTCCGACGAGGCTTTGACCCACCGGGGCCGGTCGATCCGCCCGAAGACTCTGGGCCAGAAGCACTACCTGGACGCGATTCGCAAGAACACGGTGGTGTTCGGCATCGGGCCGGCGGGGACCGGCAAGACCTACCTGGCGATGGCCATGGCCGTGCTGGCGCTCAAGCGCAAGGAGGTCAACCGGATCATCCTGACGCGCCCGGCGGTCGAGGCCGGTGAGCGCCTCGGCTTCCTGCCCGGCACGCTGTTCGAGAAGATCGACCCGTACCTGCGCCCGCTGTTCGACGCCCTGTACGACATGATGGACGCCGAGCAGATCCAGATCCTGATGGAGCGCGGCACCATCGAGGTCGCCCCCCTGGCCTTCATGAGGGGACGCGCGCAGCCGCTGACGAGCCAGGTCGCGACACCGGAAGGCTTCCGGAGCATCGGAAGTCTGCGCGTGGGCGATCTCGTCATCGGGTCTGACGGTCGACCGACTCCCGTTCTCGGGGTGTATCCGCAGGGCCGCCGACAGGTCTACCGCTTGAGAACGCAGGACGGGGCGTCGACGCTTGCGTGCGCAGAGCACCTGTGGGCTGTGTACACCCCCGAAGACCGTCGCCGCGGGAAGCCGGCACGCGTGCTGCAGACACGTGAGATGCTCGGCAACCTGCGGCGCCACCATCAGCGCCGGTATGAGCTCCCCCTGGTCACGGCGCCGGTCCGGTTCCAGCCCTGCGATGTCCCGATGGACCCCTACGCCCTCGGCCTCCTTCTGGGCGACGGGTGTCTCACGGGCTCGACGACACCCTCCTTCGCAACCACAGATCCGGAACTCGTCGACGCGCTTGAGGAGGCAATCGACGGCATCGTCATCCGGCACAAGGGCGGACCCGACTACACCCTCAACCGGCCGGAAGGCAGAGGGGGTCTGCGCGCTCCCAATCGGGTCACCCAAACGATGGTCGAACTGGGCCTGGCCGGCACGAACTCGAAGACGAAGTTCATACCGGACCAGTACCTGCACAACTCGCCGGAGGTCCGACTCGGCGTACTGCAGGGACTGCTCGACACAGACGGTGGGCCCGTCACCCAGCGCGGTCGGACGTGCCGCATTCAGTACACGACGGTTTCCGACAGGCTCCGTGATGACGTCGTCTTCCTGGTGCGGTCGCTCGGCGGTGTCGCGTATTGGCGGACCCGGGCCGCTGCGGGACGCAAGCCCGGTCTGGCCCATGGACGACCGGTGCACCACCGCTCGGATGCGTTCATCATGGACATCCATCTGCCTGCCGGCATTGAGCCCTTCCGATTGCAGCGCAAGGCAGCGTTGTACGCCGAACAGGGCGGCGGCCGCCCGATGCGTATGATCGAGAGCATCGAGCCAGCAGGCGAGGCGGACACCGTCTGCATCCAGGTCGCCGCGGCGGACTCCCTGTACGTCACCGACGACTTCTTGGTGACCCACAACACGTTGAACTCGAGCTTCATCGTGCTCGACGAGGCGCAGAACACCACGCCGGAGCAGATGAAGATGTTCCTGACCCGCCTTGGGTTCGGGTCCAAGGCCGTGGTCACAGGGGACGTGACGCAGGTCGACCTGCCGTCGGGTCGCCACTCGGGTCTGACGGTCGTGCGCAACATCCTGACCGAGATCGACGGCGTCGCCTTCTGCGAGCTCGGCGCCCGCGACGTCGTGCGGCACCGCATCGTGCAGGAGATCGTCGAGGCGTACGCTGCGTATGACGACGAGGTCCAGCCACAGAGGCCCGCGAAGTGAGCGAACCCAGTCATAGACAGGCCGCCCCCGGCGGCCCGTGCCTCGCTTGCCGATGTGGCCGATCCCGAGGGGGTGGCTGACACGGCGGTCTTCTTCGCCGACGAGCAGACCCAGCCCGTCGACGCTGATCGGTTGCTGCGGTTGGCATCGTTCGTCTGCGCCGACCAGGGCGTCCCCGACGCCATGGAGGTCTCGGTGCTCCTGATCGAGCGCGACGCCATTGCGCAACTGAACCGCCATCACATGGGCAAGTCCGGTCCCACCGATGTCCTCGCATTCCCGATGGACCTGCCGGGGGAGACGCGCGCGGGGGAGCCGGCGATCCTCGGTGACGTCGTGGTGTGCCCGGAGGTCGCCGCGACGCAGGCGCCGGCCAACGGCAACGACACCGCCGCCGAGATGGAGCTGCTGGTCGTCCACGGCCTTCTGCACCTGCTGGGTCATGACCACGCCGAGCCGGGGGAGCGGACCCGGATGTTCTCGCTGACCGACCGGCTGCTGGCCGATTTCCGTGCGACTGATGGGGCGCCGGCGTGACCGCCGCGGAAGCGTGGGCGTTGACCGTCGCGCTGCTGCTCGTGGTGCTCTCGGCGTTCTTCGGGGCGGCGGAGACGGCGCTGTCCCGGTTGAGTCTGAACCGCGCCCAGAAGATGGTCGACGCCGGCCAACGCGGGGCCGAGCGCGTGGTGCGCCTGCTCGAAGACCCGGCCAGGACGCTGAACATCCTGGCGCTTGCGGTGCTCGCCCTGCAGGTCGTGGCCGTGGCGATCATCGCCGTCATCGCCGACCACTACCTGGACGACTGGGGCGCGGTGGCCGTCGCCGCGGTGACGGGGACAGCCGTGCTGTTCGTGGGCGCCGAGGTGGCGCCGAAGACTCTGGCGGTTCAGCGCACAGAGATGGTTGCGGTCCGCACCGCCCGATGGGTCGGGTTGCTGGTCGGACCGCTGTCACCGATCGCCCGACTGCTGATCGGCGCCGGCAACGTGATCGCCCCGGGGAAGGGGCTGAAGCAGGGACCGTTCGTCACCGAGGAGGAGATCCGCGAGATGATCGACGTCGCGGAGTCCGACGAGGTGATCGAGGAGACCGAGCGGGCCATGATCCACTCGATCTTCGAGCTCGGCGACACCGTCGTCCGCGAGATCATGGTCCCCCGGCCCGACATGGTCACCGTGTCGGTGCAAGACGACCTCGGGACCGTGCTCGACACGATCCTGCGGGCCGGTCACTCGCGCATCCCCGTCTACGGTGACGAGCGGGACACCATCGTCGGCCTCGTCTATGCCAAGGACGTCCTGGGCCGCTTGCACACCAACGGCGACGAGGAGGGGCCGTGGGACGAGCTGCTGCGGCCGCCGACCTTCGTCCCCGAGCTCAAGCCCGTGGACTCGCTGCTGCGTGAGATGCAGGCCGACAAGGTGCACCTTGCGATCGTCGTCGACGAGTACGGGGCGACGGTGGGGCTGGTGACGATCGAGGACATCCTCGAAGAGATCGTGGGTGAGATCGTCGACGAGTACGACCGCGAGGAGAAGCTGGTCGAGCCGCTCGGCGAGAACGTGTGGCGGCTGGACGCCCGCGTCTCGGTCGACGAGCTCAACGAGATGCTGGGCACTGACCTGCCCAACGAGGAGTGGGACACCCTCGGCGGCTTACTGTTCGGGCTGCTGGGGCACGTCCCCTCGCCGGGAGAGCGGGTCGAGATCGAGGGCATCCGCTTGACGGCCGAGCGCATCCGCGGGCGTCGCATCGCCAAGGTGCTCGTCAAGCGGCTGCCGGTGACCACGTCATGAGCGCTTCCGCGGAAGCACCCCCCGACTTCGACGCCGACGCGCTGCTCGCCACCGCGTCGGTCGCACGCGACCAAGCCTACGCCCCCTACTCGGGCTTCCGTGTCGGCTGCGCGCTGCTGACCGCCGACGGGCGGGTGTTCACGGGCGCCAACGTCGAAAACGCGGCCTACGGCTCGACGATCTGCGCCGAGCGCGTCGCCATGCCAGCAGCCGTGGTTGCCGGCGTCCGGGAGTTCGTGGCGCTGGCCGTCGTCGGCGACGGCGACGGCCCGTGCACCCCATGTGGAGCGTGCCGGCAGGTGCTGTTCGAGTTCGCGCCGGACCTGGTGGTGCTGGCTGCCGGCGGAAGCGGGGCGCCGGCGCAGTACGTCCTGGGGCGCGACTTGCTACCCGACGGCTTCGGCCCTGTCCGGTTGCGGGGCTGATTCCTGCCGACGGACCGCGAACTCCGCCTCGGCGTGGCGGACCCAGTCGTCGAGCACCCGCACGTGGTCGCTGCAGGGACGGCACAGCACGCCGGCGCTGCGGGTGGCACTCCGCCGGCGTGCAGACCAGTTCCCTAGGCCGCACAGCGGCGCCGGTGCGATGTGCGGCAGCCACACGGGCGCCAAGGCGCGGACCAATGGGTCGACGTGGGAGACCGCGACGTGGACCACCTCGTGGGCATCCAACGTGAAGTAGTCCGGCTCGTACCCCAGGCCAGTCACCTTCACGGTGGCGACTCCTTTGGTTGGCACCTACGCTGCGCCCATGCGGTCCGGCCTGTGCGCCCTTGTCGGCCGACCCAACGTCGGCAAATCGACGCTGCTCAACGCCATTGTGGGCCAGAAGGTCGCGATAACCGCGGCAGTGCCGCAGACCACACGGCACGCGATCCGAGGCGTTCTGCACCGCGACGACCTGCAGATCGTCTTCGTCGACACCCCGGGCATGCACAAGCCGAAGACCCTGCTGGGGTCGCGCTTGAACGAAGTCGCCCGCGACACGCTGTCCGGTGTCGACGTCATCGTCTTCTTGATCGACGGACAGGCGGGCGTGGGTCGCGGCGACCAGTTCATCGCCGAGCTCCTCGCCGACGTCCAGACGCCCAAGATCGCGGTCGTGAACAAGGTCGACGCCTACGCGAAGCCGAAGGTCTTGCCACAGCTCGAGCGCGTCGCTGCCATGGGTGACTGGGACGAGGTCGTTCCCATCTCCGCGGCGAAGGGTGACACCGTCGAGACGCTGGTCGGCTTGATCGCCGAGCGCATGCCCGAGGGCCCGCCGTACTTTCCCGAGGGGCAGGTCACCGACCAAACCCAAGAGCAGCTGTTCTCCGAGCTGATCCGAGAAAAGGCCATCCGCCTGATGCAGGAGGAGGTGCCCCACTCGATCGCGGTGGCGATCGAGGAGATCGGTCCGGGGGAGTCACAGGGGGTGGTGGCCGTGACGGCGACGTTGTACGTCGAGCGCGACAGCCAGAAGGGCATCGTCATCGGCAAGGGCGGGGCAGTGCTCAAGCGCATCGGCAAGGAGGCCCGCGAGGAGATGCAGGCCATCCTCGGCGGTCGCGTGTACCTCGATCTGCGCGTCAAGCTCGCCAAGGAATGGCAGCGCGACCCCAAGCAGCTGCAGCGCCTGGGTTATTGACGCCATCAGGACGGTAACGGCACCGTAACGGCTTCCGGCGACCCTGTGCGGGGCAGGGTTGAGGAGGGACGGTGACGGCGGGACGACGCACGTGGGTAGTGGCGCTGTGGAGCGCCGCGGTCGTCGTGCTGCTCGTGGCCGGACTGCTTGTTGAGCCCCTGGGGCCGCGCGCAGACCGGCTGGATCCGACGAACTGGTTCACCACCCTGGGTCTGATCGGCATCACGCTGCTGATGGCAGCCCTGTCTGCGTTGCTCCTCATCCGGCAGCCGCGCAATCGGATGGGCTGGGTCTTCGCAGCGCTCGTGTCGATCATGGGACTCGCGTACTTCCTCGACACGTACTCGGTCGTCTCCTTCACCACCGGCCTGCCGCCGTTGCCTGGGGCGACGGCGGTGGCCTGGGTCAACATGTGGCTGCCGCCAGGTCTGTGGCTGGTGATCAACCTGCTGCTGCTGTTGTTCCCGGACGGCCGTCTGCCGTCGCGACGATGGCGACCTGTGGCGCTGCTGCAGGCCGTGTTCTACGGCGCCAGCATGCTGCTGTGGGCGCTCCGCCCCGGCCCGATGGGCGAGGGCGGAACGCACAACCCTGTCGGCATCGCCGCCCTGAGGGGGATCGATGATGCGTTCGGCACCGTCTTCTGGCTTGTCTCGACGGTCCTGTCCGTCATCTCCGCCGCGAGCCTGATCTTTCGTTACCGCAGTGCCCGCGACATCAGACGGCAGCAGCTGAAGTGGCTCGCACTGTCCGGTTTGTTCATCGTCACGGGCGGGGTGACGCTCATGATCGCCGGCGCGGCCAGCAACGCCGACGGCGTGATCGATCACCCGGTCGCCAACGCTGCGGGCCTCATGCTCGCCGGCGGGTTCGTCAGCGTCCCGTTCTTCGCTGCGCTGGCGATCCTGCGGTACCGGCTGTACGAGATCGACCGCATCATCAGCCGGACGGTCACCTACGCCCTGCTGACGGGTGTGCTCCTGGCCGTCTACATCGGCGGAGTGGCCGTCGTCTCGCCCGTCGCAGCGTCGCTGGGCGGCGACTCGAACCTCGCCGTCGCGGCTGCCACGCTTGCGGTCGCCGCCGCCTTCCAGCCGGTCAGGCGCCGCGTCCAACAGGTGGTCGACCGCCGCTTCAACCGCGCTGCGTACGACGCTGACCGGACCGTTCGGGCCTTTGCCGAGCGCCTGCGCGAACCCGTCGATGTTGCCGACGTCGCCGCCGACCTCGCCGCCACCGCCACCGACGTCGTCGCCCCGGCGTGCGCGGTGGTGTGGGTGGCCCCCGGCACCTCCAGGTCCTGAGCGACTCCCACGTGAGTTTCCTGCCCCGGGGCAGGAACGTCGCGCAGGAACCGGTTGGCCGGCGTCGCGGCATACCCTTGGCGCGATGGCGCTGTACCGCGAGCAGGGCATCGTCCTGCGCACCTACAAGCTCGGCGAGACCGACCGGATCGTGAACCTGCTCACGCAGGGACGCGGGAAGGTGCGCGCCGTGGCCAAAGGGGTGCGCCGGCCCGGGTCGAAGTTCGGCGGGCGGCTCGAGCCGTTCAGCCACGTCGACCTGCAGCTGTACGAGGGACGCAACCTCGACGTCATCTCGCAGGCCGAGCTGATCACCTCGTTCTCCGAGGTCCGCGGGGACTTCGCGCTGTCCGCTTGCGGCTCTGCGATGGTCGAGGCGGCCGACCGGATCGCGCAGGAGGACGAGCGGTCCAACCGTCTGGTCGTCCTGCTGCTCGAGGGTCTTCGTGCGCTGGCGGCCAACCCCGAGCAGCCCTCGGCGGTGCTCGACGCCTACCTGCTGCGGCTGGCCTCGGTCGCCGGCTATCACCCATACCTCGACGCCTGCGTGCACTGCGGTGCGCCCGGCCGCCACACGGTGTTCCACATGGACGCCGGCGGGGTGCTGTGCCCCGCGTGTGCGCCGCCCGGATCCCACGTGTTCGACCGTGAGGTCATCGACTGGATGACCGTCCTGGCCGCCGGCGACCTGCGCCGGCTCGACGCCGCAGGCGCCCAGCCGCGGATCCGGCGCGCCGCCGGCACGCTGGTCAACAGCTTCCTGACCTACCACCTGGGCAAGCCGCTGCGCGCGTGGGACCTCGTGCCCCGGTGACCGCCGGTCTGGAAGGCATCGACCGCGACCGGCTCCCCCAGCACGTCGGCGTGATCATGGACGGCAACGGCCGGTGGGCGCAGCAGCGGGGGCTGCCCCGCAACGACGGGCACAGCCAGGGCGAGACCGCGCTGTTCGACACGGTCGAGGGGGCGCTCGAGCTGGGCCTTGGGTGGATGACCGTCTACGCCTTCTCGACGGAGAACTGGAAGCGCCCGCCGTCAGAGGTGCGCTTCCTGATGAACTTCAACCGCGACCTGCTGCTGCGGCGCGCCGACGAGCTCGACGAGCGACAAGTCCGTGTGCGCTTCATCGGCCGCCGGCGCCGGCCCGTCCCCGGCCGACTGGTGCAGATG
>DATLGM010000152.1:0-3273 GCA_035540515.1 Egibacteraceae bacterium | reverse complement strand
TGTCACTGCTGATCCTCACCGGCTGGGCGGGCCTGGTCAGCCTCGGGCAGATGGCGTTTGCCGGCGTGGGGGCGTTCGTGGCCGGCGCGAGCGGGCTGCCGATGATCGTCGCGCTGCCGCTGGGGGGCCTGGCCGGCGCGGTGATCGCGGTCGTGGTGGGCTTCCCTGCCCTGCGGTTGCGCGGGATCTACCTCGCCGTCACGACCTTGGCGTTCTCGCTGGCCACGACCGCCGTGCTGCTCAACAGCCGCTACCTCGGGGCGGCGCTCCCCTCGAGCATGCCGGCGCCGTCGCTGCTGGGCATGCAGATGGACGACCAGCGGGTGTCGTACTACGTGATGCTGACAATGCTGGGGCTCGCCGTCGCCGCCGTCGCCGGGCTGCGCCGCAGCCGCACGGGCCGGGTGCTCATCGCCGCGCGCGACAACGAGCCTGCGGCGCAGCTGGTCGGCGTCGGTGTCGCGCGCGCCCGCCTCGTGGCGTTCGTCGTGTCGGGGATGCTAGCCGCGGTCGCCGGGGTCTTGGCCGCCTACCACCAGGGGGGTGTGCGCGCCGAGGCGTTCAGTCCGGAGCTGTCCGTGCTGCTGTTCGTGTACGCCGTGGTCGGCGGTTTCGGGACCATCGCCGGACCGCTGCTGGGTTTCGCGCTGTACGCCGTCGTGTCTCTGCTGTCCACCAGCGCCACCGTGGTACAGCTCGCCGGCGGGATCGGCGGTCTGGCGCTGGTGCTGGCGTCGCCGGGCGGCCTGATCGAGGTCGTCCACCGCGTCCGTGACACGGCGCTGCGGCGGATCGCCAAGCGCCACCGCATCGTCGTGCCGACGCTGGCAACCGGAGCCGAGGACTCGCTGCAGCATCGCGCTCCGATCCGCCAGAAGCTGCTCGCCGGCGGTGGCACCGCCTTCGTCCCCCGCCGGTACGGGCTGACCGAGCAGTGGGCGATCGGGCCGACCGCGCCCGACGGCGACGTCGGCGACGACCCCGCGGTGTTGCGCAAGGAGCCCGTCGATGTCTGACACGATCGACGCCCCCGCGGACGTCACCGCCGAGGAGGCGGTCCTGCGGCGACGCACGCTCGTACCGACCGAGCGGCAGCAGGCCATCGGCGACGTCCAACGCGACGAGACCGTCATGGTCGGCACGCCGCAGCCGGCATCGGTGAAACGACGGCGGCTGCGCACCGCCGCACGGGGGTTGGGACAAGCGGTCGACGTCCGGGCCATCGACGGGCCGAAGCTGCCGCTGTTCGTGCTGGCGCTGACCGGGGCGCTGTCGCAGTTCGACGACGTCGCGCTCGGCATCCTCGCCCCGGAGATCCAGGCGGAGTTCGGCTTCAGCCTCGCGTTCGTGGCGGGACTCGCCTCGCTCATGGGCATCATGTCGATGCTGCTGTCGGTCCCCTTCGGGTATCTGGCGGACCGGGTCAAGCGCGTGTGGCTGGTCCGGATCGGCTCGGTCGTGGGCAGCCTGTCCGCAGTCGCGCAGGGCGTCGCGCCCGGCGTCGGGCAGCTGGTCGGCGCGCGGGTTGCCGGCGGCGCCGCCGCGTCTGCGCTGCTGCCGACCAACCTGCCGCTGATCACCGACTACTACCCGCCCCACACCCGCACACGGGTGTTCAGCTTCTTCTTCGCCACCGGGCAGCTCGGCGTGATCGTCGCGCCGCTGCTCGCCGGGGCGCTTGGGGCCGCCTACGGGTGGCGGACCGCGCTGATCGCCACGGGCCTGGTCACCCTCGTAGTCGCGGGCCTGACGTTCCTGCTGCCCGAGCCCAAGCGGGGCAAGATCGAGCGCGAGGCCATGGGCGCGGACGCCGAGGCCGCCGAACGCGAGCCTGAGCCGGTCGGTTTCGCCGAGGCGTACCGCGCCATCGCCAAGATCACCACCATGCGGCGCATGTGGTACGCCGCGCCGTTCACCGTCATGGCCACGGCCGGGACCATGACCCTGCTCAACTTCTACTACTCGAACGTGTTCGCCCTGGGGCCGGCACAGCGGGGGTGGATCGGGGCGGTCGGCGCCGCGGTGGGCCTGGTGGGGCTGCTGGTGCTCGGCCCCGTGGGTGACCGCATGCTGCAGCAGCGCCCCGCCCGGCTGATGCTGGTCGCCGCGGTCATGACCGTGTACCAAGCAGTCAGCCTGGTCGTCCTCGCCGCCGCGCCCAACGTGTGGATCGCCATCGCGTTCGGCATCCCGGTCGGCGCCGCCAGCATCATCCTCGCGCCGGCGTTCTTCACCCTGATCTCCATGATCGTCCCCCCGCGGATGCGAGGCCTTGGGCTGCAGACGCAGGCGCCGTGGCAGGTCGCCGGTCTGCTCGCGCTGCCGCTGCTCGTCTCGTTCGCGACCGGCGCCTTCGGCTTGAAGGTCGGCATCCTCGTCTTCGTGCCGCCGCTGCTCATCGGCGCGGCGATCATCGCCAGCGCTGTCGGCTCGGTGGAGGAGGACATCGCCAACGCGCGCGCGGCCACGATGGCTGACGCCGAGGTCGAGCGGCTGCGCCGCGAGGGCCGGACCAAGATGCTGCTGTGCCGCTCCGTCGACGTCGCCTACGACGGGGTGCAGGTGCTGTTCGGTGTCGACTTCGACGTCGAGCAGGGAGAGCTCGTCGCGCTGCTGGGCACCAACGGCGCCGGCAAGTCCACGCTGCTCAAGGCCATCGCCGGCATCCAGGAGGCATCCAGCGGGGCGATCTTCCTCGACGGCCTCGACATCACCCACCGCCCACCCCACGACACCGCCGCGCTCGGGGTTGTGATGATGCCCGGAGGTCGCGCGGTCTTCCCCGAGCTGACCGTCGAGGAGAACCTCCGGGCGGCCTGCTGGTTGCGACGCGAGGACGACGACGTCGACGTCGACGCGGCCCGCGAGGAGGTCCTCGGGTTCTTCCCGGTGCTGCGTCAGCGTCTGGGCCAGCAGGCGGGGACACTGTCCGGCGGCGAGCAGCAGATGGTGGCGCTGAGCCAGGCGTTTCTCATGCAACCACGCCTGCTGATGATCGACGAGCTGTCGCTGGGCCTGGCGCCGGCGATCGTGTCGCAGCTGCTGGACATCCTCCGGGAGATCCACCGGCGCGGAACGACGGTGATCGTCGTCGAGCAGTCGCTCAACGTGGCCATGAGCGTGGCTGAGCGCGTCGTGTTCATGGAGAAGGGGCAGGTCCGCTTCTCGGGCCCGACCGACGAGCTCGTTGCCCGGCCCGATCTGGTCCGCTCGGTGTTCATCGGGTCCGGCGTCGGCGGCCGGAGCCTTGCGACCGGGCGGCGGCGGCCCCGC
>DATLGM010000151.1:0-4891 GCA_035540515.1 Egibacteraceae bacterium | reverse complement strand
GACCCGCTGGAAGTAGATCCGCGGACCCAGCCCCTTGGGGTCGACGATGGCGTTGGCGCTGTTCCACGACGGGCACCTCGTGACCGCTCCCGGGGACGACACGACCGCCGTCGTCGGCGCCGAGATGGTCAACGCCGTGGCGTCGTTTCTGTCGGGGACCTGACCCGGACGTGGCCGATCGCAGGGTGGTCGCCGGCGTGGCGGTGGGCGTGCCCCTCGCCTTCGTCGGTGTCGTCGCGGTACAGGCGCTCGTGGCCACCCGCGGCGAGTACCTGCCTGCGGACGTCGGCTACGACGTCCAGGCGCGGGTGGCGCCGGCGGCAGGCGACGCGGACGCCGGCGCCACACCGATCCGCATGGCGATGCTCGGCGACTCCACCGTCGCAGGGGTCGGCTCACCGACCGTCGACGGTTCACTGGTCGTCCAGACCGCGCAGCGCGTGGCCGACCGCACCGGCCGGCCGGTGCAGGCCTGGGGGTTCGGCGTCTCCGGCGCCCGGACCGCCGACGTGCGCCACGAGCAGGCGCCCCAGCTCGAGGCCGGCGCCTTCGACGTGGTGGTCGTGGTCATCGGCTCCAACGACACCACCCACGCGACCCCCTGGTGGCGGTTCGACGACGAGACCCGCTCGATGCTCGCGTCGGTCCGGGACCAGGTGGGCGCACCGGTCGTGCTCGGCGGCATCCCGCTGTTCGGCAGCGCCACGGCGCTGGGCCGACCGCTGCGCGACATCGTCGACGCGTACGCGCGCCCCCTGCGACGCGCGCAGCGTGACGCCGCCGCCCAGGTCGACGGCGTGACGTTCGTCAACATCGCAGTGGAAGCCAGCCCGCGGTTTCGTGGTGTTCCCGACGCGATGTCGTCCGACGGCTTCCACCCAGCGCCCGTGGGCTACGGGTTCTGGGCCGACGCCCTCGCGCCGGCCGTCGTCAGCGCCCTGCCGTGACTACTGCAGGCAGAACTCGTTGCCCTCGGGATCCTGCATGACGATCCAGCGTTCCCCCCGCTCGGTGCGCTCTTCGACAAAGGTCGCGCCGAGCCCGACCAGCCGCTGCGCCGCGTCGTCGACACGCTGCCGGCGCTCCTCGTCGTCGACGTCGTGGCCACCGCCGGCGTTGACGTCGAGGTGCACACGGTTCTTGGCGGTCTTGGCCTCCGGGACCCGCTGGAAGTAGATCCGCGGACCCAGCCCCTTGGGGTCGACGATGGCGTTGGCGCTGTTCCACTGGTTCTCGGGCACACCGATCGCCCCGAGGAACTTCTCCCACGACTCGTACCCCTCGGGCGGCGGCTGGACCACGTAGCCCAGCGCCTGCGCCCAGAAGGACGCCTGCGCGGCGGGATCGGCACAGTCGAACGTGACCTGGATCGCGACCGCCATGGCTGCCTCCTGCTCGTCTTTCAGGACCGGTCGAGGTCGACCTTCGCGTCTCGCCCGCCAGGGATCTTCGCGAAGTCCCACGACGCGATGTCATCGGGGATGATGCGCACCGTCTCGTAGGACCGCTGGTTGGGCAGGTCGTCGACGTCGAAGTACTTGCGGGCGAACCGGCGGTACGCCCGGATGCGGACGGCGTCGTCGTCGGGGACGGTCTCCGGCCGCCCGGACATGCGCACGCCCCGCAGCTCGCCGTAGCGGTCCCCGTCATCGACGACCATGCCCACCGGACGGCCCGAGCGCAGGTGGCGGTGCCGGCGTGACTTGATCAGCGAGTTCAGCCAGACAGCCCCGTCGTGCCAGACGAACCACAGCGGCACGACGTGGGGGACCCCTCGCTCGTCCACCGTGGCCAGCCGCAGCGTCCGCTGTCGGTCGAGGTACTCGTCGAGCTCCCCGCTCGACATCCGCAGCTGCTCGCGAGGGATCATGTTCGCGGGGTGGCTACTCGGCCTGGCGCCAGACCTCGATGAAGCGGGTGTAGTTCTCGGCGATCTTGGCCGCGGCGATCTCGCGGTCCAGTGACCCGTCGAGGTAGCCCTTCAGCGGGTCCGACCAGATGCTGCGACCGATCGCGAAGCCGATGAAGCCCTCGGCCTCGCCGGCCTGGTACAGCCAGTGGTCGACCTTGTCGTTGTCGGCGCCGCGCCCCAGCAGGACGCAGACCACGCCGTCGCGGCCGCCGGCGCGGGTCTGCTCGGCGACCCGAACGCAGTCGGCGTGCGCGTCAAGCCCTTCGATCTTCCAGATGTCCGGCTCCACGCCGGCGTCCTGGATCTCCTTGATGGCCCGGACCATCAGCTCGGGGCGGAGCTCGGCGTCGTAGCGCGCGGTGTCACCATCGACCGACGCCAGCTGCTCGTCGGTGCCGGGTACCAGCAGCTCGAACAGGAACTTGCGGTCGTGCTCGTGCAGCCAGTCCGACAGCGTCTTCAGCCGCTGCAGCTGCAGCACGTTGGCCTCGGTGTCCGCCGAGTCCGGGTTGTAGCGGACCAGCACCTTGGAGAAGTCGGGGTCGAACTTCTCGATGTGCTCGCCGAACTGGTCGCCGTACTCGAAGTCGAACAGGTCCTGACCGGACTTCTCGACCGGCATGGCCAGCTTCAGACCGTGCTTCTTGGCCATCTCGGGGATGGACCCGCCGAACTGCTCGTCGACGAGCACACCCAGCTGGTCGGACTCCTCGCCCGCCTCCGCCGCGACGACCATGCCGTCAAAGATCAGGCTCTTGGCGTCCTTGATCTTCTCGGTCTCCTCCGGTGTGAGGTCCCCGCTCTTGCCGACGACGGCTTTCATGAACGAGCCGCGGTGGTCAAAGGCGAGGATGTACAGCTTGTCGGTGTCGGAGTAGCCGAGAGCCATGGGGTGTTCCTCAATCGTCGTGAGATCCGGGATTTGCACTCTACCCAACGCCGAATGGCGCTCGAACAGCGAAACGGCACGGCCCCTGGCCGTGCCGTTCCGCAGTGCAGGGAGGCGTCAGCGGCGTGACGTGGCGGTCCCGCGGCTGGCCATCGCACGGTAGATGAGCAGCGCGACGACCGCCCCGATGATCGAGCCGATGAGCCCCGTCGGCTGCAGCAGGCCCTCGCCACGGCCCAGCAGCAAGTTGGCCAGGAACCCGCCGACGAACGAACCGACGATACCCAGGAGCATCGTGCCGAGCAGTCCCATCGGGTCGCGACCGGGGACGAGCAGCCGGGCGAGCGCACCGGCGATGATGCCGAGGATCAGAAATCCGAGAAGAGTCAGCATGTTGCGTGGGCCCCTTTTTCGTGGTGATTGCTTCGGTCTGTCCCGTCCATTACCCGGCGTGGATATGAAATAGACACCCTGTGCCTGTCCGGTTGGCCCGCGGTTGGGCCACCGCGTAGCATCGCCTCGCGGTTCAGCCGGCAGAAAGCGATGCAATCAGATGGCGGTCATCAAGACGATCGACCTTGTAGGGGTCTCGGAGACATCGTGGCGCGATGCCGCGAACAAGGCCCTCGAGGAGGCCGGCAAGACGCTGCGGGGCATCGAGGGCTTCGACGTGCTGGAGACGTCGGCCACGGTGACCGACAACCAGATCTCCGAGTACCACACGCACATCCGGATCCGGTTCCGCATCGAGCGGTAGGGCGGGCGCCGATGCCTGCATGGATCGTCGTCGGCACCCAATGGGGTGACGAGGGCAAGGGCAAGGCCACCGACCTGCTCGCCGACGACGTCGACTACGTCGTGCGGTACCAGGGCGGCAACAACGCCGGCCACACGATCATCGTCGGCGACACCACGTTGAAGCTGCACCTGGTGCCGTCGGGCGTGATGTATCCCGACGTGACGCCCGTGATCGGCGACGGCGTCGTGCTCGACCCGGGGGTGCTGCTCGAGGAGCTCGACGCGCTGGTGGAGCAGGGGCTGGACGTCTCGAAGCTGAAGATCAGCGGCAACGCGCACCTGATCATGCCGTACCACAAAGAGCTCGACCGGATGATCGAGCGCTACCTGGGCCGGCAGAAGCTGGGGACCACCAAGCGCGGCATCGGGCCGACCTATGCGGACAAGGCGGCCCGCGTCGGTCTTCGCGTGCAGGACCTGTACGACATGAAGATCTTCCGCCAGAAGCTCGACGTCGTGCTGAAGGAGAAAAACGCGATCCTGTCGCGCGTCTACAACCGCCTGCCGATGAAGGCGCCCGACATCGAGACGGAGTACGCCGTCTACGCCGAGCGGCTGCGGCCCTACATCGCCGACACGATGGCGCTGCTGCACGACGCGCTCGAGGACGGCCGCAACATCCTGCTCGAGGGCGCGCAGGGGACCCTGCTCGACCTCGACCACGGGACGTATCCGTTCGTGACGTCGTCGAACCCCGTCGCCGGCGGGGCGCTCACCGGTGCCGGCGTCGGGCCCCGGGATGTCGAGCGGGTCATCGGCATCACCAAGGCCTACGTCACGCGCGTGGGGTCGGGCCCGTTCCCGACCGAGCTGCACGACGCCGTAGGCGAGCGCATGACCGACGTCGGTCAGGAGTACGGCACGACGACGGGGCGCCGCCGGCGCGTCGGCTGGTTCGACGCGGTGCTGGCCCGCTACGCCGCACGCATCAACGGGCTGACCGAGCACTTCTTGACCAAGCTCGACGTGCTGTCGGCGTTCGACACCCTCAAGGTGTGCCGGGCGTACCGCTACCAGGGCGACGAGTACGACCACTTCCCGCCGCACCAGTCGATCTTCCATCACGCCGAGCCCGTGTACGAAGAGCTTCCCGGCTGGCAGGACGACATCACGGAGATCACCGACTACCACGACCTGCCCAAGGCGGCGCAGGCGTACGTCGACCGGCTGGAGGAGCTCGCCGGCGTGCCGATCCGCTGGGTGTCGGTCGGACCCGAGCGCGCCCAGACGCTGGAACGCTCCGCGTGACCCGGTCAGCGAGCGCAGGTATGGGCGGGTGGTGAGGTGAAGGT
>DATLGM010000150.1:0-20614 GCA_035540515.1 Egibacteraceae bacterium | reverse complement strand
GGCCGGACGTCAGCTCCTCGGCGCTGTACTCCACGCCCAGCATGAACAGCAGCAGGACGACGCCGATCTCCGAGCCGATCTCGATGAACTCGGCGCTCAGCTGCAGCGGCAGCACGCCACCCGTGCCGAACGCCAGCCCCGCCACCAGGTACAGCGGGATCGGGGAGAACCCGGCCCTGCTGGCGACCCGCGCGAGCAGGGCGAGCCCGACGACGAGCACACCCAGCTCGATGAACAGCCGGGCGACCTCCTCGCCGGCCGTTGCGAGCAGAAGGCTCACGCGGTCTCGGGCGTTCCGGCCTGCAGCACCGCCGTGGCCCTCGCGATGCCGTCGGGCGTGCCCACGACCACGACGGTGTCACCCGCGTGCAGCAGCTGGCTGGGTTCGGGCGACGGGATCGTCTGGTCGCCGCGGATGATCGCCACGATCGACACCCCGGTGCGCCGGCGCAGCTCCGAGTCGGCGATGGTGTGCCCGCTGCACCACCACGCCGGTGGGATCTCGACCCAGTCCAGTGCCAGGCCCTCGATCGACTGGCGGATCGCATCGACGGCCTGGGTGATCTTCGACGCCCCCAGCAGCTCGCTGAGGGTGTAGGCGTCGTCCTCTTCGAGGCGGATGGTCTCCCCCGCCGAGTCTGGGTCGTGCTCGTCGTACACGATCAGCTCGCGGTGGCCGATGCGGTGGGCGATCACGCCGACGCGGCGGCCGCTGCGGGTGACGAAGTCGTGCCGGACCCCCACCCCCGGCAGCCGCGTCTGCTCGACGTTGGCCATGTGGCTTCCTCGCAGTCGGTCGGGCGGAACCGGCCAGATTGAAGCAGGTGCGGCCAAAAAGATGGTTGACAGAGTGCTTGCAAGAGTATATCTTTGAGGTAACAAGGGTGAGCACAGGCAAGGGGAACGACGTGGATCCGAAGGACGCGACGAGCGCAGCCGCCGGCAAGGTGCGCGACCTCGGTGCGTTCATCCGCGAGCAGCGCAAGCAGGCCCAGATGTCGCTGCGGCACCTCGCCACCCAGGCTGGTGTGTCCAACCCCTACCTGTCGCAGATCGAGCGCGGGCTGCGCAGGCCCTCCGCCGACATCCTCCAGCGCGTGGCCGCGGCCCTGCGGATCAGCGCCGAGACGCTCTACGTCAAGGCCGGGATCCTCGAGGAACGCGACGACGACCTGGCGGCGGCGATCCTTTCCGACCAGCACCTGACCGAGAGCCAGAAGCGCGCACTGCTCGAGATCTACACGTCCTTTCGGGCCGAAGGCGGCGACCAGAGCGCCGCTGCGCCGGACACGACCCAGACCTGATCGGGGGGCGGGGCGCATCCCCATGCAGCCCTCACCCGGCTTTGACCCCGCCCCCTGATCACCAGATCACCGCAAGCAAGGAGCATGGAATCATGAGCACCCAGACCGCGAAGAAGCAGGCGTCGACGGCGAAGTCCCGCAGCAAGCGGACCGCCCAGACCGCCAAGAACAACACCCAGCGCACCGCGACGCAGGCTCGGGCCGCCGGCCAGGCCGCACAGCGGACCGTCAAGACCGTGGTCACCGACGCGGGCTACGCCGCTGTGGGCCTGAGCGACACGGCGATCGCCTTCGCGCGGACCCTCCCCACCAAGCTGCAGAGCGTGGACACCACCAAGCTGGTCGAGGACGCCCCACGCAAGGTGGAGGACCGCTTCGAGACCCTTCGCCGCAACGCCGAGCGTGAGTTCGACGTGCTCGCCGAGCGTGGCCGCAACATCGTCACCACGCTGTCGGCGAAGAACACCGCCGGCCAGCGCGCTGCCGAGCAGGCCCGTACGGCCCGCCAGCAGCTGAAGGCGGCGACCACGAGCCTTCGCAAGGCCGTCTTCTCCGGCGCCGAGGCCGTGGAGAGCACCGTCGAGTCGGCCGGCCGCCAGGCCGAGCGCGAGCAGTACGAGGCGATGACCGTCGCCGAGCTGCAAGACATCGCCCGTCGCAAGGGCATCGAGAACCGCAGCGAGAAGACCAAGGCGCAGCTGGTCAACGCGCTGCTCAGCGCGTAAGCGGCTGCCGCCAAAGGCTGACAGCTCTCAACCCGCACCACAGCAACGCCCCCGCTCCCCCCGGCGGGGGCGTTCGCGCGTCTGCGGGGCGATTCGTCGGAATGTCCGCCGGGTAACCGGCGTTAGCATCGCCTGACCCCGCCGATCCCCTCGAGGCCTTCGTGACACAGCAGTCGTGGGCGCCACCACGCCCGGACGACACCCGCCCCTCGGACCGTGCCGGCCCGCCGCGCGTCGGTCTGCTGTCGGTCCACACCTCGCCGCTGGAGCGCCCCGGCGCCGGCGACAGCGGTGGGATGAACGTCTACCTGTCGAGTCTGGCGTCGCACCTGGTCCGTCGCGGTGTCACCGTCGACGTGTTCACCCGGGCCACCGGCGCCGACCTGCCGCCCAGCGTCGCGGTCGAGGACGGCATCACGGTGCACCACCTCGACGCCGGCCCTGCTCACGCGTCGAAGTCCGAGCTGGCGTCGCATCTGTGCGCGTTCTACCTGGCCATGGCGAACCATCCGGCTACCGCGGCGCTCGACGTCGTGCACGCGCACTACTGGATGAGTGGTTGGGTGGGCCGCCACCTGCAGCGTCGGCAGGGCCTGCCGCTGGTCTCCAGCTTCCACACGCTGGCGCGCGTCAAGAACGACGCGCTGGCCCCCGGCGACGTACCGGAGCCGGCCATCAGGCTGACCGCGGAGGAGCGAGTCGCCGCCGCCTCGGACGCCCTGATCGCATCGACCGCCGCGGAGGCCGCGATTCTCGAGCAGCTCGGCGCTGCGCGCGGCCGGATCCACGTCGTGCCGGCCGGCGTCGACCTGGACGTGTTCACGCCAACGATCGACCGACAGCGAGCCCGCCAGGCGCTGGGCGGCGGCCGCATCGTGCTGTTCGTCGGCAGGTTGCAGCCACTGAAGGCCCCGGACCTGGCGGTGCGGGCGCTCGCGGCTCTGGACACGCTGATGCCTGACGACGGTCTTCCGACCCGGTTGGTCGTGGTCGGCGGGCCCAGCGGCCCGGCCAGTGAGACGGCCCATCCCGCCGGTTTGCGGCGGCTCGCCGACGCGCTCGGCGTCGCCGACCGGGTGGCGTTCCTCGCCCCCCGCGAGCAACCGGCGCTCGCCCCGCTGTACCGCGCAGCGGACGCGGTGATCGTGCCCAGCCACTCCGAGAGCTTCGGGCTGGTCGCCCTGGAAGCGCAGGCGTGCGGGACCCCTGTGGTCGCCTCGGACGTGGCGGGGTTGCGATCGATCGTCGGCGGTGGCGGCACGCTGGTCGGCTCGCGGGACCCGCAGGCCTTCGCCGCTGCCTTGCTGCCGTATCTGACCGATGCGCACCGCCGCGCAGAGGCATCGGCCGCTGCGGTCGAGACGGCGGCCGGCTACGGCTGGGACCGGACCGCCGGCGCCACCCTGGCCGCCTACGAGCACGTGCTCGGCAGCACCGCCGCCGAAGTCCAACGGCGGGGGGCCTGACCGTGGACGGTGCCCGGGTCGTCGACGACTGGTTCGCCGCGCAGGACGAGCTCGACGTCGAACGGGTCGGCGAGGATGGCTGGCTGACCGTGCTCGCCGGCGAGCGCAAGCGGACGATCCCCGTCTACCTCGAGCTGGGCGACCACAACCTCGTCATCGAGTCGTTCTTCATGGCGGCGCCCGACGAGCGCCACGACGAGGTCTACCGGTACCTGCTGCAGCGCAACCTGCGCAGCTACACCCTGCGCTTCGGGCTGTACGACAACGGCGACGTCGTGATCGTCGGCGTCGTTCCGGTCCACGCCCTCACCGCTGCCGAGCTCGACCGCACGCTGGGCCAGCTGCTGTCGCTGGCCGACGCCGCCTACTGGCCCGCGATCCGCATGGGCTTCGAGCATTACATCGACCGCGAGCAGCGGTGGCGGGCGGGCGTGGGGTTGGGCCGCAACCCCATCTCGTGAAGACATCGCTACCGCCGCCTGACTAGTCATTTCCTGGGCGATTTCACCCTTTTGGGCCATGGACGCCGCCGCGACGTGCGAGGATGCTTGACGGAAGAGGAACACGGCTGCGCACCCACGCCTCGAAGGGCGCACCCGGTCTCCTCGGGCGGGGTAGGCCCGCGGCGCCAGCCGCGGGCCTCCTGCTGTCCGGATGCTTCGGTGATTGAATGCAGCCCGTCCATGTGAAGGAGCGCCTCGTGCACGCGCTGATCGTCGTCGACATGCAGAACGGTTTCCTGCGTCACGGCAACCTCGCCAGCGACCACTGCCTGGCGGTGCTGCCGGCCGTCGTCGAGGAGGTCGAGCGGGCGCTGGCCGCCGGTCACGCCGTGATCTTCACCGCCGACACCCACGAGGTGGACGACGCCGAGTTCGAGATCTTCCCGACCCATTGCGTGCGCGGGACCAGCGAGGCGGAGCTGGTCGACGAGCTGCGGACGTTCCTCGGGCGCGACGGTGTGCACCTGGTGGCCAAGCGCCGCTACTCGGCGATGTTCGAGACGGAGCTCGAGGGCCTGATCAACCGCTTCGGCATCACCGACGTGCGGATCTGCGGCGTCTGCACCGATATCTGCGTCATGCACACCACCGCAGACCTGCGCAACCGCGACATCCCGGTCACGGTTGTCGCGAACGCCACGGCCACGTTCGACGCCCCCGAGCACCCCGCGGAGGCGGTCAAAGAGCAGTCGCTGGCGCACATGTCCGGGATCCTGGGCGCGACCGTCGAACAGGTCGCCGGCACCAGCGCGAGCTGACCTTCGTGCGCACGCTGTTGATCCGCGCGTCCGAGAGTGCGCTGCTGCAGCGGGAGATCTCACAGCGGCGCGTGACCCGGTCCATCGCGATGCGGTTCGTGGCTGGGGAGACGCTCGACGAAGGCATCGACGTGTCGCGCGAGCTGGTCGGCGCCGGCCGCACGGTCACGCTGGACTACCTGGGGGAGAGCGTCACCGACGAGCGCGAGGCGCGGACCGCGGCCAAGGCGTACGTCGAGGTGGCGGGAAGGCTGGGGCAGGAAGGTCTTCCCTCCGGTGTGTCGGTCAAGCCTTCGCAGATGGGGATGCTGTTCTCACCACAGCTGTGCCTGGAGCTGCTGGGCGACATCGCCGCCGCCGGGGAGCGCACGTGCGAGCACCTCACGCTGGACATGGAGGACAGCGACGTCACCGAGGCGACCGTGCAGATGGTCGAGCGGTTGCAGGCGCAGGGGCACCGCTACGTCGGTTGCGCGGTGCAGGCGTACCTGCATCGCACCGCCGCCGACGTTCGGCGACTGAGCGCCGCGGGGGCGAGCCTGCGCCTGTGCAAGGGCGCGTACGCGGAGCCCGCCGGCGTCGCGTACCAGTCCCGCACCCAGGTGGACGCCAACTTCGCCCGCTGCGCCGATTATCTGCTTCGTGAGGGCACCTACCCGCGCTTCGCCACCCACGACCACCGCCTCATCCGCTACATCCGCCGCGTGGCCGACCACCTAGGGCGAGGACGCGACGAGTACGAGTTCCAGATGCTGTACGGCGTCCGCCCGGCGCTGCAGGCAGAGCTGGTCGCCGCGGGCTACCAGGTGCGGGTGTACGTGCCATTCGGGTCGCAGTGGTATCCCTACTTCATGCGACGACTTGCCGAGCGGCCTGCCAACGTGGCGTTCTTCCTCCGCGCACTGGTGGGCCGGTGACCGCACCGGACCGCCCCCCGCGGCGCATCGCCATCGTGGGCACGGGCCGGATGGGAGAGGCGCTGCTCGGCGGCCTCCTGCGCTCCGGCTGGGCACCCGAGCAGCTGTGGTGCACCGTGCGCAGCGAGGAGCGCGCGCGAGTCCTGGCCGAGACCTACGGCGTCCGCGCGGACACGGACTCGGTCGCCGCCGCCGCCGGCTCCGGCATCGTGCTCCTGGCGGTCAAGCCGCAGAACATCCGTGACGTGCTGGAAGACATCGCGGCGGTAGTCACGTCCGAGCAGACCGTCATATCGGTCGCCGCCGGCGTGCCGACCTCGACGATCGAGGAGGTGCTGACCGACGGCGTGCCCGTGGTGCGTGTGATGTCGAACGTCCCGGTCCTGGTCGATGAGGCGATGAGCGCGGTCTCGGGCGGGCGCTACGCCGAGGAGCGGCACCTGGAGGTCGCCGAGGAGGTGCTGGGGCAGGTGGGCAAGGTGCTGCGGCTGTCCGAAGAGCACCTGGACTCGGTGACCGCGCTGTCGGGGTCGGGGCCGGCCTACTTCTTCCTGCTCGCCGAGGCCATGATCGACGCCGGCATCCTGCTCGGTCTCTCTCGCGACGTCGCGACCGAGCTGATCATCCAGACGATGGTCGGCAGCGCCAAGATGCTGCGCGACACCGGTCGCCATCCGGTCGAGCTGCGCGAGTCGGTCACCAGCCCCGGCGGCACCACGATCGCCGCCGTGCGGGTGTTGGAACAGGAGCGCGTCCGAGCGGCGTTCCTCAACGCCATCGAGGCGGCGAAGCGGCGCTCCGAGGAGCTCGCCGGCGCCTGAGCGACGCCAGCCGAAAAGTTCGTGGTACCTGCGTTGCGACCGGCTTGACCGCGGGTAACGTGGCCGCAGAGGCACGAACGCCTCACCCGAACCGGAGAAGAGATGACAGGCACACCGTCCGCCGCCGCCAGCGCGCTGCTGAAGGAGTTCGAAGGCGCCTGGCGTGATGACACCCCCATCTTCGGCTGCTGCCGGAAGTCCGTGACGACCACTGTCGAGCATGCCGACCTTGCCTCGGTCGCCACGCTTGATCCCGCCGCCCGTGTCCGTGCTCTGCGCGACATCCTGGAGGCTGAAGCCCCGGGCCACCTTGCGACCCACCGCTGCTGCGCAGGCCACCTCGCCGACCTCGCCTTCGACCTGCCCGACCTGCTCGCGCCCGCCGTCGACGCCTGAGCCGGCGCGCACCACGACCCCGCGGCGCCCCCAGGGGCGCCGCTTTCGTGTTCGGGGCGTGGCTACTCTGGCTGCAGCCCTGGTCGGAGAGGATTGTCGTGCCCCGTCGCAAGCTGTGTGTGGCTGTCGCTGCGGCCGTCGTGCTGCTCAGCGGCTGCACCGGCGACGACCGGCCCCTCGTCCGCACGGAACGGGTGAGCAGCGGGGAGGTCACGCAGACCGTCTCGGCGCCGGCGTCGGTGCAACCCGCCGCACAGCAGGACGTGGCCGCCGCCGTCTCCGGTGTCGTGCTGCGTCTGCGCGTCGACGACGGGGAGCGGGTGCGCCAGGGCCAGGAGGTGCTGCGCCTGACCTCGGCACAGGTCGACCTTGCCCGCGAGCAGGCGGCCGCCGCCCGCGCGGCTGCCGCCGGCGTCGGCGGGGTGCGGGTCGACGGCGGCGGCCACGAGACCAGGCGGGCCGCGGAGCAGGCGGTGCGGCGGCTCGACGAATCCACGCGACCCCGCCTGCGACGTGCGCGGCGACAGGCTCGCCGGATCGACGATCGCGAGCAGCGCAACGCCGCGCTCGCCGCCATCGACGCGGTGGAGGCGTCGTATGAGTCGACGCGCACCGCGTTGCGCGAGGCTGGCAGGACCGTCGCCCGACAGCAGGACGCCACGGCCGATGCGCTGTCCCGAGCGCTGCAGCAGGCGGTCGACTCCGTCACCGCGCCGCAGCGGCTGCAGGCACAGGCGGCCGCTGAGGCCGCCGAGCGCCAGGCAGACGACCTCGTGGTCACCGCGCCCTTCGCCGGAACCGTGCAGTTCGGTGAGGCGGCCGCCTCGACCGGTGCGCCGCTGCCCGCCGACGTTCCCCCGGAGCTGGCGGGGCTCGCCGGCTCCCTGGGCGGGCTCGGCGGCGGCGAGGGGGGTGGCACGCTGCAGGTCGGGGCCCCCGTCGTCGCCGGCCAGACGCTGTTCTCCGTCTATGACCTGTCACAGGTCTACGTCGTCGCCGACGTCGACGAGGTGGACGCGCCGCAGCTGCGCGTGGGGCAACGTGCGACCGTCATCGTCGACGCCTTCGCCGACACGCCCCTGGAAGGAACCCTCGAGCGCATCGCCGTGGCGGCGACTCCGACCGCCGCCGGCGGGGTTGGCTACCCCGTCCACATCCGGCTGCTCGGGCCGGTCGAGGAGGTGCGCTCACCGGTACGCCGGCTGCGGGTGGGGATGACCGCGACCGTCGACATCGCCACGGTCACGGAGACCTCGGATCTCGTCGTGCCCTCTCGGGCGCTGCTGCTGCGAGACGGACGCGACGTCGTGTACGTGGTCCGCGACGGCGTCGCACGCGAAGTGGAGGTGGAAGTCCTCGCCCTGGGTGACGAGCGGGCGGCGGTCCGCGGCGACCTCGAAGCGGACGATGACGTCGTCGTCAGCGGCTACGAGGAGCTGTCCGACGGCGACGAGGTCGCGACCGAGTGACCCCGCTGGTCGAGGCGGTTGACGTGACCAGGCAGTACCGGCTGGGGCGCGGACCGGATGCCGTCGTCGTCGAGGCGCTGCGCGGCGTGTCGTTCGCGGTCGGCGAGGGCGAGTTCGTGGCGATCGTGGGACCGAGCGGGTCGGGGAAGTCCACCCTGTTGCATCTGCTGGGCGCCCTGGACCGGCCCACCACGGGGTCACTGCGCTTCTCCGGCCGTGACGTGGCCGACATGGACGACGGCGATCTCGCCGAGCTGCGCAACCGCGAGATCGGGTTCGTCTTCCAGCAGTTCCAGCTGCTCAACCGGACGTCTGCGCTGTCCAATGTGGCCCTGCCGCTGGTGTACCGCGGGGCGTCGCGCGCCGAGCGTCGCGAGCTCGCCGGGGCGGCGCTGGCCAGCGTCGGCCTGTCGCACCGGCTGACGCACCGACCGGCGCAGCTGTCCGGTGGTGAGCAGCAGCGCGTCGCCGTCGCGCGCGCGCTCGTGGCCGAGCCGAGGTTGCTGCTGGCCGACGAGCCGACCGGCAACCTGGACACCGCCACCGGTCACGACATCATGCGCCTGCTGGCGACGCTGAACGCCGAGCGGGGGGTGGCGCTGGTCGTCATCACCCACGACGTGGAGGTCGCCGCGCTGGCGCCCCGGCAGATCCGCATCCGTGACGGGCTGATCGAGCCGTGAACGTCTCCGAGGCCACACGGGTCGCCTTCACGGCCATCGCCGCCAACCGACTGCGCTCGGGTCTGACGGTCCTGGGGGTGGTCATCGGCGTCATGAGCGTGGTGTTGCTGGTGGCGGTCGGAACCGGCGCACGTAACGTCGTCACCGCCGGCGTGGAGGACCTGGGGTCCAATTTGCTGCTGGTCGTGCCCGGGTCGTTCGAGTTCGGGCAGGCGCCGACGGTCAGCAAGTTCACGCTCGACGATGTCGATCGCATCGAGCGGGAGCTGGGGGGCGAGGTGGCCGTCACCGGGAACCTGGCCAGCGGCGAGACGGTCCGGGCGGGCAGCGTGTCGGCCTTCGCCAGCGTCATCGGCGTGACGGCCAGCTTCGACGAGGTGCTCAACCGCGAGGTGGTGCGCGGCGAGTTCATCACCGACTCCGACGTCGCCACCGCGCGTCGGGTGGCCTCGCTGGGCGCCGGCGCGGCCCGTGCGCTGTTCCCCGACAGCGACCCCATCGGCAAGGACGTGTCCGTCGCCGGCCTGCGCTTCCGGGTCATCTCGGTCATCGGCGAGGTCGGCGCCGCCATCGGGGTCGACCGGGACAGCCAGGTGCTGGTCCCGATCACCGCAGCGCAGCGGCTGTTCGGCACGCAGCGTGTCGATGCGATCTTCGTCAAGGGCCCAGAGCGCGAGGAGCTGGAGGCGACCGGTGACCGGATCACCGCGCTGCTCGCCGAGCGGCTCGACGACGGTGAGTTCAGCGTGGTGACGCAGGACGAGATCCTGGGTGTCGCGGGGACCATCCTGGACACCCTGACCCTGGTGCTGGCAGCCATCGCCGGCATCAGCCTGCTCGTGGGCGGGATCGGTGTCAGCAACATCATGCTCGTGTCCGTGCAGGAGCGGACCCGCGAGATCGGGTTGCGCAAGGCGCTGGGAGCTCGCACGCGCGACATCACCGCCCAGTTCCTGGTCGAGGCAATCGTGCTGTGCGGGGTCGGGGGCGTGATCGGGATCGCTCTGGGCGTCGGCCTGGCCGAGCTCGCGGCAGCCGTCAGCCCCCTGCCGGCCGACGTGACCGGGTGGAGCGTGGCGCTGGCCTTCGGCGTCAGCGTGGGTGTCGGGGTGGCGTTCGGCGTGTTCCCGGCGCGGCGCGCCGGCAAGCTCGATCCGGTCGTCGCGCTCCGGTACGAGTAGGCGCTTTTCGGCCGCCCCAGGCAGGGACGGCGGTGGTCGGCGGCGAAGGCCCAACTGCCCGGCGCCGCCCGGGTGGTCGGCAACCGCTCGTCGAAGGATCAGCTGTGTCAAAGTCCCGCCTCGCTCTGGCGACGGTCAACGTCGTCGTGCTCGCCCTCGCCGTCGTGACGCTGCTTGGTGCGGCGCCGCAGTCCACGCCCGATCCCCGGCTGCTCGATGAGCCGCTCGCCGCGCCGGGCAACTGGTTCGACTCCCAGCGCGCCATCGGCCAAGACCGCGCCGCGTACGCCCGCGCCGTCCGCCAGTCCGCGAAGATCGCCCGCCGCACCGCGCGGGTGGCGCCCGACGTCGCTCAGGCGCAGTGGTCGCTGCTGGGGCCGACGAACATCGGTGGGCGCGCCAACGACGTGGTGGTCGACCCGAAGGCGGCCGACACCGTGTACATCGCCGCCGCCTCGGGGGGCGTGTGGAAGTCCACCGACGCCGGCGAGACCTTCACACCGTCGTGGCCGGACGACATCACCCAGGCCGTCGGGGCGCTGGAGATCGCTCCCGACGGGACCCTGTACGCCGGCACTGGCGAGGCCAACCCGGGCGGCGGCAGCATCGTCTACGGCGGCACGGGCATGTACCGATCCACCGACGGCGCCAAGACCTGGGAGCACGTCGGGCTGGACACCGCCGGCGCGTTCGGGCGGATCGCGGTCGACCCCACCAACCCCCAGCGGGTGTTCGCCGCCGCGAGCGGCAACTTGTTCGTCCCCGGCGGAGAGCGCGGGCTGTACCGCTCCGACGACGGCGGCGACACGTGGGAGCGGGTCTTGGCCGGTGTCAACGACACCACTGGGGCGGTGGACGTCTCGATCGATCCCCGCAACCCCGACAACGTCCTGGTCGGCATGTGGGACCACTTCCGCGACCCCGACCGTCGGGTCTACGCCGGCCCGGGCTCTGGCGTGTGGCGCTCGACCGACGGGGGCGACACCTGGACCCGCGCCGCGGAGATCACCATGCCCGACCCCGCCGAGACCGGCCGGATCGGCGTGGCGTTCTCGCCGGCCGACCCCGACCGCGCCTACGCCCTGATCGCCAACAAGCTCGACGGCACCCACGGGGCGTGGTTCCGGTCAGACGACGGCGGGGCGACCTGGGACAAGCTGCCCGACAACGCCACGCTGAAGGCCAACGGGTCCAGCTACGGCTGGTGGTTCGCTCGGGTGTTCCCGGACCCCGACGAGGTCGACCGCGTCTTCGTCGCCGGACTGGAGCTCATGGCGTCCACCGACGGCGGCAGGACGTTCTTGCAGATGGGCAACGTCACCGCCGGCGTGGTCACCGGCGCGCACCAGGTGATCGTCCACGCCGACCAGCACGGCATGGCCTGGGACCCCAAGGTGCCAGGGCGCGTCTATCTGGCGAACGACGGTGGGGTCTACCGGTCCGACGCCGACGGCAACATCGGCACGTGGAAGGGCGCGCTGGTCCAGGGCTTCACCCAGCACTACTCGGTCGATGTGTTCGAGGGAGACCCCGCTTACGTCGTGACCGGCCTGCAGGACAACATGTGCCAGCGCACCGTCGCCCCGGACGACGGCGCGGTCACGAAGACCGCCTGGACGAAGTACGGGCTGTGCGGTGACGGGCTGCAGACGCTGATCCACCCCGAGAACCCGGCCATCACCTACTCGTGCAGCCAGTACGGCAACTGCGGCCGCGAGTACGCTGGCGCCCCGCTGACCGGCGGGTGGCGCAAGCCACCGGGTCAGCGCTACGGCTGGTTCACCCCGCTGGAGTTCGACCCCACCAACCCGGAGGTCATGTACTTCGGCAGCAACGTCGTCAGCCGCAGCACCAACGGCGGCCAGGCGTGGACCCAGATCAGCGGGGATCTCGCCGACCCCGAAGGTGACCTCGTGCAGCTCGACCCGAACCCGGGCTACCGCCTGCGCGGGGTGATCACCGCCATCGGGGTCAGCGCCGGCGACCCGCAGCGGCTGTACGCCGGCACCGACAACGGCCGGCTGTGGATGACCCGCGACCAGGGCGCCACGTGGTCCGAGATCAGCGACGCGCCGGGTCTGCCCGGCATGTGGATCACGCGGATCACCGTCGACCCGGCCGACCCTGATGTCGCCTACGTCGCGTACTCCAGCTACCGCGACGGCAGCGACGCGGCCCACCTGGTCGTGACCCACGACGCCGGCGAGTCGTTCACCGACCTCAGCGCCGGCCTGCCGCAGGCGCCGGTCAACGACGTCGTGCTGACCGGCGACGGTCTCGCCGCCGCCACCGACGTCGGTGTGTTCACCAGCACCGACGGGGGACAGACGTGGCTCCGCCTGGGCGGCAACCTGCCGACGGTGCCGGTGCTCGACCTGCGCTACCACGCCGGGACCGACACGCTCACCGCGGCGACGTTTGGCCACGGCATCCAGCGCATCGCCATGCCCTGACGGGGCAGCGGCGGCGACCGCCGCCTCCCGCCGGGGTGTAGTGCCCCGGGACCACGCCGGCGCACGTCGGCGTGGTCATCTCGGGCCAAATCGCCCCGAAACCATTGGCACGGCGGCGCAGTGCCACGAAGGTGGGCGAATGCCCCCCTCCCGCACGTCACGCCTGGCCCTTGCCGCTCTTGCCGCCGTCGTGCTCGGGTCGGGGTTGCCTGCGGCCGAGATGGTCGACGCGTCGTCCGGCGAGGGACGGCGTGGGGTTCCGGCGTTCTGTCGGACCGGCGTGCTGGCCATCGAAACGCTGCCGTCTCGTGTGCCGCTGGACCGCTGCGATCTGATCGGACGCACCATCAGCGCCGGGCCGGTGACGCTGGTGGTGCCGCCCCGCGGGGAAGGGCGGCAGGTCTCGGCGACCACCGTCGAGGGCGAGCTGTCCGTCCAGGTGCGCACCACACCTGAGGGCATCGTGGAGATCGACCACACGACCATCGCGTCCGCGAGCACGACGGTGACTGCCGCCGGAGCCGGGGCGTTCCCGGGCACCGACCTGGGCACCGGGCTGTCCTGGGTACGCACGGCGTCGACCGCCGGCGCGGGCGCCGGCGAGTCGCAAGACGAGGTGGCCGAGCAGGCCTGCAACGTGGCGGCGGCCACCGACAGCACGTGGTACGCGTTCACGCCGAGCAGCTGGGGTGACATGGTCGTGCGGCTGACCGACGTCCAACCCACTGGTGCGAACGTCAGCATCCAGGTGCTCAACGCAAACCTCGACCCGCACACCGCCTGGTGTGGGGCGCGCACGACCGGCCCGATCCCCCTCGGCGCATCCAAGCACTACGTGCGGGTGGCCACTGTCGGCGAGCCGGCGAGCTTCGCCCTGCGCATCCACGCCCCCTTCCCGGCCAACGACGCGTTCGGGCGTGCCGCCCGGATCGCGGTGCCCAAGGCCTACGAGCCGCAGATCATCCACACATCCGCCGGCCTGCGTGGCGCGACCTTCCAGCCCAACGAGCCCCGGCCGAGGTGCGGCCCCGCCGCCTCCGGCTCCGTGTGGTACCGCATCACCACGCCCGGGTCGCTGCGCCGCATCCGCATCAGCTCGACCAAGCCGGTCCAGCTGTTCCGCGGGAGCACGCTGTCGGGACTGCGCGCCGGCGTCTGTCTGGCCAAGAGCCCGTCGCCCCGGCTCGTCGTCCTCCCGCAGAAAGGGCCGTACTACGCGCAGGTCCGTGCGCACGGCGCTGACCACTCGCTGCGGCTGCGAACGGAGAACGCGGAGATGTACCCGTTCGCCGAGCCGCCGTGCGACGTGACCAGCCACCGGCTGTACGCCAACACCGCCGCGCGCGGCCCGCTGCGGTGGCGATTGCGTGCCCAGGGTGTGCCCGCCAACCTCGGCTTCGACGCCAGTCGCCGCGCGATCGCTCAGGGCGTCGCGGTCATCACCAACGGCCGTAACGACTGCGGCATCAAGGTGTCGTTGAAGGCCAAGGCGAAGTACCTCGGGCGCACGAGCCGCGCCGCCACCCTGTGCACCACGGGCCGAACCGACGGCCACAACGTCGTGGACTTCGGCCCGCTGCCGACGGGGATGCTGGGCTTGGCGTGCTCGGCGTCGCAAGCGACGCCGGCGGGCCGATGGCGGGCATACGAGTCCGATGTCCGCTTCTCCACCCGCACAGGATGGACCGTCAATCCGGATGCGCCGTCGTGCCGTAACCGGCCGCGGGTCGACCTCGTCGGCGTGGCGGCCCACGAGATGGGCCACGTGTTCGGCCTCGACCACCCAACCGCGGAACGGGCCAGGAACCAGACGATGGCTCCCAGCATGTCAGCCTGCAACGGCGCATCGCGCACGCTGGGCCGCGGCGACATCCGGGGGCTCAGCAAGCTGTACTGAGAAGGCGCCCCGGGGCCACTCGCTACGCTTGCCGCCATGCCGACGGCGCTGATCTGGGACGACGACCACATCAAGTACGACTTCGGTCCCGACCACCCCCTCAAACCGATCCGGGTCGAGCTCACCGTCGAGCTGATCCGCGCCTGCGGGCTGACCGACGCCGAGGACGTGGTCACCATGCCGCGCGCGGCGTTCGGCGAGGACGATGTCCTGCGGTTGCACACCGAGGACTACGTCGACGCCGTCCAGCGCCTGTCAGCACGGCCCGATCCCGCCGGCGCCCCGCACTACGGGCTGGGCATGGGGGACAACCCGGTGTTCGCCGGCATGCACGAGGCGTCGCTGGAGGTCTGCGGTGCGTCGGTGGCGGCCGCCGAGGCGGTGTGGCGCGGTGAGGTGACCCATGCGTTCAATCCCGCCGGGGGGCTGCACCACGCCATGCCGGACCGCGCCGCCGGCTTCTGCATCTACGACGACCCGGCAGCGGCCATCGACTGGCTGCTGCGAAACGGCGCGTCACGTGTTGCGTACGTCGATGTGGACACCCACCACGGGGACGGGGTCCAAGAGTTCTTCTACTCGGATCCGCGTGTCCTCACCATCAGCCTGCACGAGTCGGGCCGCTATCTGTTCCCAGGCACCGGGTTCCCCGACGAGGTGGGCGAGGGGGACGGCCGCGGCACCTCGCTCAACGTCGCGCTGCCGCCGGCGACGCCCGGGGACGTCTACCTCGAGGCGTTCGACGCGGTCGTGCCGCCGGCGCTAGACGCCTTCCGCCCCGAGATCCTGGTCACCCAGCTCGGCTGCGACACGCACGTGACCGACCCGCTGGCGCATCTCGCGCTGACGACCGACGACTACCACCACCTGGCGCAGCGGCTGCACGGCCTCGCCCATCAGCACACCGGTGGCCGGTGGGTGGCGACGGGTGGCGGCGGGTACCAGATCGCCTCGGTCGTCCCGCGTGCCTGGACGATCTACTTCGCCGAGCTGACCGGCCAGGAGCTGCCCCATGAGGTGCCCTGGAGCTGGCTGCAGCTGGTGCAGGAGCGACTGCACACCGACGTGCCCCACGAATTCCTGGAGGGGCCAGTCCGCATGTCGGCCGACCGACGAGCTGCGCTCCGCGGCGAGGTCGCCGCGGCGGTCGACGACCTGAAGGACCACGCCTTCGACCTGCTGGAGCGCCACACATGACCACTGCCGTCGGCACACCACTGCGTGAGCACATCATCGGCACGCGGCTGGCCGCGAACGTCGCAACGACCCCCCGCAACACGCTGCAGAACTGCGCCAAGCTGGTCGCCGGCGACCCGGAGTACACCTTCGGACTGGCCGATCACCGCACCGCAACCGTCCGGGAGGCGGTCGCCGCCATTCAGTACCTGTGCGGTGGTGATCCAGGGGGCGCCGAGGACCCCGACGGCGATGGATGGATCGACCCCGACGCCTGCCTCGCCGCGATCGAGACGCACCGGCGACGGCTGGCGTGGATCGCAGGCGGCGGTGGAGCGCGGGTGCTGTTCGCCACCGGCCACCCCACGGGCCTGCTCAGCCACTACGGCGCGCTGGCACGGGCGCTGCAGGCGGTCGGATGCCGGCTGCTGGCGCCGCTGGACGACGTGGTCGTCGGCCACGACGACCTGACGGGGCGCAAGCAGGCCATCCGCTTCATCGACGGTGTGGCGTGCGCCCACGACGGCGCGTCACTGCTGCACACCCACCGGTCGTTGTACATGGAGGCCATGCTCGACGAGCTCGGCGGCGCGGACGCGGTTGACATGGTGATCGCTGACCACGGGATGGCCGGTGCCGCGATCGAGCGGGGGGTGCCGACGCTGTCGATCGCCGACGTCAACGACCCGGCCCTGCCACTCGCGCAGTTCCGCGGACGCACCGACGCGGTGCTGCCGATCGACGACAACCTGGCACCCCGCCTGTTCGTCCCCGTCACCCAGGCGATGCTCGCCTGGGACTAGGTGACGGCGCGCGCGTTCAGTCGAACGTCGCCAGCAGGGGGGCGTGGTCCGACGGCTTGGGACCCTTGCGGTAGGAGCGGTCGATGCCGCAGTGGGTCAGACGGTCGGCCAGATCCTTGCTCGCCATGATCAGGTCGATGCGCAGGCCGAGGCCTTTGTGAAAGTGGCCCGCCCGGTAGTCCCACCAGGTGAAGTGCTGCTCGTCGGGGTGCAGATGGCGGTAGGCGTCCACCAGGCCGGCGTCGAGGATCTGCTGTAGACGATTGCGCTCTCCCTCGCTGGTGTGGGTCGACCCCACGAACCCGGCGGGGTCGTAGACGTCGATGTCGGCGGGGGCGACGTTGACGTCGCCGGCGACCACCAGCGGCGGTGTCAGCTGCCCGACGCGTTCACGCATGGCCTCGAGGAAGACGAGCTTGGCCGGGAAGGCCGGGGAGTCCAGGCTGCGGCCGTTGGGGACGTACACGCTGGCCACACGGACCCCCGCGACGGTCGCCTCGACCCACCGGCACTCGTCCTGCTCGACCTCACCCGGCAGACCCGCCGTGACGTCGCGGGGTGGCGCCTGGGTGCGACCGAGCACGGCGACACCGGCCCATCGTCCGCCCGAGTGATGCGCCGCCGCGTACCCCGCCTCGGCGAGCTCGTCGTGAGGGAACGCCTCGGGGGTCGTCTTGGTCTCCTGCAGGCAGACGACGTCGGGTTGGTGCTCGGCGAGCAGCTCCAGGACCCGAGGCAGCCGCTGCTTGAGGCTGTTGACGTTCCAGGTGACCAGCTTCATGCCGACGGGTCGAGCAGCAGCTTCCCGGTCGTGCGCCGGGCGCGGATGTCCTCGTGCGCCCGCCTCGCCTCCGACAGCGGGTAGGTGCCCCCCACCACGGGGCGCAACTCACCTGCGGCGACCATGGACAGCAGCTGTTGCATCGGTGGGTGCAGATACCGCACCGGGTCGGCGAAGCAGTGCGCCAGCCAGAAGCCGATGACCCCGCGGCTGCGGCGCAGCAGCTGCGGGCCCATCAGCGGCTGGGACGCCTCGCGGGACGCCGCCCCGTAGCAGACCAGCCGGCCGAACGGCGCGAGCGCCGCCAGGCTGGCGTCGAACGTCGCGCCGCCGACCATCTCCAGGACCACGTCGACCTTGCGACCGTCGTTGGCCCGCTCCAGCGCGCTTTTGAGATCCGTCGCACGCGCGTCGACGGCCACGTCCGCCCCCAGCGACAGCGCCAGCTGCCGCTTCTCGTCGCTGGACGCCACCGCGATGACGCGACCGGCGCCCCAGCGCTTGGCCAGCTGGACGGCCAGGGATCCGACGCCACCCGCCGCGGCGTGGATCACCACCGACTCACCGTCGGCCAGGTGCGCGGAAGTTCGCAAGATGTGCCATGCCGTCAACCCCTGCAGCACCAGCGCCAGGGCGGCCCCGTCGTCGACCTCGTCAGGCACGGGGAAGGTCAGCGGCTCCCACGCCACCGCCTGCTCGGCGTAGCCGCCACCTTCGAGCAACGCCACGACCCGCCGCCCGTCCTCGGTGGTGCCGACGACCTCGGCTCCCGGCACCAGTGGCAAGGTCGCCGGCGCCAGATACGTGTTCTCCGCCTGGTGGGTGTCGGCGTAGTTGACCCCGGCGTGGGCGACGTCGATGCGGACCTGCCCCTGCGCGGGTTCGGGCGCCGGCAGATCGGTCACGGTCAGCACCTCGGGACCGCCGAACTCGGTGATCTGGATTGCTCGCATCATCGGGATGCTAGCCCCGGGCTCAGCCGCCCCCGCCGGCGTTGGCTACCCTGCAGGGCCGCAACCACACTGGAGGGCGTTTGGCACAGGGCCAACGGGTGCTCATCACCGGCATCGCCGGCCAGCTGGCGGGTCAGCTGGCGGCTCGGCTCGAGGACGACGACCGCATCGAGTACGTCGCCGGCCTGGACGTGCACGAGCCGCAGCACCGGCTGCAGCGCACGGAGTTCGTCCGCGCCGACCTGCGCAACCCGCTGGTCGCCCGGATCATCGACTCCACCCGCGTCGACACGGTCGTCCACCTGTCGCTGACCGCGGTGCCCTCCAGCGCCGGCGGCCGCTCCCGCATGAAGGAGCTCAACGTCATCGGGACGATGCAGCTGCTCGCCGCGGCGCAGAAGGCGGAGCGGCTGCGCAAGGTCGTGGTCAAGTCCACCACCGCCGTGTACGGCAGCAACTACGCCGACCCTGCGCTGTTCCGGGAGGACGTCGCCCCGGGCGGGGCTCCCCGGTCCGGGTACTCCAAGGACGCGGTGGAGGTCGAGGGGTACGCGCGCGCGTTCGGCCGCCGGCGCGAGGACGTGGTGCTGACGATCCTGCGGTTCGCCAACTTCATCGGCCCCTCGGTCGACAGTCCCCTGACCCGCTACCTCGAGCTCCCCGTCGTCCCGCGAGTGCTGGGGTTCGACCCGCGTCTGCAGCTGTGCCACGAGTCCGACGCCGTCGAGGTGCTGTACCGCTCCGTGGTCGGCTCCCATCCCGGCATCTACAACGTGGCCGGCACCGGGATCGTGTACCTGTCCCAGGCCATCCGCCTGGCCGGCAAGCCGTCGGTGCCCGTCGCACTGCCGTTCGTGCAGGGTCTCGCCCAGACCCTGCGGCGTACCGGCCGCATCGACTTCTCGCCGGACCAGCTGCAGTTCCTGCTGTTCGGGCGCGTCGGCGACATCACGCGCCTGCGCGACAAGTTCGACTTCCAGCCCGCCTTCTCGACGCGCTCGGCCTTCGAAGACTTCGTCGCCTCCGGCAGGATCACGCCGCTGGTGCCGCGAGAGACTGTCGAACGGTGGGAGCACACCGCCTACGAGCTGCTCACGCGCAACAAGAGCAAGGTTGGGACATGAGTCAGCACCACGCCGAGGTCATCGAGCTCGACCAAGCCCGCCGGCGCTCCACGTCGCCCGGTCCGCGCCCGCGCTGCGCCGCGGAGATCGCGCCCGGCCGGGCGTGTCGCAACTACGCGAACGCAACAGGGTTCTGCCGCGTCCACGAGCCCGAGCCGAACGATTCCGCCGCGATGCACCCCTCACGGGCGCTCGTCGATGTGCCCGGCACCCGTGACACCTCGCTGGACGACGGCATCGCGCGGGCCCTGGCGTTCCTGCGCCGGCGGTTGACCGGCGAGTACGACATCGACTTGTACGGGTTCGACCGCGAGCTGACCGAAGAGGTCCTCATGCCGCTGGCGCGCCCGCTGTACCGCCAGTACTGGCGGGTCCGCGCCGACGGTCTGGACAACGTGCCGGCGGACAGCGGCGCGCTGATCGTCGCCAACCACGCCGGCACCCTGCCGTTTGACGCGATCATGACCAAGGTCGCCCTGTTCGACGAGCACCCGGCCCACCGCCACCTGCGGGAGCTGGCGGCCGATCTCGCCCTCCGCGTCCCCGTCATCGGACCGCTGGCACGCAAGAACGGCAACACCCTGGCGCACGAGGACGACGCTCGTCGGCTGCTCGACGCCGGGGAGCTGGTCGGCGTGTGGCCCGAGGGGTTCAAGGGCATCGGCAAGCCCTACCGCGACCGTTACAAGCTGCAGCGGTTCGGACGGGGCGGGTTCGTCTCCGTGGCGCTGCGCAGCCAGGTGCCGATCATCCCCGTGGCCATCATCGGCGCGGAGGAGATCTACCCGATGATCGCCAACGTGCGATTCCTCGCCCGGCTCTTCGGCTTCCCCTACTTCCCGATCACCGCGCAGTTCCCCCTGCTGGGCCCGTTGGGACTGCTGCCGCTGCCGTCGAAGTGGGTGATCGAGTTCGGCGACCCGATCGACACGACGGCCTACGGCCCCGATGCCGCCGACGACCCGATGCTCGTCTTCGAGCTGACCGACCGCGTGCGCGACACCATCCAGCAGATGCTCTACCGCAACCTGACGGGCCGCCGATCGGTGTTCTTCTGACGGCGGCGCCGGGGTGGTTCACCGACGCGCTGGCCGTCACGCCCACCGTCCACGAGGTCACCGTGGACGGGTGCCCCATCCGTGCCCGCACCTGGGGCCGAGCAGGCGCGCCGGGGATCGTGGCGATCCACGGGGGGGCCGCCCAC
>DATLGM010000149.1:0-35916 GCA_035540515.1 Egibacteraceae bacterium | reverse complement strand
TCTTGCGACCGGTGCTCGGCGCGACCCTGCTGGCGCTCGGCCTGTCATGGGGCACCCGACGCCTGGGGGGCGGGCCCCTCGCGAGCTTGTTCGTCACGATCGCCGGGTGGATTGCGTTCGTGTCCGCCGCGTTCTTCGCCGACACCCTCGCCGCGGTCGTGCTCCCGACGCCGGCGACGATGGACGCGGCGGTCACCCTCTGGGCGCGCGGCATCGAGCTGGTCCAGCTGCGACCCGCGCCGGTGTTCGCCGAGGCCGCGCTGGTGTTCATCGCGGTCACCGGCGTCTGGGCCGTCGCCTATGCGGTCGAGGGATTCGTGTTCCGCATGGCCGCGCCGATCCGCGCCATCCTCATGGCGCTGATCCTGTGGGTGGTGCCGCTGGCGGTGGCGCCCCCCACCGGCCGTGCGTGGGCATGGGCGGTGCCGTTCCTGGCGGCGTGTGCGCTGCTGCTGTTGTCGTTCGCCGGCTACGACCTGCGCCGCTGGGGTGCGTGGTCGCCGACGTACCTCGGCGGGAGGCACGGGCCCGAGCGGTCGCTGATCCCCTCGGGTGGCCTGCTCGCCGTCGTCGCCATCGTGGCGGGTGCGCTGCTGGCCGGTGTCATCCCGGGGTTCGGCGCAGCCCCGTGGTACGAGGTGCGCGGCACCGGCGGCACGACGCTGACGACCAACCCCATCGTCGACATCCGCAGCCGGCTGGTGGCGCAGGACACCGGTCCGGTCCTGCGGGTGACCACCAACCGCCCGGTGTACCTGCGCACAACGGCGCTGGACGTGTACTCCGAGTCCGAGGAGTGGACCAACCGGGGCATCCGCGGCGCGCCGATCCGCGGGACGTTCCCGCTGGAGGTGCCGCTCGGGCCGATCGAGCGGGTGCAGCTGGACGTCGAAGTCCGCAATCTGCCCGGCGCCGTGCTGGTCCCCGCGCCCTATCAGGCGCTGAACGTCGACGGGCCCTTGGCGGACCGGTTCCAGTACGACACGTCGAACTCGACGATCACGCTCGACGCCGGCGCGACGCTGGAGCCGGGCGACACCTACGCGCTGGAGGCGGCGATCCCCGCGCCGACGCCCGAGCAGCTGGCCGACGCGGCGGTGGCGCCCAGCCCGCGCCTGACCGCCCTGCCCCCCAACGTGCCCGAGCAGGTTCGCCAGCTTGCGGCGGACGTCGTCGAGGCGGCCGACGCCCGGACCCCGTTCGACCAGGCACTGGCGGTCCAGGACGAGCTGCGCAGCTGGGAGTACTCGGTGGAGCCGCCGCAAGGCCACGGCGGGCAGGCCATGCAGTCGTTCATCACCAACCGGATCGGCTACTGCGAGCAGTACGCCGGGACCATGGCGGTGATGCTGCGGTCCCTGGGGATTCCAGCCCGCGTCGCCGTCGGCTACACGCCCGGTCAGCCGGTGGACTCCGACGGCACGCTGTACTCGATCACCAACGCCCACGCCCACGCCTGGGTCGAGGTGCTGTTCACCGATCTTGGGTGGGTCGCCTTCGAGCCCACGCCCCGCAGCGACGGCAACGTCCTGGTGCCCTCTGCCGCCAACATCGCGCCGGCCCGGACTGTGGCGCAGGCCGGCGGCGAGACCGGTGAGGCCGAGGGCCAGCAGCCGGGCGTCGACGGCCGGGCCGAAGACCAGCTCCTGCGGCAGAACCAACAGCAGGAACAGACCCCCGAGGACGACGCTGAGGACGCCGCCGCCCCTGGCGCGGCCGGCGACGGCACACCGGGGACGCGGTCGCCGCTGTGGTGGGCGCTGGCAGCGCTCGCCGCCGCGGCGGGCGTCGCCGCGGCCGTCGGGCTGCGCGGCCACACGGAGCTGCCCGGCCGGCCACCCTTGCAGCGGGTGCTGCACGCCCGGACAGAGGTCGAGCACCTTGCCCGAGGGGTGGGCATGCCACCGGCGCCGTGGGAGACCGACCGCGAGTTCCTCACCCGGGTGGCGCACCGGCACGGCGCCGCGGCGCTGGATGCCGCCGACGTGCTGGCCCGCCAGGTCGGCCGTGCTCGGTACGCAACGATGCTGGACGAACAGGCGGCAACCGCCGCCGAGTCGGCCGCGGGCCGGCTGCAGGTGGAGATGCTGCGCGAGCGCAGCCGGCCGGGCAGGGCGTGGGTGCGGCTGCGGGGACGGTCGGCCGGTGGGGCCGCCGGCGTGCGGTCACGCGCGGCTCAGCGCTGGTCGTCCTCGCGGCGTCGCGCGGCGTCGAGGTAGCGCTGGAACAGCCCGCCGGGGCTGCCCCCTCCGTCGGCCGGGGTCTGCTCGGCGATCCGCTTGACAACCGTCAGGCCGTGATACGCCGAGGCGAGCATCAACCCGAACCCGACCAGACCCCACAGCAGCGTGGTCTGCAACGCCACGAACAGCAGCATGAAACCGAGCAGGAACCCACCGACCGCCCACTTCAGCCCCCCGCGGGGCGGCTGCTGACGCGAGCGCTTGGTGCCGACCGCGTCGGCGAACCGCGGATCGTCCGCACGCAGACGTGCCTCGATGTCGGCCAGGATGCGCTGCTCGTGCTCGGACAGTGGCATGTGTGCCGCTCCGCGGTCGTGTCGTCCCCTCACCGTACCCAGGGGACCTCGATTGTGCGCCAATCCGAGTCGGCGCGCAGCCCCCATCTTGGGCTACCGGCCGCGGAACTGCGGCTGTCGCTGCTGCAACGCCGCCGTCGCCGCCTCGATGAAGTCCTGCGACGCAAGGCAGCGCTGCTGCGCACGGCGCTCCGCGGCCAGCACGGTGTCGCGGTCGCCTGCATAGCTGTTGCGAAGCAGCTGCGGCACCGCTCCGACGGCCACGGTCGGGGCAGCGGCGAGTGCCGCGACGTACCGGTGCGCCCACCCGTCGAAGTCGTCCTCGGCCTCCGCGACGGCGTCGACCAGCCCCCACGCCAGGGCCGTCGCCGCATCGATCCGCCGGGCGGTCACCGCGAGGTCCGTTGCGCGGCCCAGGCCCACCAGTCGCGGCAGGCGCCATGTGGCCCCCAGGTCGGGGATCAATCCCCAGCGCGCCTCCAGCAGGCCCAGGCTCGCGTCCGGCGCGGCGATCCGCAGATGGCAGGCAAGCGCGAGCTGGCAGCCCGCGCCCAGGGCGACCCCACGGATCGCGGCGACGGTGGGGACCGGCAGATCCTCGAAGCCGGTGAAGGCCTGCTGCAGCCACGCGATCCGCTCGTCGTCGGGCGCTGCGCCGGAGGCCTGCTCGCCGAACAACGCCACGTCCAGGCCGGCTGAGAACGCTCGGCCGGCGCCGGTGACCAGCACCGCGCGGCAGGCGCTGTCGCGGGCCGCCTCGGCCGCCTGCGCCGCGGCGTCGTGCAGTCCGGTGAACACCTCGTAGCTCATGGCGTTCAGCTTGTCCGGCCGGTTCAGCGTGACCACGCCGACCGCGTCGTCACCCACCTGGAAGGTCACCGTCATGCCTGCGCGTCCTCGATCGCTGGTCAAAGGCGGATCCTATGCGTGTCGCGCAGTCCCGCCGGGTAGTGCGCCAGTACACGACCAACAGGAGCGACACGATGCCCACAGGCAGGGTGACCCGGTTCAACGACAGCGCCGGTGCCGGCTACATCGAGACGTCATCCGGCGGGTTCTCGGTCTCCGCCGAGGACATGGAGGCACGCACCCAGTTCGAGGGTGCGCACGTCGAGTTCGACGTGCAGCGTGAGGAAGGCCGCGACCGCGCCGTCAACGTGACGCTGCGGGAGGGGACCCGCCACATGCACACCCAGCGGCGCTTCGGCGACACGCGCTGACCAGTTCAGCCGGTCACGAAGGCGCAGAACTCGTTGCCGTCGGGGTCGGCCATGACGTGCCAGCGGATCTCGTCATCCTGTGCGCGCAGCACCGTGGCGCCCGCGGCGTGCAGCCCGCCGAGGTCGGCGGTGGTCACGTCGATGTGGATGCGGTTCTTGACCTGCTTCGGCTCGGGGACGGGCGCGAAGACCAAGGCCTCGAACGGCGCGCCGGTGATGTCCTCGACGTAGGAGAACCCGCTGTCGTGGTCGACCAGCCGTGCGTCCAGCACGTGTGCCCACCAGGCGGCGATGCGGTGCGCCGCTTCGGGACTGTCGGCAGTATCGACGCCCAGCTCGTACAGCCGACGGCTGATGCCGCCGTCGCGGACGAAGACGCAGAACTCTCCGCCTTCGGGGTCGGCCATCACCGTCCACCGGTGGGAGTGGCCGTCCAGCACGGTCGCGCCGAGGCGTTCGACCTCCGCCACGGAGGCGGCGTTGACGTCGAGGTGGACCCGGTGCTTGACCGTCTTGGGCTCCGGCACGCGGTTGATCCAGACGGTGTGCGCCGGCGTCGGGCCGGTGAGCTTTGCGTCCCCGTCGTCCAGCGCGTGGAACTCCAGACGCAGCACGGCGGCCCAGAACCGTCCGAGGCGACCGGGATCGTTCGCGTCGATGCACAGGTCTTTGTAGGTGGCAAGCGGCACGGGCACGCGTCCTTGTGAGTCGTCGGGGTCAGTCGTCGGGCAGCAGCGCACCACGCGTGACCGCGTGGTCGCCGAAGCGGGTGCGGGCGTCGTCGGCGGCCCGTTCGAGCAGACCCCACCGCTCGTCGTCGAGCAGCCCCAGCTGGCGGGAGGCGTCGGTGGGCACCAGGTTGGTGGTGCCCAGGCCGATCAATCGCGCACGGAACCGCTCGAGGCGCAGCGCGTCGAGCAGCGCGGTGGCCTCCTGGTGCAGCACGGTCGCCCGGTCGGTCGGTGCTGGCAGGGTCCGCGACCGGGTGATCGTCTGGAAGTTCGCGTACCGCAGCTTCAGCACGACGGTGCGCGCGGCGACGCCGCCGCGGCGGAGCCGGCGGGCGACCTTCTCGGCCAGCCGCAGCAGCTCACGCCGCAGCACCGCCACATCCTCCACGTCCCGTTCGAACGTCTCCTCGGCGCTCATGCCCTTGGCGGGCTCGTGCACGACCACGGGGCGGTCGTCGCGGCCCCGTGCGAGCTGGCGCAGCGCCGCCGCCGACGCAGCGCCGACGATCCGCGCGAGGGTTGGCTCGTCGAGCTCGGCGACCTCCGCCACGGTGCGGATGCCGAAGCGCTCGAGCCGCGCCGCCGTCTGCTCACCGACGCCCCACAGGTCGCGCACGCCCAGCGGGGCGAGGAAGTGCGCAACCTGGTCGGCCGGCAGGTGCAGCAGCCCGTCGGGCTTGGCCTTGGTCGAGCACAGCTTGGCCAGGAACTTGTTGGGTGCGACCCCGACGCTGGCCGGCAGGCCGAGCTCCTCACGGATCCGGCGGCGCAGGTCCTGGGCGATCACCTGCGGGGGGCCGAACAGCCGGATGCTGCCTCCGACGTCGAGGAACGCCTCGTCGATCGACAGCGGCTCGACCAGCGGGGTCACCGACAGGAACATCTCGCGTAGCTGGCCCGAGACCTCGTGGTACGCGGTGAAGTCGGGGCTGATGACGACGGCGGTGGGGCACAACCGCAGCGCCCGCGCCATCGGCATGGCGGACGTCACCCCGAGCCGTCGCGCCTCGTAGGAGGCGCTCGCGACGACCCCGCGGCCGCCGGCGCCGCCCACCACGACCGGCCGGCCGGCCAGCGCCGGGTCGCGCCGCACCTCCACGGAGGCGTAGAACGCGTCCATGTCGACATGCAGGATCGGGGTGTCGCTCACCTGTTCACCGTAGGGAAGGATGCCGTGGTGGAGCCGCTCGTGTCGGGGCGATGGCTGGCCGACCATCTCGCCGACGACGACCTGGTGGTCGTCGACTGCCGGTTCGTGCTGGGCAGTCCCGGTGCCGGATGGCAGCGGTACACCGATGGCCACATCGCCGGCGCCCGCTTTCTCGACCTCGACGACGACCTGGCGGACCCGGTGGGCGACGGCCGGCGCGGACGGCATCCGCTGCCCTCGGCTGAGCGGTTCCAGGAAGCCGCGCGGCGCGTCGGCGTCAGCACGGCGTCGACGGTGGTCGCGTACGACGACGCGATGACGGGCGGGGCGGCCCGGCTGTGGTGGCTGCTGCGGCACTTCGGCCACGACCGCGTCGCCGTGCTCGACGGCGGGTTCGCGGCCTGGGACGGCCCGGTCGCCACCGGCGTCCAGCCGCGGGCCGCACCCGGGGACTTCGTCGCACGGCCACGCTCGGACGACGTCGTCGACATCGACGACGTCGCGGCCCGCCTGCGCCGGCCGGGCCGGGTGCTCGTCGACGCCCGCGCACCGGAGCGGTACCGCGGCGACGTCGAGCCGATCGACCCCGTGCCGGGCCACATCCCCGGCGCGGTCAACGTGCCGTTCACCGCGCCGGTGCCCACTGATCTGGCCGACGTCCCCGACGAGATCGTCGTGTACTGCGGCTCGGGTGTGACCGCGGCGGTGACGCTGCTGCGCCTGGCCGGCGCCGGGCGGGACGACGCCAAGCTGTACGCCGGCTCGTACAGCGAGTGGGTCAACCGCGGCCTTCCGGTCGAGACCGACCCCAGCCCTGCCGTGGGGTGAGGGCCCGCGGACCTCACCCGCCGGCCGAGCCGCCCGAGGAGTGCCACAGCTTGCGCGGCGAGTCCTCCTCGGGCGCCGGCGGGACGTGGCGGGGGTGGCGGGGGTCGCTGACCGGCAGCTGGTACAGGTCCTGGTCGGCGATGTTGCGGTTGCGCCCCGTCGGGTCGGCCCAGGTCGTGCCGTTGGGCGTGACCCGGGCCAACGACCCGCCACGTGCGGGGGCCAAGCCGTTGCGGCCGGCGGCGCCGGCGATGCCCGCCGGGGCGCCGTCGCCGAAGTCCCGCCCCGCCTCCTCGGCGGGGCGGCTGGTCGCCGCTTCGCGGTTCTCGGCGAGCGCCGTGTCCAGCCACCCCTCCTGCCACGCACGCATCAGCCGGCGCAGGTCCCACACGACCTCGGCGTTGAGCGACACGCCCCGGCGCCCGGTGCGGTGCACGGTGCCCTCCACCACGAGCAGCCACGTGTGGAACACCGTCCACGCGCACCGGTCGTGGACGGACTCGAAGAACGTCGCGTCGCTGACACCGGTGCCGTCGTCCAGGGACAGGAAGATGATCCGCTGCCCGGACTTCACCGGCGGTGTCTGCGTGGCGACCTTCACGCCGCCCACCCGGATCCGCGTGCCGTTGGGATGTTCGAGCAGGTCCTTGGCGCGCGTGACGCCCAGCACGTCGAGCAGGCCGTCGTAGAACGACACGACGTGGCGGGACGCGTCGATCCCCATCACCTCGAGCTCCGCGCGGACCTTCTCACTGGGCCGGTACTCGCGCAGCGCCGGGGCCTCGTCGGCCGACAGCAACCCCAGCTGCTCGGGGGCGGCGGGGTCGGTCGGTTGGTGCCGGCGCACGCCCGACCACCGCTCCGCCACCTCCAGCAAGACGTCCCTGCGGCTGCGTTGTCCCGCCTGGACGCCACCGATCTCGTCGAACGCGCCGGCGTGTGCCAGCGCCTCGGCGACCGGCGCCGACAGCGATGCGCGCCGGCGGACGTCGGCGACCGAGGTGAACGGCCGGGCCGCCACGACACTGTCGATCATGTGGTCGTCCATGCCGGCGACGTCCTGCAACGCCAACCGGATCCCGAACCGCCACGCCGGGTCCCGCGGGTCACGGCCTTTGTCGAACCCACTGGGGAACCCAAAACCCGCGCCGGCGCGGGTTTCTGGGACCCCCAGCAGCGCGGCGGCTTCGTCCGCCCGCAGCCGTTCGACGCGGTAGTCGCGGGCGGAGCGGTTGACGTCCAATGGCAGCACGGCGACGCCGAACTGGCGGGCGTCGTCGAGCAGCAGCCGGCGCGGGTACATGCCGGGGTCGTGGGTCAGCAGACCTGCCACGAACTCGGGGAGATAGTGCGTCTTGAGCCATGCCGACCGGTAGGTGGGCACCGCGAACGCGGCGGCGTGCGCCTTGCAGAAACCGAACGACGCGAACTGCGCCAGCGCGTGCCACAGCGATTCCGCGGTCCGGGTGTCCAGCCCCCGCTCCCGCGCCCCGTCGACGATCCAGCGGTGCAGCGCTTCGTGCTCGTCGGGATCACCCAGGCGCCGGCGGACGAGGTCGGCGGTGGCCAGGTCGCAGCCGGTCACCGCGGCGACGCTGCGCATGACCTGCTCGTGATAGACGATCACCCCGTAGGTCTCGGCCAGCGCGTCGGCCAGCAACGGGTGCGGGTACACCACCGGTTTGCGGCCCAGACGCCGGTCGAGGAACGGGCCGACCATGTCGCCCTTGACCGGTCCGGGACGGAACAGGGAGATGTCCACGACGAGGTCGGACAGATGCTCGGGCTGGAACTTGCCGACCAGCTCGCGCTGGCCCGGTGACTCGATCTGGAACATCCCCAGCGTGCGGGTCGAGCGGATCAGCTCGTAGGTGTCGGGGTCGTTGAACGGGACCCGGTCGAAGTCGAGCTCGACCCCGCGGGTGCGGCGGATCTCCTCCTTGGCGTGCGCCATGCTCGACAGCATCCGCACCGCCAGCACGTCGAGCTTGCACAACCCCAGCGCCTCGACGTCGTCCTTGTCGAACTGCGCCATCGCAAAGCCGTTGGCGGACCGCTCGACGGGCACGAGGTCGCGCAGGGTCGCGTCGGCCAGCAGCACCCCCGAGGGATGCAACGCGATGTGACGCGGGAAACCGTCGAGCCGCTCGACGACGTCGAACAGCAACCGCAGGTCGTTGCGGTCCAGGTTCAGCCCGCGCATCTCCGGCAGGTGGTCCATGGCCGCGCGGACGTCGCCGGCGCGCACCCTGGGAAACGACTTGGCGATGTAGTCGACCTCACCGGCCGGCAGCCCGAGCGCCTTGCCGACCTCACGGATCGCCATGCGCGCCTTGAAGGTCTCCACCATGCACACGCACGCGACCCGGTCTTCGCCGTAGCGGTCGAGCAGGTCCCAGTAGATGTCCTCGCGGCGGGCGGACTCCACGTCGATGTCGATGTCGGGCAGCTCGTCGCGGTACGGGTTCATGAACCGCTCGAACGCCAGGTCGTGCGCGATGGGGTCGACGTCGGAGATCCGCAGCGCGTAGGTGACCAGGCTCCCGGCCGCCGACCCGCGGCACGCCGCCATGATCCCCTTCTCGCGGATCCGGTCGACGATCTCGGCGACGGTCAGAAAGTACGGCGCCAGCCCCAGCTCGGCGATCATCGCCAGCTCGCGATCGAGCAGGTCGCGGTGGCGTGTGCCCGGGGTGGGATAGCGCTCGCGCACCCCGGCGTCGCAGCGCGCCCGCAGCTCGGCGTGGGCGTCGCTGGTGCCGACGAAGTCGGGGACGCGCAACTGTCCGAGGCCGAGGTCGACGTGGCACTGCTCGGCGGCCCATGCGGCGTTGGTGATGGCGTCGGGGCGCTCGGCGAACACCGCCGCCATCTGCGCCGGCGTCTTGAGGTACCCCTCGGCGTTGCGGCGCCCCCGCGCACCGCCGGCCTTCAGCGGCACCTGCAGCCGGACGGCATCGACGACGTCGGCGACCCGTGCGCCGGCCGGGTCGAGGTAGCGGGGCGCCTGGTGGGCGACCGCCCGCAGGCCCAGGCGGTCGGCGAGCGCGAACCGTGCGCGAGCACGGACGTCGTCGCTGGGCAGCCCCGACCCAGCGGGCGCGAGGTGGTGGGTGACACCCACGAGCACCGACGACGGGCCGACGAGATCCATCCACCGCCGTGCCTCGTCGGCGGCGGCATCGTGGCGATCGGCGTCGAGCAGGCGCCCGACCGGCGAGTCGTCGCCGAGCAGCACGAACATCCCGTCGGGGCGCCGGGACAGCTGTTCCCACGACAGCTTGGGCCATCCGCGCGGCGACTCGAGGTGTGCGGTGCTGACCGTGCGGCACAGGTTGGCGTAGCCGTGCTCGGTTCGGGCGATCAGCGTCACGCGGGCGGTGTCGTCGGTCAGCCACTGCGCCCCCGACCCGGGACCCTTGCGCCCGTCGGCTCTGCCCAGGCGGTCCTCCCAGCCGGCTCGCGCCGGATCCGCGGCCAACGCGAGGTCGGCGCCGATGATCGCCCGGATGCCGACGACCTGACAGGCCTGCGCCAGCCGCACCGCCCCGTACAGCCCGTCACGGTCGGCGACCCCGATCGCCGTCATGCCTCGCTCTGCGGTGGCGACCGCCAGCTCCCGGGGACGCATCACGCCGTCGCGCAGTGAGAAGCTCGAACGAGCAGCGAGGTGAGCGAACCCAGGTGGTACGAACATGTGTTCGTACCACGCTACACGATCACTCTTGCCCTGTCGCCCGAGTTACGCCGCCGCGCAACGGGGTATGTCCGTCTTTGACCAGTCAACGACTGAAAGGGACATCCCCGTGGGTGACCACAAGGGTGAAGAGCTCAAGGGCCGCCTGAAGGAAGGCGCCGGCGACGTCACCGGTGACAAGGACCTCCAGCGCGAGGGCAAGGTCGACCAGGGCAGCGCCAGCGTCAAGGACAAGATCGACGACGCCACGGACAAGGTGAAGGACACCTTCACCCGCGACTAGCAGCTGTCTGAACGTGAAAGACCCCGGCCGCTCGGCCGGGGTCTTTTCTTCAAGCGCTGCGCAACGGGCGACGACGCCGCCGCTGCGAGGCCGTCATGCCTGGGAGATGATGATCGCGCCGACATCGACGAGGTCGTACAGCTCGACGACGTCGTCATTGGACATCCGCACGCACCCGTGGGAGGCGCTGGTCCCCAGCGAGTTGACGGCCTGCGTGCCGTGGAAGCGGATCGCGCCGGGGGCCGACCAGTTCAGCGCTCGGACGCCCAGCGGGTTGTCCGGGCCGGGCGGGATCGACGCGGGCATGTTCTTGCCCCACCCGGTGGGATCCGGGTTGACCCAGGTCGGCAGGTAGCGCTTGAGGGTCACCTCGTAGCGCCCCAGCGGTGTCGGGTAGTCACCGGTGCCCGTGGCGACCGTCCAGCTGCGGTGCTTCGCCCCGTCGACGAACAGCGTGAGCTCGTAGTCGCTCTGGTCCAGCAGCAGCACCTGGTGGAACGCGGCCGCGGTGACGTCGGCCTTCACAGGCTCCACGTCGAGGCGGACGGGCTTGCCCTTGCCCTGGACGCTGCGATGGATCGCCTCGGTGAGGGGCTTGACCTTGACGCGCCGGCCGTCACGGTCCGGCGTGATCGTGACCGATGTGCCCGCGACGGTGAGCTCGGCATCGACCGGGTCGAGAGCGACCTCGTTGGCGATGCGCTGGGCGAACGTCTTCGACGCGGCACGCCGGTACCGGATCTGGACCTCAGCTGCGACGTCGGCCCTTTCACCGAACCAGCGCAGCTCCGCCCAGTCCCGCCAGCTCAGCCCCGTCTGGGCCTGGGCGACCTCGGCGATGATCGCGCGGGCGTTGGTGCGGGCACCCAGCTTGCGTGCCTTGCGCACCCACCGCTGATCCTCCCACCGCACGACGATCCGGCGGTCGAGCTCCTCGGCCATCGCGCCGCGGACCTCGACGAGGGCCTCCTCCTGCGTCAGTCCGCTGACGTCGACACCGGCGATCGTGGTGCCGGGGAGCAGCCGACCGGTCAGGGAGTCGGCGTAGGACTTGGTCGCGCCGGCGAACGCCCCCGCCGCCATGAAGACGATGAACAGCGCAACAAAGCCAGTGACCAAGGGCCACCGGCGACGCTCTCTGCGGGGGGAAGATCCGGGGTCGTCGGAGTCGAACCCCGGAACGGTCTTGACGGTCACCTGTCGCTTTCGAGACGGCGGGACTGGGCGCCTACAGTACGGGCGCTGTCTGCCGGCGGCAACGGTTGCAGACCGGATTTCACCAGGTCACACCGCGCTCGGGTGCGTCAGTGCACCTCGGTGGTCGCCTCCGGATCGATGTCGTACCGGTCGATGGCGTCGGAGACGACCTCCGGCTTGACGTCTCCGGCGACGGCCAGCTCTGACAGCACCGCCACGGCGATGCTCTCGGCATCGATGCGGAAGTGCCGCCGTAGCGACGGACGGGTGTCCGAGCGGCCGAACCCGTCGGTGCCCAGGGTGGCATACCGCCCCGGCACCCAGCGGCCGATCAGCCCGGGGACCGCCTTCTGGAAGTCGGTCACCGCCACGAACGGCCCTTCGGACTGCGACAGGAGCCGGGTGACCAGCGGCGTGCGCTGCTCCTGGCCCGGGTGCAGACGGTTCCACTCGTCGCAGGCGAGGCCGTCGCGGTGCAGCTGCACCCAGCCGGGGGCGCTCCACACGTCCGTGGCGACGTCCCAGTCCTCGCCGAGGATGCGCTGCGCCGCCAGCGCCAGCGGCATCGCGGAACCCGACGCCAGGATCTGCGCGCGGTGCGAGCGCGGGTCCTCGAACGCCGCGTATCGGTACAGCCCGGCCACGACGTCGTCGTCGGTGACCGCCTCGGGCATGGGCGGCTGGACGACCGGCTCGTTGTAGACCGTCAGGTAGTACATGACGTCAGGGTCGCGGTGCTCACCACCGAGCATGCGCTGCACGCCGTCGGCCACGATCGAGGAGATCTCGTAGGCGAACGACGGGTCGTAGGTGACCACGGCCGGGTTCGTCGCGGCCATGAGGATCGAGTGGCCGTCCTCGTGCTGCAGGCCCTCGCCGTTCAAGGTGGTGCGGCCTGCGGTGGCGCCCAGCAGGAATCCCCGTGCCCGCTGGTCCGCGGCGGACCAGATCGAGTCGGCGGTCCGCTGGAAACCGAACATCGAGTAGAAGATGTACACCGGCAGCATCTGCTCGCCGAAGGTGGCGTAGCTGGTCCCGGCCGCGGTGAACGACCCGACCGACCCGACCTCCGTGATGCCCTCGTGCAGGATCTGCCCGTCGGTGGCCTCCCGGTAGGCCAGCAGCATCTCGCGGTCGACCGGGTCGTAGTTCTGCCCGTGGGGGCTGTAGATCTTCTGCGACGGGAACAGCGAGTCCATGCCGAACGTACGGGCCTCGTCCGGGATGATCGGCACGATCCGCGGGCCGAGGTCGTCGTGCTTGAACAGGTCCTTGAGCAGCCGCACGAACGCCATGGTCGTGGCGACCTCGTGCTTGCCCGAGCCCTTCTTCAGCTCGTCGTACATCGACGCCTCGGGCAGCTGCACGGGGCGGCTGCGGACCACGCGGCGCGGGATGCTGCCGCCGAGCTCGCGCCGGCGCTCGAGCATGTACTGGATCTCCTCGGAGTCCTCGCCCGGGTGGTAGTACGGCGGGAGGTCGCCCTCGAGCTCCTCGTCGGAGATCTCCAGGTACAGCCGGTCGCGGAACTTCTTCAGCGCCTTCTGGGTCAGCTTCTTCATCTGGTGGGTGGCGTTGCGGGCCTCGAAGTCAGGCCCCAGGGTCCACCCCTTGATGGTCTGGGCCAGGATGACCGTGGGCTGACCCGTGTGGCGGACCGCCGCCTGGAACGCCGCGTAGACCTTGCGGTAGTCGTGGCCGCCCCGGTCGAGCACGGGCAGGTCAGCCTCCGTCAGCGAGGACTCCTGCAGGATCTTTCGCAGCCCGGGCGTGTCGAAGAAGTGCTCGATGATGTACTTGGCGTCGGCGACGGAGTACGTCTGGAACTGCCCGTCGGGCGTGGTGTTCATCTTGTTGACCAGCTCGCCGTCGTGGTCGAGCGCGAGCAGCTCGTCCCACTTGCGGCCCCACACGACCTTGATGACGTTCCAGCCCGCGCCTCGGAACAGGCTCTCGAGCTCCTGGATGATCTTGCCGTTGCCGCGGACGGGGCCGTCGAGGCGCTGCAGGTTGCAGTTGACGATCCACGTGAGGTTGTCCAGCTCCTCGCGCGCAGCGACGGTCAGCGCGCCCTGGGCCTCGGGCTCGTCCATCTCGCCATCGCCCAGGAACGCCCACACGCGCGAGCCGGAGGTGTCGGCGATCCCGCGGTGGTGCAGGTAGCGGTTGAACCGCGCCTGGTAGATGGAATTGATCGCACCCAGGCCCATCGAGACCGTGGGGAACTCCCAGAAGTCCGGCATCAGCCGAGGGTGGGGATACGACGAGAGAGCGTCGGGGGTGTTCTCCTGGCGGAACAGGTCGAGCTGGTCGGTGGTCAGCCGTCCTTCCAGATACGCGCGGGCGTAGATGCCCGGCGAACCATGACCCTGGATGAAGATCTGGTCGCCGTGCTGTGGCGCGTCCTGGGTGCCTTTGCCTCGGAAGAAGTGGTTGAAGCCCACCTCGTACAGCGAGGCGGACGACGCGTAGGTCGCGATGTGACCGCCGACACCGATGCCGGGCCGCTGCGCGCGGGTGACCATGACGGCCGCGTTCCAGCGGATGTAGGCGCGGATGCGCCGCTCGACGTGCTCGTCGCCGGGGAAGTCCGGCTCGCGCTCGGGCGGGATGGTGTTGATGTAGTCCGTGGAGCGCAGGGCGGGAATCCCCACGCCCACCTCGCGGGCTCGTTCGAGGACCTTGAGCATCAAAAATCGCGCGCGCTCGCGGCCGTGGTGCTCGACCACGGCGTCCAGCGACTGCAACCACTCGCGCGTCTCTGCGGGGTCCACGTCGGGCAGCTGGCTGGGCATGCCGTCGGTGATGATGGGCCGCTGGTCGTCGCTCACCTGTGTCTCCCGGGCCGCAGGGGTGTCGTGCTGCCCCTACCCTATGTCGGACGCGCCACGCCTGCGTGGTCGTCTGGCCCGGCGGACCGTTCGCAACATCCGATGTCCCAGGTCACTTGGCCCGATACCATGGGGTACTTCAGCGTGCTGACGCGATCACCGCCCCCCTTGTCCTGTGCGAGTGATGGTTGCGCCGGTTCCCGCCTCACGTCCGTGGGGTGGCCGACGAAAGCAACCGATCGTGGTCGACTACGACCTGCTCAGCCGTGAACTCGCTGCCCTCGCCGCGGGGCTCGGGCCGGAATCCGACCTGCACGAGGGCTTGCACCAGCTGAGCCTCACCGCGACCGAGGCCATGGATCTAGGCGGCGCAGGCGTGACCCTGCAGATCCCCGGCGCGCCAACGAGCTACCTCGCCGCCGCCGACCAGCGCACGCTGTACGTCGAACGCAAACAGGACCAGTTGCAACAGGGCGCCTGCATTGATGCCATCGAAGCCTCGCAGTTCGTCGCGGTGGACGACCTCACGGTCGACGCCCCGTGGCCCGAGTTCACCCCTGTGGTGCTCGAGGCAGGCTTCCGCGCGATCGCCGGCGTGCCCATCACCTTCCAGGGCCTGAACATCGGCGCGGTGAACCTGTACAGCGTGGGGACCCGGATGTGGACGACACAGGACCGGCATGCCGGCCACCTGATCGCGAACATGGCGGCGGGCTACCTGATCAACCACGAACTGCTCCGGACGGCGCAAACGCTTGCGGCCCAGCTCCAGCATGCGCTGGACAGCCGCGTCATCATCGAGCAGGCCAAGGGCATCCTCGCCGAGCGTCACAAGGTGCGGCCGGACGACGCGTTCGAGGCGATCCGCGCCTTCGCACGGCGCAACAGGCTCAAGATTCACGAGCTCGCGACGCAGATCGTCACGGGTGCCATCGACATTCCGCAACCGACCAGCCGATAGCGGACCGTCTGCCCCCGCGCGACCCGGGCGCCCTTGTGGCCTCGAACGGTTGTCAGGCGATGCGAACCAACCAGGCACTGCTCGTCGATGGCACCTCGGGGGTCGAGGTGGTTGAAATCACGGGCTGGAGCCGCCCCAAATTTCAACCGGCTCGGCTTTGCGGGCCGGATGGGATTCCACGTCGGGCGCTGCTTGCGCCATCCATCATTCAGACGCTGGGCCACTGAAGTTCGGCGGGCGCTTCTCCTTGATGGCGGCGACGCCCTCGTGGACGTCGGGGCCGGCGAACCCCATGAACTCCAGCGCCAGGGACGTGTCGAACGTCGGGCCGGCCATCCGCAGCCAGTTGTTCAGCGCGTACTTCGTCCACCGGATGGCCGACTGCGACCCCGCCGCCAGCCGCCCGGCGACCTCATAGGCGGTGTCCAGCAGCTGGTCGTCATCGACGCACAGCGACACCAGTCCGATGCGCTCGGCCTCCTCCCCCGACAGGGGATCGCAGGTCAGCAGGTGGTACTTGGCCTTCGCCATGCCGCACAACAGCGGCCACACGATCGCGGCGTGGTCGCCGGCCGCCACCCCCAGCTTCGTGTGCCCGTCGATGATCCGCGCCGACCTCGCGGCGATCGACACATCGGCGAGCAGCCCGACCACCAGACCTGCCCCGACCGCAGCGCCGTGCATCGCCGAGACCACCGGCTTGGAGCAGTTGATGACGTTGTAGACCAGGTCGCGCGCCTCCTTGAGCACGCGGATGCGCACGGCGAAGTCGTCGGCCATGTCCTTGACCAGGTCGAGGTCGCCACCCGACGAGAAGGCCTTGCCCTCCCCGCGCACCACGACGACGCGCGTGTCGGGATCGGCGTCGATGACCTGCCAGACGTTGGCGAGGTCGCGGTGCATGTCGTGACCGGCGGCGTTGAGCTTGCCTGGCGTGGACATGACCAGCTCGAGGATGCCGTCGGCGGGGCGGTGGAACTGCAGGCTGGCGAACGGCGCGTAGGGGTCACTCATGCCGCGACAGGCTAGTCGCCGAGCAGGGCGGCGAACGCGCGGAAGTCGTCGGTGAAGTCGTTGATGGCCGCCGTCCGCTCGGGATCTTTCAGGCGCAGCAGGGCCGAGGGGTGCAGCGTGGCCGTCATGCGCCGCCCGTCGCGCTCGACGATCTCGCCGCGCTGCTTGGTGACCTTGAACGACGGACCGATCAGCGCCTTGGCTGCAGTGGCGCCGAGCGCGACGACCAGCGACGGCTGCACGTTGGCCAGCTCACCGTCCAGCCACGGCCGGCACGCCCGGATCTCCTCGGCGTTCGGGGTGGAGTGGATCCGGCGCTTGCCCCGAGGGGTGAACTTGAAGTGCTTGACCGCGTTGGTCACGTACACCTGGCCACGGTCGATGCCGGCGTCGGCGAGCGCGCGGTCCAGTAGGCGCCCCGACGGACCGACGAACGGCTGGCCGGCGAGGTCTTCTTTGTCGCCGGGCTGCTCGCCGACGATCATCAGCGTGGCGTCCGGGGGGCCCTCGCCGAACACCGTCTGGGTGGCGTCGACGTACAGGTGGCAGTTGGTGCACGTCGCCGCCGCCTCGCGCAGCTGGTCGAGGTCGGCGCCGGTCAGGTCTTTCATGGCGACGGCCTACCCGCGGCGTGTCAGTCCCAGACGCGGTCCAGCCGCCACGCCCCGCGTTCGTTGACCAGCTCGTACACGCCCGAGGCCGGAGTGCCGTTGCGCGCCTCGACGCGCCACAGGTCACGCTGCGGGATCTCCACCCCGCCACCGGCCCAGTACGCCGCGTCCTCCCGCCAGTGGCCCAGGACCGTGATGACCCGGTACGTCGAGCCGCGCCACAAAAAGCGCACCGGTCCCCGGTCGTCGCCGGTGACGTCCACCGCCTCGCGATACCGCTTGGTCACCCTGACTCCTCCTTCGACGCGCGGCGGAGGGAAGGAGGGCGGCCGGGACGCGCCTTCCCCACGCGTCCCGACCGCCGGTGCCGGAGATTCGAACACCTGTTCGAATCTCCGCTCACCGTACGACATGGCGGCGGCCGACGTCAAGCGTGTGGCGCCTTCTCAGCCGGTGCCGCCGAAGAAGTCCTCTGCGACCTGCGCCGGGTCACGTCCACGCTCGACCTCGGCGTTCATCTGCGCGAGTCCCGGGGTGTCCAGCGCCGTGGTGACGCGTTCGAGTGCCGACCGCACCTGCGGAGCGGCCTGCAGGTGCGCCGTGCGCGCCACCGGGGCGACGACGAAGGCGGGGAAGATCGACAGGTCGTCGGTCACGGGCACCAGGCCTGCGGCCACCGCCTCACCTGATGTCGCGGTCGCCAGTCCCGCGAAGCAGCGGCGGCGGGCGACGCCGCTGATCGCATGCTCCTCGGTGGCGGGGATCACCGCATCGGTGAGGCGCTCGACGTCCATCGCGTAGGCCGCAGCCAGCGCGTCCAACCCCCCGCGCCGCGTGACGAACTCCGGGTCGGCGCACAGGTGCCGCTCCCCCGCCGACAGGACGCCGGCCAGCCACGTCAGCCCGCGGGGGCGGCCTTCCGCCGGCAGGTCTTCGCGGCGTACGAACAGCGCCAGCGTGGCGTTCGCCTCGCTGGGCGCCAGCCAGGTCAGGCCGTTGTCCTCGTCGGCTCGGCGGACCCGCTCGTAGGACTCCTCGGCGTCCCCCGGCGGAGCCTGCTGACCCATGCCCAGCCCCCACGCGGCTCCGGTGTAGTCCCAGAACACGTCGATGGAACCGCCGATCGCCTCCCGCCGCAGCCCCACCGTGCCGCCGAGGTCGCCGCGGACGCTGGGCTCCAGTCCCGCGTCGGCCAGCGCGTGCACGGCCAGCGCCGCGAGCACCCGCTGCTCGGTCGTCGATCCGACGCCGACCACGACCCGCTGCTGTGCCGCGGCGTCGGGTCGGCAGGCCGCCGATGCCAGGAGCATCGCCACCAGTGTCACCGTCGCCGCGGTCCGCATCGTCGCCACTGTGCCACCGCGGATAGCCTGGGCCGCATGGACCGACGTGCATTCCTTCGCCGTTCCGCTGTGCTGCTGGCCGCTGCCGGCTCTCCCGGGCTGCTGGCCGCCTGTGGGCGGGGCGCGGCCGGCGGGATCCCTGAGGGGCCTGCGCAGCTCAATGCCACGATCACGACGTGGGAGTTCCTCGTCGGCGACCCCCGGCCTGTGCCGATCCTGGTCCGCACGTTGGAGAACGTGCAGGTCGAGGACACCGAGCTGCAGGTCTACGTCCGCACCGTCGACGGCGAGGTGCTCGACGGCCCGCTGCCCACGACGTACGAGGAGGTCCCCGGTACGGGACTGGGGCTGCACGTCGCCGAGTTCGCCGTCGAGCAACCCGGGCAGATCGAGGTGGTCGTCGTCGACGGCGACCAGTACGGCGCCACGGTTGTCAACGCGGTCGCTCCCGAGCAGTCCGAGATCCCGGTGCCCGGCAAGCAGGCGCTGGCGGTCCCCACGCCGACCGTCGACCGGCCGCTGAACTTCGAGAAGCTCTGCACCCAGGACCCGGCCTGTGAGATGCACGACATCAGCCTCGACCAGGCGCTGGAGGACGGCCGCCCCGTGATGCTGATGTTCGCCACACCCGAGTTCTGCCAGACCGCCACGTGCGGTCCCGCCGTCGGGACGATGGACGAGATCCGCACCAGCGGCGACTGGCCGGAGGATCTGGCGTGGATCCACGTCGAGGTCTACTCGGAGGTGTCCGGCGAGCTGAAGACCGGCAAGCCGATCCGCGACTGGGGCCTGCCCAGCGAGCCGTGGCTGTTCAGCATCGATGGCTCCGGTGACATCGCGCGGCGGCTGGACGGCCCGATGATCCCGCGGATGATCGAGGAGATGGCGACCGACCTGACCGCCTAGCTAGCCGGCTCGCAGGAGCCGAGCCAGGGCGGTAGTCGCGCCGGCGGGGTCGTCCGCTTCGGTGAGCGCGCGGACCACCACGATGCGGGTGGCGCCCGCCGCCAGGACCTCGGGAGCGGTCGCCCCGCTCATGGCGCCAGTGACGAACCACGGGCGGCCGGCCGCGACCGCCGCGGCGTGCCGCACGGGTCCCAGCCCGGTGCCCGGCCGGCCCTGTTTGGTCGGCGTCGCATGGACCGGGCCGGTCGCGAAGTAGTCGCAGTCAGCGGCCACGGCGGCGTCGACCTCCGACACGCTGTGGGTCGACCAGCCCACGAGCCGGTCGCCACCGACGACAGCACGGGCAGCCTCGGGCGTCATGTCGTCCTGTCCCACGTGCACCCCGTCGGCGTCGACCTCCACGGCCAGGCTGGGGTCGTCGTTGAGGATGAACAGCGCGCCGTGGCGGTCGGCGGCAGCGCGGAACACCGGAGCCGCTGTGCGGATCTGGTCGGCGTCGGCATCCTTGTCGCGCAGCTGGACGACGTCCACGCCGGCGCCGAGCACGGCGTCGAGGAACCCGTCGAGGTCGCCACGGTCGGCGCGCCGGTCGACACACAGGTACAGCACGCTGTCGGCGAGCCGCTGGACGCGGTGATGCGCGGCGACCATCGCGTCAGGCGTCGAGGTCGGGCAGACCGGCGAATGGCGTGGACGCCTCGGCGTACAGCCGCCGAGGAATGCGACCGGCGAGGTGTGCCAGGCGGCCGGCCTCCACCGCCTTGCGCATCGCCTCCGCCATGACCGCGGGCTGCTGCGCGCGGGTGACGGCGCTGGCCAATAGCACGGCGTCGCAGCCCAGCTCCATCGCAATGGCCGCGTCGCTGGCCGTGCCGATGCCGGCGTCGAGGATGACCGGGACGGTGGCCTCCTCCACGATCAGGCGCAGGTTGTACGGGTTGCGGATGCCGGCGCCGCTGCCGATGGGCGACCCCAGCGGCATGACCGCTGCGCAGCCGACCTCGGCGAGCCGGCGCGCCAGGACAGGGTCGTCCGTGGTGTACGGCAGCACCACGAAGCCGTCGTCGACGAGCCGCTCGGCGGCGGTGAGCAGCTCCGGGCCGTCGGGGAGCAAGGTGCGGTCGTCGCCGATGACCTCCAGCTTGACCCAGTCGGTCGCAAACGCGTCTCGGGCCATCTTGGCGGTCAGGACGGCGTCGTGGGCGGTGAAGCAGCCGGCGGTGTTCGGCAGCACCTTGCAGCCCGCGCGCGTGAGGACGTCGAGGACCGACCCCGCAGCCGTCGGGTCGATGCGGCGCAGCGCCACGGTGGCCAGCTCAGCCCCCGAGGCCTCCAACGCAGCGGCGAGGGCATCGAGACTCGTCGCGCCCCCCGTGCCCATGACCAGGCGCGATCCGAAGACCTCGCCGGCGATGACCAGCGGGTCGGTGATGGTGCGTTCCTGGGTACTCATGGCTCCTCGGGTTGCTCAACCGCCGCCGACGGCGACGACGACCTCGACGGCGTCACCGTCAATTAAAGAGGTGGTGTGCCAGTCGCGGCGAGGCACGACGTCACCGTTGCACGCGACCGCCGTGCCGGGGGCGGTCGGGTCCCGCCCGAGGTCGCGGACGAGGTCGGCGATCGTGGTGCCGGCGGACACCGTGCGGTCATGGCCGTTGACGACGACGGTCACGATGCCACCTCGGTGGTGGCGAACCGGTCAGCGCTGAACGGCGCCACGATCGCGGGCCACCGGCCGGCGAGCCCTTCGACGACCGCGTCAGCCGTGACGGGTGTGAGCAAGATGCCGTTGCGGAAGTGGCCGACCGCCAGCATGAGGCCGTCGACCTCGGTCGGCCCGATCACCGGCGCGTTGTCCGGTGTGGCGGGGCGCAGGCCGGCGATCGTCTCGGACAGCGCGAGCTCGGCAAGGCCGGGCACCAGCTCCCACGCGGCGCGCAGCAGGTCCATGACGGCGCCGGCGGTGACGGCGGTGTCGCCGCGCTCTTCCATGGTCGCGCCGACCACGACGCGGCCGTCGCCTCGGCTGACGATGTACGCCTCGAGGCCGCGGACGACGCCGGCCTGCGGGCACGCGTCCGAGGCCCCCCGCAGGTGCAGCAGCTGGCCCTTGACCGGACGGACCGGCGGGAGCACCCCGTCAGGCACGCCACCCAGACGTGCGGTCCCCACACCGGTGGCGACGACGACCGTCTGGGTCTGCACCTGCGTGTCGTCGGTCAGCACGACGCCGGCGACCCGGCCGTCGCGCACGTCGATGGCGCGCACGGCTCGCCGGTCGAAGCGGACGCCGGCGCGGGCTGCGGCGATGAGCAGGGCGTCAACCAGGGCGCGGTTGTCGACCTGGTGGTCGTCTCGGGCCACGATGCCACCGCGGATCCGGGGGGACAGCGCCGGCTCCAGGGCTCGGACCTGTGAGCCCGTCAGCCGCTCGACGTCGAGCCCCAGCCGCTGCTGGAAGGCGAACAGCTCCGCCAGGGCCGCCTGGTCATCCAGGTCGCGGGCGACGGTGATGGCACCGCAACGGCGGTAGCCGGGATCGACGCCGGCGGCGTCTGCCAGCTCCGACGCGAAATCGGCCCACCGCTGGGCCGAGGCCAGGTTCAGGGCGAGCAGCGTCTCCTCGCCGTAGTGCGCCTCGGTGACCGGTGCGAGCATCCCCGCTGCCGCCCACGACGCGCCGTGGCCGGGCGCCGGGTCGAACAGCGTCACCTCGGCGCCGGCGGCGGCAGCTCGCCACGCGACGGACAGCCCGATGGCTCCCCCGCCCACGATGGTGATGCTCACAGCGCTCCCTTCGCCGGCATGACCCGGATCAGGTGGTGACGGTCGGCGTGCGCCCTCTCAGCCCGCCACGGTGGCGGACTCCCGTTGCCGTGCCCACGATGCCACCTGGGCAGAGCCACCGCCAGGGCAGGCGGCAGCGCCCTGGTGGTCAGGGTTGGGGATGGACGTGGGTGGTCTGGCCGTGCGGTCCGTTCCAGGTGGCGATACCGGTGTCGCGGTCGACGGTCACGGTCCACCCGTGGTAGGTGACCAGATTGTGATGTGCCGGGCACAGCGGGATGGTGTTGTTGACATCGGTCGGCCCGCCGTCGGCGTACGCGACCTCGTGGTGCGCCTGCGTCCAGCTCGCGGGCCGGTCACAATCCGGGCCGCGACATCGCCGATGGATCATCAACAACAACGGCCGCAACCACCCCGGCAACGTCCGCTGCGTGTCGGCCACGGCCACCGGCCGCCACCGACCGATGGTCAACACCGTGGTCACCCGCGCGTCCATGGTCAGCCCCAACCGCGCGATCGTCGAGGCCGACACCCGCCCCGTGCGGGCCAGCTCCGCAGCGAACGTCGCCGCCTGGTCGCGGCCCATCACCGTCAACAAGTCCAGCATCATCAGCAGATGCGGCTTGACGCCTTGCACCGTGGGCGCCGCGCCAGACGCCAGCAGCGCGGTCACCGCCGCGCGCATCGCCGCGACCCGCCGCTGGCCCGGCGTCGTGCGACTGGTCAGCGGCGTGCCCGGCGGATCCGGCGTCGAGTACGCGTCGTATAACGCGTTGAGCATCTCGGCCAACCCCGCGTCGACGCAGAACCCGCCCTCGACCATCCCGTCCACCGTCGGGTACTGCCGCCAGTACAACCGCGGGTCATCCGGCCCCGCCGTGAACGGCCGCTCCACCTCTGGCGGCTCGGTGCCGTCGCGGTCCGCCAGATCACGGATCCGCGCCACCGCCACACGCACCTGCCGCGGCGGCGCCGTTCGGGCCAGGTCCGTCAGCGCCTGCTCGCACGCCACCACCGCGTCACGGCGCTGCGGCACCGCCGCCTCGGTCACCGCCACCACGTGCGCCAACGACACATCCCCGTCAGCCAACGCCTGCGCCAACACGGGCAAGTCGGCCAACCGCCAGGCCGTGGTGCACAACCGCGTCGCCGCCGCCGCGTCGAGATTCGCCCGCGCCCCCAGCCACGACGCGGACGTCACCGCCCCGTCGGCGCGGAACACCTGCCGGCGGCCAACCGCCGCGATGGCCGCCAGCTGCCCGGCCGCCAACCGGTTGCCCAAGCGCTGCAGCTCCACCGCCGCCGCGCCCGCCGATGACGCCGCCTCACCGTCCCAGTCCACCGCCTGGACCGCGGCCACCGCCGCCTCCAACTGCGACAGCGCCGCGGCAGCGTCCACCGCGCCACTCGGACCAACGTCAACGGTCGCACCGGTCCCCGCTACCGGCCCAGCGTCATAGCCCACCGCCCGCTCACGGGCCACACACCGGCGCGCCGGCCCAACCCGCGGGACCACACGACCTCGAACCGATGACTCGAACATGTGTTCGAAGTATCCCACATCGGGCCCGTGGCGACAAGGGAAACTCATCGAAAATTGTGGGGATTTCTCCCCACGCGACGCGCCCCGGCTACGGCCAGAGCGCCACGAGCGTCGGCGCGATCAGCAATGCCGGCAGCAGGTTGGCCACCCGCAGGTGCGCCACGTCCAGCAGGCGCAGCGCGATGCCGACCACCAGGACCCCGCCCACGGCGTCGAGCGCGGCGAACATCGGCTCACTCACCAGCGGCCCCAGGACGCCGGCGAGCAATGCCACCGACCCCTGCAGCACACCGACGGGCAAGGCGGCGAAGACCACACCGAGGCCCAGCGCACTGGCGAACGCGATCGCGGCGAACCCGTCCAGCAGGCTCTTGACGAGCAGGATCTGCAGGTCGCCGTTGAGCCCCTCCTGCAATGGTCCCAGGATCGCCAGCGGCCCGACGGTGAACACCAGGCTTGCGGTCACGAAGGCCGTGACGAAGCGGTGCGGTGTCGTCGCAACCAGCTCGTCGCCCTCGACCGTCTCGACGGCGACGACGCCGGCGGGCACGGTCACAGCGTCGTTCCTCGGCCCGCGCGGCGAATCGGCGCCCCGATCGCCTACCCGCGCCTGCAGCAGCTCGCCGAGGCGCACCAGCCGGTCCTCCAACCGCAGGAGCTCCCCGACCACACCACCGACGACCAGCGCGCCGAGCACCACGACGACGGCGCCACGCCCGACGGCCGCCTCGAGCGTCTCGCCGAACACCGTCAGCCCGGCGTTGATCCCCAAGACCAGCGTGAACACCCCGAGGACGCCGACGACGGTCTGCCGGACGCGCTCGGGCAACCGGCCGCCGAGCAGCAGACCGGCGCCGCCGCCGGCGACGATCGCAAGGACGTTGACCAAAGTTCCGCGCATCCGAACGAGGCTAGCCGTGGCGCCGCCGCGCCACCGCGCCCGGGCGCTACAGCGCCGGGTCGGCCAGATCCAGGCTGCGCAGCTGCTGTTCCAGGCGCTGCACCTCGACGGCGACGGCATCGATGTCGCGGGCGATCCGCACGTCGAACTGCGGGTACAGGATCTGGAAGCTGTGCTCGGCCGCACCGATCTGCCAGCCCACGGCAGAGCAGAACTCCCCCAGGTCGAACTCCCACGTGAACAGGGCCTCGTCGCCGTTGTCGTGCACCCACTCGGTGAGGTAGCGGTTGGGTCGGCGGGCGTACTGCACCGTGCCCCGCCGGTCCTTCTGCTGGGGGACGAAGTCCAACGTCAGCAGCTCGTCATGGAAGTCGGAGGCGGCCATCACCGGCGAGGATACGCGCCCCGCCTGAGCCGAAGGGCCGCGAAACGCCCATACACTCGCCGGCGTGAGTTCCCAGGCTCCGGCTTCCCCAGGTTCCCTCGGCGCCATCACCGTGGGTGCCGTCGTGGGCGGGCGCTACCGCGTGACCGCCCGCCTTGGCGCGGGCGGGATGGCCACGATCTACCGAGCCATCGACGAGTCGCTGGAGCGCGACGTCGCCATCAAGGCGCTGCACCCGCACCTGGCTGACGACCCCTCGGTGCTGGCGCGCTTCCGTGCCGAGGCCCGGGCCGCCGCCGGCCTGCTGCACCCGAACATCGTCAACGTGTTCGACCAGGGCACCGCCGACCTGCCGTTCATCGTCATGGAGTACGTCGACGGGCCCTCGTTGCGCGAGGTCCTGCTGCGACGCGGGCGCCTGACCCCCGGCGAGGTGCTCGCCGTCGCGACGCCGGTGTGCCACGCGCTGGCTCGTGCCCACGCCGCCGGCGTGATCCACCGCGACATCAAGCCGGAGAACATCCTCATCGCCGCCGACGGCACCCCCAAGGTCGCCGACTTCGGCATCGCCCGCGCCATCGCCGAGACCAGCCACACGGCCACCGGCACCCTCGTGGGCAGCGTCCACTACCTGGCCCCCGAGCTGCTGTCCGGACAGGAGGCGACCGAGCGCACCGATCAGTACTCGCTTGGCGTGGTGCTGTTCGAGCTGCTGACGGGCCGCAAGCCGCTGCCCGCCGAGACGCCGATGGCGGTGGCGATGCGCCACGCCCGCGAGCGGATCCCTCCGGTCCGCGACTTCGTCAGTGATGCCCCGGCGGCGCTGGACGGTGTCATCGCCCGCGCCACCGCCCAGCGCCCCGACCGCCGCTACGACGACATGGCGTCGCTGGTCGCGGCACTGACCGCCGCGGTGCCCGGTGGGCCGACGCCGGTCGTGCTGGACGACGAGGTCGACAACGGCACGCTGGTGATTCCCGTCGCCACGGAGGACACCGTGACGGTGCCCACGGGGACGTCCCGCGTGCGCCGGCGCCGGCGACGCCTCCCCAGCCTGCGACGCCGCGGGTCCCGGCCGGCGCGCCGCCGGCCGCCGCTGCTCGCGGTGCTGGCCGCCGTCCTGCTGCTCGCCGGCGCCGGCGGGTTCGCGTTGTGGAACTGGGTGATCGCCCCGGTCGCGGGGGCCCCGGAGCTCATCGGGATGACCCGCGAGGCCGCCGAGTCAGCAGGGGCCGAGGCCGGCCTGACGGTGCTCGACGGGGGCACGCGTCACGACCTGGAGGTGCCGCCAGGCCATGTCGTCGATCAGCGCCCCGCCCCCGGGGCGCCGCTGCGACGGGGTGCGGAGATCGCGTTGGTGATCTCCTCGGGGCCCGCCGAGGTGACCATCCCCGACCTTTCCGGACGCCCGGCGCAGCGCTGGCTCGACCGTCTCGAGCAGGCCCCGTATCACCTCGACGTCGCGGTTCGCCGCCAGTTCTCCGACCGCGTGCCCCGCGGCCGGATCATCGGCCACCAGCCGGAAGCCGAGACCACGGTCCTGCAGGGCACCGAGATCACCGTGCGGGTGTCCCGCGGCATCGAGCAGGTAGAGGTCCCCGAGGTCGTGGGGCAGGACCGCGGCGCCGCCACGCAGGCGCTGGAGGCAGCGAAGCTGACCGTGGAGGTCACCGAGCAGTACAGCGACGCGGTCCCACAGGCCGGGACGGTCATCAGCCAGAGCGTCGAGCCGGGGCAGACCGTGGACAAGGGCACCGCCGTGGCCCTCGTCGTGTCGGCCGGCCCCCAGACGTTCGCAATCGACAGCTATGAGGGCCAGGGGGTCGGGCAGGCCCGCGAGGCGCTCCAGGCGCTGGGGATGCAGGTGCGCGTCGTGGAGCAGGCCCGTCCGCAGATCGGGCCGTTCCGCCGCGGCACGTTCGGGCGCGTGGAGGCCCAGGTGCCCGAGGCGGGCACGCAGGTCGAACGCGGGGAGACCGTGACCCTGTACACGTTCTCACAGAACGCCGAACGGGAGGCCGACGACTGACCGCGAGCAGCGAGAGCACGCGGCAGTGGGGGTTCGGGGTGGCGCTGATCGGCGTGACCGCCATCTGGGGGGTCACGTTCCCGCTGGTCAAGCAGGCCGTGGAGCAGCTGCCGCCGTACTCGTTCAACGCCATTCGGTTCGCGCTGGCGGCCGCCGTCCTGGGGGCCGTCTCCGTGCCGTCCGTGCGCCGGCTGTCCGCCGCAGGCCGGCGCCACGGCGCGGTCCTGGGTGCGGCGCTGTTCGCGGGCTATGCGTTCCAGACGGTCGGGCTGCAGTACACCAATGCCAGCAATGCGGGCTTCGTGACGGGCATGTTCGTGGTGTTCACACCGCTGCTGTCCGCCGTGCTCCTGCGCCGGCCCCCGTCGGGGGCGGCCATCGCCGGCGTCGTCCTGGCCACCGTCGGCCTTGCCCTGCTCAGCCTCGGCCCGTCGTTCGTGCCGCGCGGCGGCGACGTGCTGATCCTGGGGTGCGCGCTGGCGTTCGCCATCCACATCGTCGGTCTTGGGGCGTGGTCGTCCCTGCATGACGCCGTGGGGTTGACCGTCGTGCAGCTGGCGACCAGCGCTGTGCTGCACGCCACCGTCGCGGTCACCTTCGAGGTCGGCCGCGCACCGATGTCGTGGGACACCTCGGTCGTCGTCGCCCTGCTGGTCACCGCGCTGCTCGCCAGCGCGGCGGCCTTCTGGATCCAGACGGCCGCACAGCGCGTAATCCCGCCGACGCGCACCGCGGTGATCTTGACGATGGAGCCGGTGTTCGCCGGGTTGTTCGGTTTCCTGCTGCTCGACGAGCGTCTGTCCGCGCGTGGTTGGGTGGGCTGTGGGCTGATCCTGACGGGCATGCTCATCGCCGAGCTGCGCGGGGGTGCGCCGCCGCCCGCGCCTCCCGAGGAGCAGGCGGCGACCATCGGCGACGTCGATGCCGTCCGCCCGCTGCCGTGACGCTCTACACGGTTGGGCACGGCACCAAGACGACCGAGGAGCTGGTCGAGGTGCTGGCCGCGGCGGGGATCACGGTCCTCGCCGATGTCCGCCGCCACCCGGGGTCGCGGCGCTACCCCCATCTGGGCAGGGACGCCCTGACCGACTCACTGCCCGCGGCGGGGATCACCTATCAGTGGTGGGGTGACACGCTCGGCGGTCGCCGGTCACGTCGCGCGCAGTCACGCCACACCGCGTGGCGCAACGCGGCCTTCGCCGGCTACGCCGACCACATGGACACCGGGGAGTTCCGCGAGGCGTTCACCGCGCTGCTCGCGGCCTGCCGCAGCGAGCCCACCGCCGTGATGTGCGCGGAGACCGTCTGGTGGCGGTGCCACCGCAGGCTGCTCGCGGACGCGGCGGTCATCCGCGGCGTTCCCGCCGTCCACCTGCTGTCGACAGACAACCGTCCGGCCCACCCGCTGCATCCCGACGTACGCGCAGGCGACGACGGCTGGCCGGTGTACGACGGCGGCCAGCCGCCGCTGGCCTGAGCTCATCCCAGCACCCGCCGCAGCGCCTCGGCGGCCGTCTTGGCCCCCTGAGCGGACACGTCCGGATGCGTCACCATGCGCACCGTCGCCGCATCCATGGCGCCGGCCAGCACCCCGTGCTCCCGCAGCCGCGCACAGACGTCGGCCGCATCGACGCCGTTGACGTAGACGATGTTGGTCTGCACCTGGGGCAGGTCCACGGTGTCCGGGCGGACGTCGGCGACGGCCTCGGCGATCAGCCGCGCGTGCGCGTGGTCGTCGGCCAGGCGCTCGATGCGGTCCAGCGCGACCAGCCCGGCCGCGGCGATGACCCCCGACTGGCGCATCGCACCGCCGTAGCGTCGCCGCCACTCGGTGGCTGCCGCGATCGCGTCGGCGTCGCCGACCATCAGCGACCCGACCGGTGCCCCCAGGCCTTTGGACAGCGAGAACATCAAGCCGTCGGCGATGCGGCCGTAGACGTCCGGGTCGGTCGAGGACGCCACCGCGGCGTTGAGGATCCGCGCCCCGTCGATGTACAGCCCCACCCCCCGCTCGTCGCAGAGGGCTCGGACGGCCTCGAGCTGCCCGACGCTGTAGTAGGTGCCGCCACGCCGGTTGTGGGTCTGCTCCAGCCACACCAGCGACGCCGGCGTGAGCGGGAAGTGGTCGGCGCGCACCGCCTCGCGAAGGTCGTCGACCTCCAGTTGGCCGTAGCGGCTGGGGACCGTGCGGAACTGCACGCCGCCCAGCAGCGCGCCGGCGGCGCCCTCGTAGTTCACGACGTGGCTGTCGGCCTCGACGACGACCTCGGTGCCCGGGCGGGCGAGCACCCGCAACCACAGCTGGTTGCACATCACCCCGCTGGGGCAATACAGGGCGGCCTCCCGGCCGAACAGCTCGGCGGCGCGCTCCTGCAGCCGGCGGACGGTGGGGTCCTCGCCGTAGACGTCGTCGCCGACCTCGGCCTCGGCCATGGCCCGGCGCATCTCTGCGGTCGGCCGGGTGACCGTGTCGCTACGCAGGTCGACGGTCTCAGCCAAAGAAGACCTCGGCGACCTCGTACATGCGGTTGGGCACGGTCTTCAGCTCCCGGGTGGCCTCCGCCAGCGGGACCCCGACGATGGCGTTGCCGCTCATGCCGACCATGGCGCCCCACCGCTCGTCGGCGGCGCAGTCGATGGCGGCCACTCCCATGCTCGATCCGAGCACCCGGTCGAACGCGTTGGGGGAACCGCCGCGCTGCACGTGGCCCAGCGTCGTCACCCGTGTCGAAAAGCCCGTCATCTGCTCGATCATGGGGCCGATCATCGACGCGATACCGCCCAGCTTCGGCCGGCCGAACTCGTCGGTGTCGTACGCCGGCAGGTCGATCGTGCCTTCCTCCGGGACCGCGCCCTCCGCGACCACCACGATCGAAAACGACCGGCCGGTGCCATGGCGGCGCTTGAGGTGGCGCGCGACCCGCTCGAGGTTGAACGGCCGTTCGGGAATCAAGATGGCGTCGGCGCCGCCGGCGATGCCTGCGTAGGTGGCGATCCACCCGACGTGGCGCCCCATCACCTCCAGCAGCATGACCCGGTTGTGGCTCTCGGCGGTGCTGTGCAGCCGGTCGACGGCCTCCGTGGCGACGTCCAGTGCGGTGGAGAACCCGATCGTGAACTGGGTGCCGCCCAGGTCGTTGTCGATCGTCTTGGGCACACCAACGATGGGCACGCCGTGCTCGGACAGTTGGCGCGCAGCCGACAGCGTCCCCTCCCCGCCGACGACGACGAGTCCGTCGAGCTCGTGGAAGTCCAGGACCTCGCGGATGCGGTCGACACCGCCGCCCTCGGCCTCCAGGGGGTTGACGCGGCTGGTGCCCAGGATCGTGCCGCCGCGGTGCAGGATGCCCTTGGTCGACTCCCGGGTCAGCGGTTCGACGGTGCCCTCGATGACGCCCTGCCACCCGTTGCGGAAGCCGGCGACGTCGATGTTGTGCGCCTCGTCACCACGGCGCACCACGGCGCGGAGGACGGCGTTGAGGCCGGGGCAATCACCCCCGCCAGTCAGGATGCCTACTCGTCGGACCACCCGCCGCATCCTAGGCGAGTCCCATGGCAGACTCCCCCACTGTTCGATGGCGGTCGCGAAAGGGCGGGGCTGTGAGCAGGATCCTGGCGCTGGACTCCGGAACGACGGGCGTGACCGCGCTGGTGCTCGACGAGGCCGGGGCCGTCACCGGTCGCGGGTACCGCGAGTTCCCCCAGCACTTCCCCCGTCCGGGCTGGGTGGAGCACGACCCCGACGACATCGTCGAGGCGGTCGTGGCCGCCTGCGACGCCGCCCTGACCGCGGCCGGCACCGCCGCGGCCGAGTTGGCGGCCATCGGGATCACCAACCAGCGCGAGACGGTGGTCGTGTGGGACCGCGAGACCCTGCAGCCGCTGCACAACGCCGTGGTGTGGCAGGACCGGCGCACCGCGGCCCGGTGTGACGAGCTGCGCGAGGCCGGGCACGCCACCGAGGTGCGGCGGCGTACCGGCCTGGTCATCGACGCGTACTTCTCCGGCACGAAGCTGGCCTGGTTGCTGGACAACGCCCCGCAGGTGCGCGAGGCCGGCGATGCCGGCCGGCTGGCGTTCGGCACGGTCGACTCGTGGGTCGTCGCCCGACTGACCGGCGGGGCGGTGCACGCCACCGATCCGTCCAACGCCTCCCGGACGATGCTGTACGACATCCGCCGCGGCCAGTGGAGCGCCGGGTTGTGCGACCTGCTCGGCGTCCCGCCGGACGTCCTGCCCGAGGTCCGGCCCAACACGGCCGACTTCGGCACCACGGTGCCCGACGCGTTCCTGGGTGCCGCTGTGCCGATCCACGGCATGGCCGGGGACCAGCAGGCGGCGCTGTTCGGGCAGGGCTGCTGGGAGCAGGGCATGTCGAAGAACACCTACGGGACCGGCAGCTTCGTCCTGCTGAACACCGGGGGTGAGGCGTCGGCGTCCGAGGCGCTGCTGACCAGCGTCGGCTGGGACCTCGGGGCCGGACCGGTGTACGTCCTGGAAGGGTCGATCTTCGTCACCGGTGCAGCCGTCCAGTGGCTGCGCGACGGGCTGGGCATCATCGAGCGCGCAGACCAGACCGGCCCGCTCGCGGAGACGGTCGACGACACCGGCGACGTGTTCTTCGTCCCGGCCTTCACGGGCCTGGGGGCGCCGTATTGGGACCCGTACGCCCGCGGGGCGCTGGTGGGCCTGACGCGTGGAACGACCGGCGCGCACGTCGCCCGCGCCGCGGTCGAGGCGATGGCCTACCAGACCCGCGACGTCGTCGAGGTGATGGCCGCCGACTCGGGCGTCGCGCCGACCGAGCTGCGCGTCGATGGCGGCGCCGCGGCGATGGACCTGCTGTGCCAGTTCCAGGCGGATCTGCTGGGGGTGCCGGTGCTGCGCCCGAAAGTGGCGGAGACCACAGCACTGGGAGCCGGCTTCCTGGCCGGACTGGGGGCAGGGGTGTGGTCGTCCGTCGAGGAGCTGCGCGACGTGTGGCAGCTGGACCGGCGCTTCGACCCGGCGATGGACCCCGACGAGCGCGACGCGCGTCAAGCACGGTGGCGCCAGGCGCTGGAGCGCAGCCGGGGCTGGGCGACCGCCTAGTCGAGCGTGGCGTTCCCGCGCAGCAGGCTGCGCTGGGCCATGGCGGGCAGCGGGCCGGGCGTCGCGCAGGTCCAGCCCTGGGGGTCGACACCCTTGAGCGCCAGGATCCGCGCGACGGCCTCGTCCAACCGCGCCTCGTCCAATGTGCCGCGGCGGACCGCGCGCACCAGCGCGCTGGTCATTCGGTCGGCCTCTCGGCCGTCGGTCGCGAGCACGGCGTCGGCCCCGGCGGCGATCGCTCGCACGGCCGCCTGCGGGAAGTCCCAGCGGCGGTGGATCGCGCCCATGCCGATGGAGTCGGTGATCGCCACGCCCTCGAATCCCAGGTCGCGCAGCAGCTCGTAGGCCGCCGGCGACATGCTCGCGGGTCGCCGTGCCTCCAGGGCGTCGTAGGAGACGTGGCCGAGCATGACGATCGGGGCGCCGGCGTCGATCAGCGACACGAACGGCAGCACGTCGGTGGACAGCAGCTCCTCCAGCGGCGTGTCGACGCGGCTGGACCGCCGGTGCACGTCGTCGCCGGCGCGACCGTGGCCGGGGAAGTGCTTGACCACGGGCAGCACGCCGGCGTCGATCAGCCCGTCGGCGAACGCCTGCGCGTACGACGCCGCGGTCAACGGGTCGCCGGAGAACGACCGGTCACCGATGACACCCGACCACACACCGTCGTCGAGGTCCGCCACCGGGGCGAGGTCCACGTTGATGCCCAGGTCCGCCAGCCGCGCACCCATCAGGGCCGCGTAGTCGCGAACGCCCTCCGGCGCGTGCATCGCCGCGAGGGTGCGCGGGGCGCTCGTCGGCCCGGTCAGCGCGCGGAACGACGAGACGCGACCGGACTCCTCGTCGGTGGTGACCAGCAGCGGCAGGTCGCTGGCCTCCTGCAGGCCGGCGGTCAGCGCGCGGACCTGATCGCTGCTGCTCACGTTGCTCTTGTTGATGAACACGCCGCCGACCCCCAGCGCCGTGAGCTCCTGGGCCAGCGGCTCCAGCGACGAGCTCACCCCCGGCAACCCGACCACGAGCACCTGGGCCGCCCTGCGCCGCAGCGGGGCGCGCTGGCAGTCGTCGTCCTCAGGCGCGTCGGTGAAGCGGGCGACGGGTGCGGCGGCGACGTCCGCCGGCTCGGATGCTGCCGGCCCCGTGGCCGGCGGTGCGAACAGCGCCAGCACCAGCCCCACCACCAGGCCGCCCGCGAACAGCGCACCGGACAGCCCGGCCCGACTCGAGCCCGACATCACCGCAAACCAGACGTACGGGGACGCACGCGTTGACCGTACCCCGGTCAGGCGTCGTGGGGGCGGATTTCGCCCCCGTCAGCTGACGCGCTCGAGCTCCCGCGGCGGCGCGTCGAGCAGCCCGCCAAGCTCCTCGAAGTCACCCGAGCCGATGGTGACCTCGCCAGACTTCACCTTGGCGGCGTACTCGTCGACGTACTCCTGGCCGGTGAGCATCATCAGCTCGTACATCAGCTCGTCGGTGGCGCTGCGCAGGGCGAACCGGTCCTCGGCCATGCCGCCGTAGCGCTCGGCCAGGTTCAGGGGGCGCCCGATGCGGATGCCGACGCGGGCCAGCCGCGGCACGTTCGCGCCGACGGGCAGCACGTCGTCGGTGCCGATCAGACCGACGGGGATCACCGGGGCGCCGGTCCGCAGCGCAAGGCGGACCGGGCCGGTCTTGCCCCGGTACAGCCGACCGTCGGGGGAGCGTGTGCCCTCGGGGTAGATCCCCAGCAGGTGCCCCTCACGGAGCACCTCCTCGCCCTTGCGCAGGCTGGCCTCCCCGGCGTCGCCGCCCTGCCGCGCGACCGGCATCACCCCGACGTTTTCGAAGAAGTAGCGCTGCCACCCGCTGAAGTAGTCGGACTTGCCCAGGTAGTACACGGGGCGGTCCAGCGACGCCGGCAAGAAGATCGAGTCGAGGAAGGACAAGTGGTTGGCGGCCAGGATCGCCGGCCCCTTGGCGGGGATGTTCTCGATCCCCTCCATCCACGGTCGCCACAGTGCGTTGATGATCGGTGGCAGTACCGCGTGGATGCTGCGGTAGAGCAGTGGAGCGCGTTCTCCTGCTCTCACGAGTTGCACCCCCATGCATGGTCTCGGCGTGGCGCGGATCGGGCAGTCTACGCGACGATGTCAACGGCCCATCAGGTGCGGATGGTCAATGTCCTGATCTTTCACCACCTAGCTGGCTGTAGGTCCTGTCAAGGGTGTTTGGGCGCGCGGCGGCTTGGCCCTCGTGTGAGCGCGGGCGGGTGGGTCGTGTCGGCCACGGTGCTCGAGCGCGTGTGCGGGTGCCGCAGGCTCACGCTGATGTATGCGACCTCCACGACGTTGCGTGGGGTCATCTGGCGTCGTTCGAGCTCTGGAAAGGGCGGAAGGCCGGGCGCCAAGCTAGGTCCGACGTCACCCCGCGGGGGCGCGTCATAGCGGCTTCGGCGTCTGGTCCGGCCTTCCTGCCCGCCACGTTCTCACACCGGACCGTGGTTGGGAAGCAGCCGGGGTCAGTCCTCCTGACGCCAGACGGTGGGCTCGTACAGGGTCTGGTCGCGGACCATTGCGAAGGCGATCTTGTTCGCTCGGCGGGCCAGGGCGGTGGCGATGATGCCGCCGGGCTTGCCGCGTTCGCGTAGGGCGGCGGCGTAGTCGCGGGCGGCAGGGTCGCGGTGCCACAGGCCCACGCCCAGGTCGAGCAGCGCACGACGCAGTTCCACAGAGCCTTCACGGCTGATGCCGCTGTCGCGGCGCCGCCCTGCAGATTCGTACTGGGCAGGGTTCAGCCCAGCCGCTCGATAGATCTTCGCGTGTGAGGCCCAACGGGCCGGATCGCCGACCGCGGCGCCGTAGGCGCCGACACGGACTTCACCCCAACCGGGGCCGGAGGTCAGGACTGCATATCGGGTCGCGGGGATGAGCGCGCTGATGCGCGCGTCGGCGGCGGCCACCTGCGCGTCGAAGTCGGCCAGCAACTGCAGGTCCGCGTCGAGGACCTGGCGGGCGACCGCGGCCTCTGGCAGTGGCAGCGCTTGGCGCGCGGCGGCGACCAACCGCTCGGCGATCGTGACGTTTACGCGCACGTCGCGGCGGGCGGCGTAGGCACGGAACCGGCCCACCCCGAGCTTGGCGAGTCGGTCAGGGTCGGCGAACTCGGCGACGACGAGCCGGCCGACCTTGGTGCCCAGCACATCGGACACGGCCCCGGCCAGACCCGGGAAGCACCGGTCGACCTGGCCGAGCAGCTGGTTTTTCAGCCCTGACCGCACGTGGACGCGGCGGCGGCGATGCGCCACCCAGGCGCACAGCTCCAACAGCGGCTCATCGCCAGCAGCGACCTCGTAGCCTCGGCCGGCCAGCAACAGATCGGCGATCGCGATCAGATCGATCGGGTCGGTCTTGCGCCGCGCGGTTCCGTTGACCTTGCGCTGGGCGGTCACCCAGGCGGGGTTCAGCTCAACCAGCTGCCAGTCGTCCGGGAGCATCCCCGAGGCGACCACCGGTCGGTGGTAGTGCCCGCACGCCTCTACGCCGACGCGCACCAGCGCCACGTCGGCTGGCAGCACCGCACGAACGCGCTGGAGCAGCTCTGCCAGCCCCGTCCGGTCCTGACGGAACTCAAACGGTGCCGCCAGCCGCCGACCGGTGAAGTCACACACCATCGCCATCGCCTTCGGCTTGCCCACATCCACGGGCACCGCGACCAAACGATCCAGCGCGATCCCGACCGAGCGCGACGACAGCTCCTGCGCGCGGACACCATGAACGTGCACCATGAAGCCCACCTCCCGGTGGTGTCAGGAGGACAGGCGCGACAACGCCAGCCCTCACGAACCGCTACGGGTTCCTTCTGACACCTCCGGAGGTGGAACCGAT